>DATGGN010000075.1:0-47306 GCA_035308485.1 Rhizomicrobium sp.
GGCCCGGTGGAGTCGTCGCCGTAATGCTGGTGATTGTCCCACAGACCGGGAATGAGCGTCTTGCCGCTGCCGTCGATCGTCTGCGCGGTCGCAGGCAATGGCGGTAGCGCGCCGTGCCCGATGTACGCAATGCGGCCATCCGCAACTTCGACCGTCATATCGTCGCGAAAAACCTGCGCATCCGAGTCGTACAGCTTGACGTGCTGGAACACGACCGGGCCGGCCGGCGTCCTGGCGATTGCGGCCACGAGCGCAGGCGCGCGTTTGGCAAGCGCCTCATCCTGGGCCTTGGCAAGCAGTGCCGAAACCTTCTCCCAGCCTTCCGGGACGAAATCCGGCGCAACGGCGAAGAACTGGTCTCCGTCATACCACACGGGCTGCGGCGAGAGGCCGAAGCCGGTGATCGCGTAGGCGGTGAGCGTCTTCTTCTGGTCGCCGTTCGCCACGCCGAGCGTGGTCAAGGGCTCGAGTGTGGCGTGGCCGGATGGCAGGAGATCGACGCTATGCGTCGGCGACTTCCGCATCGCGTTCATGATGAACAGGAAGGAATCGAACGTGCCGCCGAAGGCGACGTAATAGAGGTTCGGCGAAACCTGGCCCGTGCCGTGATCGACGGGGCTGGTGTAGGTGTACATCCCGTCCTTGACGCCGTAGCTCTCGGCGGCATCGCCGCCCGGCGTGGAGCCGCGCACGATCAGCGATTGCAGCGTGCCATCGGGGGCAAAGCGGTTCTGCTCGTCGACGTCACTCATGAAGCCGCGCAGGTTGATGGTGAAGCGCGACCAGTGCGTGCCGTCCGCGGCTGTCCACAGCGACACCTGACCGTGGCGTGTTCCGGCGAGATCGGTGATGCTCCACACCTTGGCATTCGCCGGCGGTCTGGCGAGTTCGGCGGGCGGCACGCCGGTGGACGGTGCGGGTGCCTGCGCCAGCGCCGGAAGCGCGAGCAGCGAAAATGCGAAAACAAATGTAAAGCGGTTCATCGGCAGGTCCCCTTCGGCGCCTCGTCGGCGCCAGGCTGTGAAGGCAGCGCGCCGCGCGCTGCCGGCAAGCATATACGCTTGACTCGAGATATTCGGGAGAGTGCGAATTCAATGTTTTCAATACATGCCGGACTTGCGAGCAGACATGCAGCGGTGCGTGGCCCCGCTGGCGCAGCTCTGCGGAACCGCGTGGACAGGGCAAGGGGCCTCTGCTATAGGCGCGCTCCTTCCGGGGAACGCGCCCCGCGACGGGCCCATAGCTCAGGTGGTAGAGCAGCTGACTCTTAATCAGCGGGTCGCAGGTTCGAGTCCTGCTGGGCCCACCATCTTCCCCCTTATTTTTCACCAGCTTAACTCAGTTCTGCATTCTTGGAGGCAATCCGGCCCAGAAATATATCGCCGTTTTATCGGCATTCCTTACCGGCTCTCTCAACCTGCTAGGAGGGCTCAGGAGAGGCGTCGCCAGAATTGCCTATGCGGCAATGGCTCAAGCGGCGAACACAAGCCAGCAACGGTACTCGCGCGTTGAAGGGTGTGGATAATCGGAAGGGGGAAAAGCAACCCCTCTTGCGCGGGAAAATCACCCCTATAGCGTCACCGAGAGGCAGGCGTGTGTGAGCGGAGAAAAGCTGGCAACCGCGCTCGCTGGAGTCGACTGGAACGGTAACGTCGCTCAGTTTACGAAAGATAGTGGGGTCACCAGCGCCGTAGCTTCGGCGAACATGCGGATCGCACTGTGGTCGAAGCAGTTTGAGACCGTAGATCACGGCAACCCTGCTCTCAGCTTTGTACGAGAAATGCAGACGGCCGGGCATCATGTCGCCGTGCTAACTGCCCTCGCTATGTATAAGCCGGCTGCCACCGCAATGCGGAACATGGTTGAAGCCGCGTTGTTCTATACCTTTTTCCGATCACATAGCGTCGAGCTATGCACGCTGACTCGCGATACTGCGTACTTTCTGACCAAGCAAGACGTAATCGAATATCACAAGAGACACACTCCGAATTTTTTGTCTTACCAAGACAAGCTCGGCCTAATATCGCGACTGCAAACTTGGTACAGCGCAATATCAGGCATCATTCACGGCCAAGTACCGGGTGCTTGGGTTGACCATGCATCTGTGAAACAGATAAAGCACGTGGCAAAAACCCAGAGCCTAGCCGTCACAAACTTTGTGGACGCCGAGGATATCGTGTACCGGCTGTTCCTATGTACGGTCGAGCCATCACAGTGGGACAATTTCAATTTCGAAGCAAAGAAGCTCTTGCTAAAGGGCCTCGCCGGTGACGTGAAAGCCCTGCTTAAACTGAACTAGAGGAAATGGGGAGCGGCCGTACCTCCAGACCGCTCCCCACCGCACCAGCGCAGCAAGGGATGACCCCCTAGGAAGGGCATGCTGCGCGAGGGCCGGGCGTCGGATGCCACCTGGCCCGTCTACGGATGCACACCGAGGTTGAAGCAAACCCCGCACCCGCAAGTTCGATTATGCCGCTGCCACGCTCGCAGGGGAATCCGTGCAGGCGTCGCCGAGCAACGGGAGCTGTTTCTGTACGTTCGTGGCAAGCGTCATGTGCGGCTGCCGAGATATTGCTCGATATGCGACTTGAAGTTCGGGTGCACGATGATCTTGTCGCCCGCCTGGCAGATCGTCGGCTGCGGCCGCCACATGGCGCGGCTTCTCGTGTCGCGCCGCCTTGTCGGTTTGCGCGAGCATGTCGGGCCGCCTTGTCGCTGCGCGACCAGGAGGAGAGGCGCGCCCACAGCCCGCGCGCCGGTAGGCACACGGCGGCCGACCGGCGCATCAACGGCGTGATGGTGCTGCAGCTCCCGGGCTCCGGCCTCGTCACGGCGAAGCTCTCGGGCGTGCCCGACGCGGTCCTGAAGGTCCTGAACGCGCTCTGAAGCGTTAAGCCATTCGGGCAATTCCTTTCCGGATTGTTTACCGCGCACCTATATGCCTTGGCGCAATGGACCGGAATCGTACACTTGACGGCGTCCGCGGGAGTCTCGCGCTGCTCGTGCTTCTGTGGCACGCCTCTAGCGGCAGCCTTACCCTCGACAACGCCGTCTTCATGGCGATTTCGCAATATGCCGTGCTGGGATTCTTCATCCTGTCGGGGCTCGTGTTGACGCGGGCGTGGGACGGCGATGTACCGGCCTTCCTGCTCCGCCGCTTCGTGCGACTCTGGCCGCTGTACGCGCTCTCGCTTGCGGCCGGCTTCCTCGCCGCGCACCGGTGGCCTGAGTGGTCGCAGTTCCTCTGGTACCCGCTCATGAATTCCCGCGACAATACGCTGGTCGATCATCCGGCCTGGTCGCTCTGCATCGAAGCCTGGGCGATGCCGGCGATGCCGCTCTTCGTGCTGGCCGGCCGCTCGCTCGTGTCGACGATCGCCGGCGTCGGCGCCTGCTTTCTCCTGGCGCGGTGGGATTCGAATTTCGGCTTCGGGGTGTTCTTCGTCCTCGGCGCATGGCTCGCGCGCTTCGAGATCCGCGCGCGGCTGTTCGAGACGGCGCCGCTGCAATGGCTGGGCCGCATCAGCTACCCGCTCTACCTCACGCATTGGATGGTGCTGCACTATCTCGGCGGTCCGCTTTGGGCCCGTGTCGCGCTCGCCTTCGCGATCGCGCAAGCGCTCACCTGGACGGTCGAGCGCTGGAGCATTTCCGGTTCGCGACGGGCAGGCAGGTGGGTGCGTGGCCTGCGTCCGACTCTCGCGGCGCTGAACCGTCCGACTCTTGCCGCACCTTTCCGCGAATTGCCGCTTTTGCGGCCCAAGTCCTTGTTTCATCGTGGTACAGGCTGACTCTTGATCAGCGGGTCGCAGGTTCGAGTCCTGCCGGGCCCATCAAAGGATCCAGATTTTCAAGCTGGTTCGCGATGCTCCGGTGCCCCGGCGGTTGAGCATTCGGCGAGCGGGTCCACCAGACAAGGTTCTGCTGTGACAAGTCGTGCAGGGATGCGACCGCGATGCACGTTCAGCGTCGCGCCAGATGCTCGACGCGGCTTTGTCGCGACGGCGATCCGGACAGCGCTGGCGTGACCGGAGACAGTTACCGCTCCCGGCCAACCGTGGCCGGGAGCGGCGGAGCCATGACGCTCGGTACTAAGTCGATTTGGCGGAGGGGGTTCGCCTTCGCGAGCGCATGGCAAATCAAGAAACTCCAGGGCCCTGCAGGTTCAGTTCGGTTCGATCAATCCAATCAGGCCGAACGAGTATCCGCCCGGGCCCGCGGAAAACGTCACCTTGCCCTCTGGAACCGGATCGAGGGCCCACAGGCCATCGATCGCCAGCGGCTTGCCTTTGCTGTCGCTCAGGGTGCCGAGGAATTTGCCCGTGCCGGGATCGTACGCATTGATTCGTCCGTCGCCCAGGTTGCCTACCAACAGAGAGCCGGCAAAGGTGCCGAATGTTGACGGTGCGATCGTCAGACCCCAGGGAAAATTCAGTTTGCCGTTGGCGATCAGTTGCTCTTGCAGGTCGCCAGTTTCGCTGAACACGTCCACGAAGCCCCCGCCCTTGGCGAAGTCGACGTAGGTTACGTACAGATTCCCGTTGATGACGGCGACGTTGTACGGGCCGTATCCCGGGAGGGTGGTGTCGGTAAAGGTGGTCTTGAGTTTCCACTTGTTGGTATAGACTTCCACCTGGTTCTGCGAGAAGTTGGCCGCGAAAAGAAGCTTGCTTTTCGGGTCGAGCGCCAGGCCGTCATAGCTGGCCCCCTTTGCGGAATTGTCGACTGCGATCACGGCATTCTTCGCATCGACGGTGTTGTTCCACCCCGAGATCACGCCGGTCTGGGAATCGAAGATGAAAGTGCTGTTGCCGGATTGTCCATTCTCGGAAATCGGGAATCCCACCGACGGCGAATAGACGATGCCGGTCGGCGCTCCGTCGGGAATCGTGACGACGAGGCTGTTCACTTTTCCCGATCCCTGTGCATAGACGGTCGACAGACCGGTTCCGTTGTCGGCAGACCAGATGGGGCTCTTGCCGGGCCCCTGCGCCAGCCCCCAGGCATTGACGAGATTCGGGTCGAAGTTCTTCGCTTTGCCGGACTGGTCGGAGTCCAGATTGACGATCTTGAATGTCGTTGCCGCCGGGCTTTGCGCAAGTGCCGCAGAAGCCGCGAGGGCCAGTCCAAAGGCGAGAACATGCTGTCTTTTCACTTAATCCTCCATGATGCGGATACAGGACGAGGCCCGCGCCCACTCGCGCGTCTTGGTAGGAGACGCAGAGAATGGACGGGTTATTCCCGTATTCCCCATCCTATTTTGCCACAATCCCTGCGTGCCGTTATCACACCGAGCAGACTGGCGCCGGGGAATAAATTCGTCCGTGGCACGTCAAACGAGAAGTGCCCGCCGCGTCCAGCGGCGTCGAGGTGGAAGGGGAGGGCGCCCGTTTCCTTCCCTTGCGCCAACTCCACCGACGGGCGATGGAGATTTCAAATGCTTGTCAGCCGTCGTCGTGCCATCGGACTCGGCGCCGGAGCGGCAATCGGTTCCGCCGCTTTGGCTTTGGTCGGTGCGCAAAGTGGTGCTGCAGCCGCGCCCCAGGTGACCCAGGAAGCCGCGGGATATCAGACGCAGCCTAACAACGATCAGCGCTGCGCCCTGTGTGTCCATTTCCAGGCACCCGCGTCGTGCGAGCTTGTACAGGGATCGATCGTGCCCAACGGCTGGTGCAAATTGTACCGGGCGAAGAACTCCTGACGGGGTTCGCGGTTGATCATGGGACGCGGTTGGGCGCAATTGCCCGATCGCGCGACATGCTTTGCCGGCTCTGCGCGGCGCCGGCAAAGCGGCGGCGCAGGGACTGGTAGGGGCGGAAATATACCCCGATGCCGGCGGCGAGCGCACCGCCAAAAAAAAGGTCAAGCACCGCGATGATCAGAAGATTGGGCCACGTCGGCCGGGACGGCGCGATTGGCGGGTCGTTTATGTCGGCGGAAAAGGGCAGGTTCACCGAGGCGGCCATCAGGAAGTTTTCCTGCTGGGATCTGAGTTTGAGAAGTGCCTGTCGCTGGTCCAGTCCGGTGACGACCTTCAGCCTCTGATCGAGGTAATCCACATAGGCCTTCGCCCGCGCGAGCTTCCGTTCTCTCAAGTACCTGTCGGAAATCGTGATCACACGAGAAAGAAAGTAGCGGGCAAATTCTGGGTCCTTGTTGCTGTACGTGACGGTATAAAGGTCGGAAATGCCGATTTCCCGCGCGACCACGTTGTGGCTCAGATAGCGCTGCATGTCAGCGGCCGTGGGAGGCTGCCAGGGATTCATGCCGAGAGCGGCTTTCGCCGTTGCCCGGAGTTCGCCAAGGACGCCCGAAGGCGGATGAAACGTGCGGGAGCGCGGATCCCATATCGTGTCGTAGATTGCCGCCTTCACACGATCATCGGCCAGCAGCACCTCCGCGGTCGCGCCGGACGTCAGCTGCTGAAGCAGGGCGGAAAATTTCGAGTCACCGCCACCAAGGCCCAAACCGATGCGCCCCAGAGACAACGAGCCGAAATCGCCCGCACCGCTGATGCCGGTAAGGATGTTCAATTCGGCATCCGACGGCGCAAGCGTGGCGCTCACCGTATATTGCTTTTGGGCTGCGTGCAGATAGGCAATGCTAAGCGCGACGATGATGACAAAACTGGACAGGACATCGCGCCAGCAGGCCAGAACCGGCGAGAACAAGCCGCGGGATCGAGTGTCGGTGTCCAAATCCATCATCGTCATGTTAATCCCGCTCCGCACGTTGTGGAAATATCACGGCGCTCCCGCGCCGATCGGCTCCCCGATGGCGGGAAGCGTTCGTTGCGCCGGCGATGTGGATCGCGTCTGCGTCATTGCCGCTCCGCCGACCAACAATGAAAAAACGAACTGAAACCATGGCTGATCGAGGTCGATGTTGATCGTCGAAAACAGCGGCAGGCCCATAAGCAGGCTCGCGAGGGTCAGCCAGGCAACCCTGCCGGTTTCGCGCCATTGCCGAACGGCAAAGCCAAACAGCACCAGGGCCATTGCGACAAAGAGAGCGAGCCCGCAAATTCCGGCATAGAGGTAAATATCGAGTTCGGTGTTGTCGAAGATCGTGGTCGGCAGAAAAGTGAAATCGGTAGATTGCATGTAACCGAAGCCGAAGAGTGCATGCAGAAGTGAATCGGCATTGACAACGAACTGCTGCACCGTCACGTACACGCCGCGCGAGCGTTGAAACAAAGAGACGGGATCGAAAAAACCTGCAAAGAATTGCGGCGCTGTCGCAATGACGCCGTAAATCGTCGCGTAAAACAATGCCACGAAGGCGAGCGACGCCGCAACGAGTGCCCGGATGCCGAGTCCGGCGAAAATCAACAGGCAACCACCGAAGCAGCAGGCGAGGTAGAGGAGCATGTTGCGCGTGTTCGTGCTCACGACGCCCACGACAAAGAGACCTGCGAGGAGCCCGTAAGTCAGTGCGCGGGAGGGTTGTTGGCGGTATTTTATTGCCATGCCGAAGCACAGCAGCGCGAACAGCGCTGCAAAATGTCCGAAATCGAGTGCGCTGTCGAAGATCGAATTCGCGCGGATGGCACGCGTTGAGGCGAGCTCCGTCAGCCGGACAACCGCCTGTCCGGCCGTTCCAAATTCGCTCCTCGGAAGCGTGGAGTAGCCGCTCTGCAGGAACGTATCGTTGGCCCAGTATTGAAGGATGCCGAACAGGGTGACCGGGATCGCCACGACCAGCAGACGGCGGACGAGACGGCGCTCACTCGCATCATCATGTACGGGAAAATACCCCGCATTGAGAAAGAAAATCACGGCAATGGCCGGCGGTACAACGAACAGGTTGATACCAAAGGCGGCATAGAACACGCCGAAATTCGCCACCAGCAGATTGTAGATCAGGAGCGAGATCAGCACGTAGCCGACGACGAGGATGGGGAACTGATCCCTGGCAGCGCCTCTGGCCGCGATCACGATCGCGTAGGCGAATATCACCGCAAACAGCCCGAGCCGGAGCAATCCGGTATACACAACGACCTGGCCCAGCGCGACCTGCTGCACATACCGCAGCGGATAGGAGAACACGAGCAGCACCAACAAGAGCCAGCCAAGCAGTCTCCAGCTGCGTTCCGACGGGCTCATCGGAGAATCCGGTACACGTTGTTCGAGTCCCTGAAGCGGTGCAATTGGTCGTTTCTGTCTTGGTGAAGCGGTCTGGCGGCCGACGCGCCCGGGTCGGTGCGCAGCGTACAGCCGAAAAAATGCTGCGCCGAAAGATCGCCGCCGAACAGGGCCGCACCGGCGCGGACATCGATATCGCAACCGAAAAACGCACAGCCGTGATCGGGCGACGGATCGGCTGCGAATTGAATGACGGGAAAACCCTTCCCGGCGTCGAAAACCTGGGTGCCGTGAAAACTGATCGCCTCGGCGGCTCCCAGCACGAGGTTCGGCGTCGGCGCGACGCTTCCGTCGCCCGCGGGATGGTGAAATTTCGAGGCCACGAACTGGATGTTGTTGTTCGGGCCGGTGTGAACCGGCGCGCCATGGATGACCAAACCAGGCCCACGGGAGCTTTCCGTGCGCGCGCCAATGAAATGCAGCGAATTGGAATTGTCGGCGAATCCCTCGCCGATGATGTTGATGGCGCCGGTTCCCGCGTCAGGTGTGCCGCAAGCCGAAAGAAATGCATCGAGGACCATTGCGTCCCAGCAATTGCGCAGCTCGATTCCAAAGCCTGAAGAATTACGCACACCCACCCCTGCAATCGAAAAATCAGCGCAGCGCCGGAACGAGAGTCCATTGGCCCGGTCGTGACAATGAAACAGAAGGCCGGAGACGCAGAATCCCCGAAGCCTTTCGCCATCGGCTGGTTCAATCGCGAGTATCGGCGCGGGGAACCCGTCGCCCTCAATGACCGAGCCGGAACGCGCGGAATTCATGTCGAAAGCGCCCGCTCCCAGCAACGTCAGCGAATGTTGAATGCGAAGAGGACGCGAGACATGGTAGTTGCCGGCGGGAAGCATGAAGACAGGACAGTTCTTCGCGCCGGCGGAGTCGAATGCGGCCTGCAGCGCGGCCCAGTTATCACGGTTCGAGGATTTCACACCAAATCGGGTGAGGTCCAATATGCCTTCCGGTGTACCAGCCGTTCCGGCAACGGCAATCATGGCCAACGAACCGCCGGACAACATTGCACGGCGGCTCGCATTCCACATCAGCGGATACCTTTCGACGCAAGGCGCGGAACAATCTCGAACACCGGCAAATGAACCCGCAGCGAAAGAACACGGAACGCGCAGATGGCGTGTCCGAGCGATTGCAGGGCGAGACCGGTACCCGTTCCAAGCACTGCACCCGGCGCTCCGAGGCGGGGAATAAACGCTACGTTCAACGCGATCCCGATCGCGGCGCAGACAAAAGTGACGTTGCGCGCCACCCGTTCGTTGTTCGTTGTCAGGAGGGCGGCCTGAAAGGGCATGCCAAAACACTGCGCGCAGACCGCGGTCGACAGCAAGGCCAGAGTCGGTGCGGCTGCCGCGAAAGACTTTCCGAATACCAAGACCCAAACCGGGGCAAACACAACGAGAGGAATGGTCAGACCCGTTGCCGCTACGAAGGTCAGCCGCATGCTCGTGGTCAGGGCTCGCGCAAGCGCCGCAAAATCCCGATCGCCGAACGCGCGGGAAAAATCCCGCATTGCCAGCTGGGATATCGTGGTCAGGGCCAGAATGACGATTGCCACCAGCCGTTGCGACACGCCAAACAGGCCCAGCTCAGACGCAGTGGAGAACGCGCCCAACAGCAGGAATGGCGAGAGATTCAGCAGAATGAACGCGGCATTCTGCATTGCGCAGGAGACTCCGTCGCGAAGCAGCGGCATTGACGGCCGCCGCCGTAATGACGGGCGGCCGGAGACGTGCGTGGAGATGCGCGCAATCGCATAGAGCACCGTAGTGGCCAGGCCGGCGCCATAGACCCAGATGAATGACTGCGCAGATGCGCTCGCCCCGATCGCCAAACTCACGACCGGCGCTATGAGGATCAGCGATGCGACACGGTTGAGAAAATAAAACACCAGCTGCGATGCAAGGAAATCACCAAGCGCGATCAGCCAGTCCGAAAGCATCTTCTGCAACGCCGTGAGGCCCAGCATGAGCGTACAGGCGAAACACGTCCACGCGTTGCCTGCTCCGGCCAGGGAAGGACCCCACAGGACAAGGAAGACGAAGCCTACAGTCAAAAACAGCGCCAGCGAGGGCAAGGCGCTCGAAGCAAGATCGGCGAGCACCGCAGCGATCCGCGATCGATTGCCGCCGGCACGCGACAGTTCCCGCAGACCCACGACATCCATTCCGCCCGTGGCGATAAGACCGATCATGGCGGCGAAATTCAGATAGAACATCACGCTGCCCGTGCCCGCCCTTCCGAGCGTACGCGCAAGCACGACGTTGAACAGAAAGCCGCACGCGGCGCCGAGCGCGCGGATACCGATTCCTGTCAGCGAAGCCCGGGTAAACCTGTTTCCCTCAAGACCTTTGGACTGATCCGAACACATCATGGCTTCATCAAATCGCCAGCAGAAGCCCCAGATTTCGTACAACGCCCCGTTTCCATAACGCATTCCGCACCAGGGTCAGTCGGCGCGAAAGAATGCCGCGATCGCGTATCCCGGCAAAGCTCTGTACCATCAGCACCTGTTCGCTGCTGAGCTGGCAACGGAAACGCGACAGGAACGCCTGGGCCTGCTGGATGTTCAGGGCAATGGTCTGGCGGGCGCCATCGGCGGCGTAGAGCCGCCGCGCCCGCTCCGCGACGTAGCGCGGGCCCCATTGCTTTGCGCCGGTTACGTTTCGGCCGTGTTGACGATAGTCGATCAGGGATTCCGGAACGACCGCGATATGGCCAAACGCCGAGGCGACCAGCGCGAACCAGTGGTCATGCGCGCAGGCATCCGGAGGGACCGGCTTGCCGAGCTCGAGGAGCGGGCGGTTGAGCATGACGGTGCACCCGGTGACGCAGTTCTGCAGCAGGAGTTGATTGAGCCCGGTGCGGCGCGGATCAATGAACTGATAGCGCCAAAAGGACGTATCCAGACAGTGCAGCTGTTCGTTCACGACCGCAAGATCGCTGTGTACGAGGATCGGCGTCGTAGCGCCGAATTTCCGTTCGGCCGCCTTCATGGCCGCAAAGGTCTTGCCGATTTTGTCGGCATGCCAGATGTCGTCGGCGTCGGCATACATGACGTATTGGCCTTCCGCCGCTTCCGTGACGCGGGCAAAGTTGGTGTGCGCCGAGGCGACGGCATCGGGCAGAGGAAGAATGAGGAGAGGATGCGTCAATTCTGACCGATATTCCTCAAGGATGGAATTCGTGTGGTCAGAGGATCTGTTGTCGCTGACGACCAGACGAAAATCGCGAAATGACTGCCGTACAAGGGAATCCAGAAACGGGCGCAGGAATCGCTCGCCATTGTAGACGGCGAGCAGGATATCGATCGTCGCTCCCCTCATGATCCCGTCGCCGCCGATGCAGAGCGCATAGATGCGGTCACAGCAATCCGGCCAGGTGCTCGAGGCCGTGAAACACAGGATCGAAATCGGGCCATGTCGCATCCTTGGCAGAAATCTCGACCGGCTCGATCGGCCATCGAATAGCGAACCTGGGATCGTTCCATCGCACGCCGCGTTCGCGCTCCGACGCGTAAAAGGCGCTCGAGAAATAAAGCGCTTCGCTGTTGTCCTCGAGCGTCAGAATCGCATGGGCAAACCCCCGCGGCACATACATCATGCGGCGATTCTCCGCGGTCAGATCTGTGCCGAAGGATTGTCCGAATGTCGGCGAATCCGGCCTGAGGTCGAGAATGACGTCATAAAAGGATCCCCGGATGCAGCGCACGAGCTTCACTTCCGCCGCCGGCGGAAGCTGATAATGCAGGCCGCGGAGCGTGCCGCGGCGAGCGGAGAAGGAATTGTTCGCCTGCACGAACCTGTCCTCCAGGCCGACATTTGCGAATTCCTGCGTACAAAACGCGCGCGCAAAAAAACCGCGCGCATCGCCGCGTTTTTCGATGTCTATCAGCCGGGCAGGCGCAAGAGGCGTTGCGTGAAATTCCATGGAAGGGCTTCAATAAAGTGGCGTCGTCCAGTGCAGGTCATGGTTCAGGCGGCCGGCGGCGATACATTCCTCCAGCACATTCAAGCGCATATGCTGCGAAGTACGAAATGCACGATCGCGGAAGCCCATTGCAACAAGCCCCTCCCGAACGCTTGCGATGGATTCCCTGAGCGGGATCTGCGGCAGGAATTCCGGCGCGAGCGTCTCGAACAGGGAAAATGCAACCCTGTAGGAGCGCCGGTCCGGTGCGGCATTCTTGTTGATGCTGACTTCGCTCCCGGGAATCGCGTCCGCGACTGCCTCGGCCAACTCCCGCACCTGATAGTTGCAGGCATCGGAGCCGGCGTTGACGGCAAGGAACGGTCCGCCGTTTTTCGCTCCCCGGAAAATCGCCCATTCGATCGCGCGCGCCATGTCCCTCACGTCGATCAGCGGACGCCAGGGGGTTCCGTCGCTCAAGACCTCGATGCGCCCGCACGCCAGTGCGGAGGCAACGAAATCGTTCAGCACCAGGTCGAGGCGCAATCTCGGCGACATGCCGCATGCGGTTGCAAAGCGCAGACACGTCACAGTCATATCTCCGCGCGCCAGGTGCTGCAGAAGGCGCTCCGTATTGATCTTGGAGTGCGCATAGGCGGTAAGCGGCGCCAACTCGTCGGTCTCGGAACGCGCCGCTCCGTTGGCGTTGCCGTAAACACTGCAGGTGGAAGCAAATACGTAGCTGCGAATGCCCGCATCCAGTGCCGCCTGTGCGATCGCAATGCTCGCGCGGAAGTTGACCTCTTCCGTAACCGCCTCGAAACGCCGCCCCATGGGATCATTGGAGATGGCGGCGAGGTGAACGACCGCGTCGATGCCGTCCAGCAATCCGGGCGGAATCTCGCGTACGTCGCCAAAATGCTGTTCAACCAGGTCGATCTCGGGCGGTGTACGCGTCCCGGTCAGGCATCGGGCAAAGAAGCCGGCATCGTATCCGATGAGCGAAAGGTCGGGATATTTCGCGCGCAGATGGCCGACGAGCACCGAGCCTACATAGCCCATGTTTCCTGTTATCAGGACCCGCATGGACGCCGCTACCATGCCTTCCAGGGCGCGTTGCCCTGTGCCCAGAGGTCTTCGAGATGCCGCTTGTCGCGCATGGTGTCCATGGCCTGCCAAAAGCCGTGGTGGAAATGGACGCTCAGTTCGCCTTCCGTGGCGAGGCGAGGAAGCGGCTCCTGTTCCCAGACCGTCGCATCGCCCGCAATGTACATGCCTATTTTTGGCGAGAGCACGAAAAATCCCGCGTTTATCCAGCCCCCTTCGCCGGCCGGCTTTTCCTGAAAGCTGAGGACGCGCCGCCCGTCGGTGTCGAGGGCGCCAAACCTTGCCGGAGGTTGCACGGCCGTGACGGTTGCAAGCGTGCCTTCGCTCCTGTGCAATGCGATCGACGCGCCGACGTCGACATTGCCGAGCCCATCGCCGTAGGTCAGACAGAAAGCCTCGTCCTGTTCGACGTAAGGCAGTATTCTCTTGATACGTCCGCCGACCTCCGTGTCTTCACCGGTGTCGACAAGCGTGACGCGCCATGGCTCGGCGGCTGCGTGGTGAATCTCGCGCGAGCCGTTGCGCATGTCGAAGGTGACATCCGACATATGCAGGAAATAATTCGCGAAGTACTCCTTGATCATATAGCCCTTGTAGCCGAGGCAGAGGACGAAATCGTGTATGCCGTGGCTGCTGTATATCTTCATGATGTGCCAGAGGATCGGACGTCCCCCGATTTCCACCATCGGCTTGGGCCGAACGCTCGTCTCTTCCGACAGGCGGGTGCCGAGGCCGCCTGCGAGGATGACCGCCTTCATAGCGTCGTCCGCGGTTCGGGTGTAACCGCGCACATGCCTCCCGCCGTCGCTCCATCCTGCCAGTAGAAATCCTGGGCGCTGACCCGCCGTTTCAGCCACAGCGGCAGGCGATGGCCGTGAAAGCCAAGCCGATAGCCCGAATATTTGCAGGCGAGATTTGCGAGCGCATAGGGAACGGCGTACGGGCGTTTGCGCATCAGGTGGCGGAGCATGGTCGAGGCGTAACCGGCGCCGCGTCTCTCGTCACCGCCGTGGGAGAACAACATGTGCCGGTATTCGGCACGTACGTAACCTGTGTCGAACTGGCGCTTGAACTCCTGTCTCAAGTCATGGTCGTGCGAATGCTCGACCAACGCGTCGGCGCAGTAAGCAATTCTGTGGCCGGCCCTCAACAACTTCGCGGCCGCAATCGTATCTTCGAGCGACAGCGCGGGAGCGAAGCCGCCAATCGAGTCCAATGCTGCGTTCGACCAGGCCGCACAAACATTGGAGCAAAAGAAGGTCTGCGGCCCGAGCGCCGGCAGATCGTCGATCGAGCGCAACTCGCTTCTGTCGGGGTAGTTGAAGCGCCGCGGAAAAGCTTCAAAAAAGTCCGCGTCTCCACGGGGAAGCTGACGCGCGTAAGCGACGCTTGCCTCTCCATTCACAATGGGGCGCACAAGATTGGGGATAAGATCGGTGCCGATCGGCGTCGCATCGGGCGTCATCATCACGACGATTGCAGTGCCAAGCGTACGCCGCGCGATTTCGCGTGTGGTGCCGTGATTGAATTGGTGGCGCGGGACGACAAGCACGCCGGCGCCCATCTGCGTGGCCAGTTCGACCGTTCCGTCGTTTGATGAGGAGTTGACGACGAGAAGCTTCGGACGAAGCGGGGAGGCAAGAAGCGGCGGCAGGCACTTTTTGAGCAGCGACGCCGCGCGATAGGTAATCACGGCGATACCGACGTCCGGAACGCGCGAATCGCCCGTCATCCGCATCTCATCGCCGCTCGACATCGAATCGCGCGGCATAGTAATCCGCGAGTTCATCCCACGCCGCTCGCTCGTCCCAGTCGCGCTCGACATGATGAACCACATCGGTGTTGATGCGGATAGGGGGCTCGGCGAAATCCGCCTGCCTGATTTCCTGCAGCGGCGTTTCAAGCTTCAGTCTCGATCCGATTTCCCGCGCAAAACGAGCAGCAAAGGCTCCCTGCCGTTCTGCGTAGCCCGAAGGGCCCATCTTGTAGAATCCCTCCTGCGGAAGCGTCGAAGCGAACGTGCAATAGATCTCCGCCAGCAGTGAGACATGGATGTTATCCCGGACATAACGGGGCGTCTTGACGAGCGCTGGCTTCCCTTCGCGCCAGCATCGCATCAAATAGTCGGTGAAGCGCGGCTCTTCGTAAGGGCCGAACGGATTGGGTACGACCATTTTGCCAAGTGCCATCCCACTTTGCGCCGCGTGAAAAGCAAACAGTTGCGATGTGAGCGATTTGGAGATGCCGTAAGCGCTGAACGCGTGAAGCGGGGTCGTTCCCGCTCCTTCGCCGGCCTCGAAAACACTACCGGTCAGAACGATCCGGCGGCAGCCCGCGTCGCGCAGTGCCTGCAGGACATCTGTCAGTCCTTTTGTGTTCGCGGCGACGGCAGCGAGTGCGTCAAAATCGGCGCTTTTGTAGCCATTCGTCTCTGCACCGTGATGACAAAGCAGATCGAACGGAGCCTCGCGGGCGATGGCATCAATAAATCGCAGCGACCCAAAGGGCGCTGTCCAGATCGGACGGCAACGTTCCGTAACCAGCGCCAACCGTTCCAATCGCAATCCCGAGTAGCGGTCCTTGTCCTGACGCATTGCGGCAATGACGGTGTGGCCGCGTCCGGCAAGCGTTCTGGCGAGCCACATGCCGGTAAAGGACGACCCGCCCGTGAAGAGAATTCGCACCGGTACACCCCATGAATTCCCGACCACATTGTGCCGGGCGCTCCCGGAGCCCCGCACCCGTTATTGCGACGTTGCGGGACGCCGGATTATTCCCATGGAACGGGACCGCGACACCACCTGGGGCACCGAGCCCTTCACAACCGACAGGTGACCGCCACCTCGCCAGCCGCGGCAAAGCCGTGATCCGGCCAGGGCTGATCGTCCTGAAGCCGCGCCGCAAAGTCGATAGAGAAATTCCCCAAAGGCACCCGTGCGCGCGCTTCTCCAATATCGATCGTGACGGGTATCGCCGATACGCGATTGGCGCCAGCGGGAGTCACCGGCGAGTCCGATGTCGGTGTGTTCGGCGAGCTGATGGAAGCGCGATAATATGTCAGTGTGTAGGTCCAGTCATTTGGGGCGGGCCAGCTTGCATGAAATGAAGCGAGCCGCGAATCGGTGTCGAGGCTGGAACCAAGCGTCCGATTTCGATATTGCCAGCCATCCTGATATTTGTAGTCCCAATACGTTTGACCGTAGAAGTCATCGGCGAAGCTGAAGAAATTCCTGGTCGAAATGGTGTCCGCAAATTCCGCGGTAAGTCGCACGGGCACACCGCTGATCGGGGTCCAGACTGTCGCACCGAACAAATGGCTTGTATCGGAGTGTACGAAGGGCCCGGTGTCCCTGTTCATCTCCTGGGTGTAAAGAGCGTACGAAATATCGCGAAAGCGGTTCGTGTATCTTAAATCAATATTGGTCTCGTCTTTCGATGCGCTCGGATGAGCGAGGTCGTTCGTGACATTGAAATATTCGGCGAAGGGTTTGCAGGGATGGATTCCATTGAAATAGTCGGTCGGTGGTTGATTTGAGCCGCACAGTTCCTGGCTTCGCGCTAGGGCAAACTCCAATCCCGGCAGGGGATTCATGGCGAATCGGGTCCCGTCGAAAACAGTGTTTGTCGCCAGCCGCGGCCCATCCAGGACACCAACGAGAAACTCCGCCTGCCAGGGACCCATCCACGAAAGCCAGGGACTGGAAAACGGCGTCGTGTCCATGCGCGTGATGCCGATTTGCGGAAAGGGCCGGGCGTTGTTGGACAGCGATAGAGCGCTATCCCATCCCGGTCCCCACCAATGGGTAATATAGCCGGCGTAGATGAGCGCGTTGCCCGCGCGTTGGATCAGGTAACTGCCGTCGAGGACCAGCGTCTGGTGATCGAACCGGTTCAACGATTGACCGCCGATTTGCAGGCGGACCGCGGTATCTTCGCCCATCCATTCCGCCGATGCCTGCCCCTGCACATCTTCGCGGCCCAGTGCATCAAAGCCGCGAACGACATTCGGCAGATTTGTGGCGTCGACCGAGACCGCGTAATTCATACGGTCCGTCGCGATCGCGTCCTGCGCTTCCCGTGCAACGCGCTCGGCGGCGGCGCGTACGTAATCCGGCTGACCGTCGAGTACGTCGGATTGGCCGAGGCCGTAGAGTATTCCGCCCCAAGGCAGCGGCCACTGCGTGGTCACGTTGTCGATGATTCCCGAGGCCGCAAGCACCTCGATATCGGAACGCAGTTGCGCGTCTCCGACCTCGGCCCATGGGGATGCTGCCGAATTGCCGAACGACGTGAGACAGAATGCACCAGACAACGCCAGGAATCGTGGCGTCCAACACCCCATTTGGCCTTCCCCTCGCCGACAGCCGTATCGGCACGGCCGAATTTGAAGGCGGCACGCGGTCATTTCAACCCGAAAGGGCCATCAATGTTCTTTTGCGCCGACATTGACAACGCCGGAATACACAAGGCCCATTTCACGTCTGGGGTGTGCGAGTGTGTCGGTCTCAACACGAAACATGATCCGGTTCTTCGTCTTGGCTGCGGGCGCAGCATTGCTTGCCGGTTGCGGGACCGAGGCCGAACAACCGACAGCGAATCCAGATATCGCGACCCAGCAAGGGGCGACCCCCGATAGCGCCCATTGCAGCGCCATTGCCCGCGAACGCGCGGACGATGCCTTGATGAACGGATACGGATTTCGAGTTGCGGGGAGCGTGTCCCAGGAAGCGTATCAGGATTGCATGGCGTGGCGAAGTAGAGGGCCCGGCTAGCATAGGACCGGCGAGGTCACACCGTCCGGATCGGATCGCGCGGCCAACAGGATGCGCTTTGGCGGAAGATGGTCTAATGTGCAGTTGTGCTGGTGAAGGGGTAGGTGCGGTGCGGGGCTGCAAAGGCTCTGGGGGGCCCGGGCGAATGTACAATCGCGCACGCGCAATTTGCGGCGTATTGCTCGTTGCGGGGCTTTTGGCGGCACCGCCCCTTAGGGGCGATGCCCAAATCGGCGCATCCGGCTCTTTGCCCGACATCACTCCGGAGCAGGCCCAACAAATTCTTGGCGCCAGGGACGGTCAGACCAATCAGGGTCCATCCTCCATTCCGGAAACCACGATCCTCGAGCCGCTGGCGCCGGCGACACTCCCGTCCCCACCATCCCGATTGGAACAAATTCTCTCCGCCCGGGCGGGCGTGAAGCTGTCTCTGTTTGGCTATGACGAACTCGGTTCGGGCCGCGCGGTTTCGCTTCCGCAAGTCGGCGGTCTCCAGGACAACTACGTTCTTGGTCCCGGCGACGAAATTCTCGTCACCTTGCGTGGACAGCAAAACGCCGAATACCGCATCGTCGTCGATCGCGATGGCCGGGTAGCCCTCCCGCGCCTCATCCCGATCTCCGCCGCGGGGGTGAGCCTGGGCCAATTCCGCCAGACAATCATTGACGCGGTCCACCGTGCGTACCCTTCCACGGAAGCGTATGTAACGGTGGGACGGTTGCGTCAAATCAGTGTCGTCGTGACGGGCGAAGTGGGAAGTCCCGGCGTCCGCACCCTGACCGGCCTGTCGACACCGCTCGATGCAATTCTGGTATCGGGCGGGATTCGAAAAACCGGAAGCCTGCGTAATGTACGGCTCATTCGTCAGGGCCGCACCACGGTCATCGATCTTTATTCGATACTGACGAGTGGTACGCTGGCGGGCGCATCGGCGCTCGCTGACGGCGACCGCATCCTCGTGCCACCGCTGACCCGGGTGGTCGCGGCGGCGGGCTGGTTTCGGCGGCCGGCCATCTACGAACTTCCGCCGGGGACATCGGCAATAAGCGCGCGCAGCCTGGAGGCACTTGCCGGGGGGCTCGAAGTGCGCGGTCGCTATCGCCTTTCCGTCTCACAAATCGAGAGTTCAGGCCGAACGAGACTGGTCACGGTGACGGCGCCCACCAATCTTGTTCGCGACGGGGAAGTTCTGCTTGCTCTTCCAGCAGCAGACCAGTCTGTCGGCCAGGCCATGCTTGCGGGCGGGACGGGGCTCGCGGGCGCTTACTCCATTACCAAAGGAATGCGTCTGTCGGAGCTGCTCCAGGCGCCGGGCGCGCTCGGAGCGACGCCCTATGCGATTTTTGGCGTGATCTCCAGGCAGGACCCCCGGACGAGGCTGCGATTCCTGATCGCGTTCTCTCCTGCCGCAGTCACAACCGGCGAAGGAGACATTTCGCTCCTGGACGATGACATCGTGCGCGTGTTTTCCATGAACGAAGGCAAGTTGCTGTCGCGCGCGGTCAGCCAGTACGAGAAGAAAAAGCAGCACAGCGAAGAGGCGGTCAGGAATCCGTACCTGGCATCAACCGAACAGGAACGGATGGCCGAGGCCGTGGCCAGGACAGGTCAGACAGCAAATCAATTGTCCTCGCAGGTTGTAAGCCCGGACGCGACGCAGACGGTTTCGTCATCAGAAGACCAGCAGTTTGGCGCGAGCGCGCCTGGCACTGGGCAGTCGCAACAACCCAACCCGTATCAGCGGTATGCAACGCCATCAGGTGCCACAGCTGCGCAGGCGGCCGCGGCCGCTCAAGGCGAGGTCGAAACGACGCAAGGCTTCGTCGGGTACGGCGATCAGTCGACGCCCGAACCTGATGGCTATGGGGGGCAGAGAACGCAGGAACTCAATACCTACGAAGGGCAGAGAATGCCTCCGCCAGGTGCGTTGACGGGCGTGCCGTCGGGCGAAGCGCAGATTTATCCGAATGCCAACCAATCGGCGCTGAATCCCGAGCGTCAACCGGCTCCCAATTTCGAGCAGGAAATCGCAGCGGCTGGTGCAATGCCACAGAACGTTGCCGCCACGAGCATCGAGGAAATCGCGAGTCAGATCCGGATCGATACCCCAATTCTGATCAGCTTCCTGGAGGACCACGAAGTCACGCTTGACGGTGCCGTGCGGGCTCCGGGTGTGTACGTGGTCGGCCCGGGTGTCAACCTGCACGACCTCGTCATCGTTGCGGGCGGAACGGCCAGGTGGGCCGACGAGAGCGGAGTCGAGCTGATCACCACCGATGTCGACAAGGCTTCCGGGCGGGCAACGACGCTGCGCAAGACGTTGGCGCTCAATGACGCCGATCTGTCGACCTATCAGATCAGGCCCCACGACGAACTGCGCTTTCGCGAGGTATTCAACGACGTCGGGCTGGGTTCCGTCATCCTTGAAGGCGAAGTGCGGTTTCCCGGCGAATACAAAATCGTACGAGGAGAGCGGCTTGCGGACCTGCTGAAGCGCGCCGGTGGCTTGACCGAGGTGGCTTACCCGTTTGGCACCGTTTACCTGCGCCGTTCGGCGGCCGCTCTGGAAGAAGAATCTTTCCGGCGCACAGCGGACCAGATCGAAAGCCAGCTCCTGCTGGCCATGAGCCGAAACTCCAGTGCTCCGAAACTCGACCCGGCCGCCTTTACTGCGACGCAGACCTTTGTCGAGAAGCTTCGTACGCAAAAGGGATTGGGGCGAATCTCAATCGTCGCCGATCCCGCAATCCTTGCCGATCAACCGGAGCAGAACACGCTGTTGGAGGGCGGTGATGTCATCTACGTCCCGCAGCGTCCGAGCACGGTCTCGGTTTTGGGGGAGGTCCTGCAGCCCGGAAGCTTCGTCTATCGGGAGCACTTTTCGGCGGAGGACTATCTCGCCAAGGCCGGCGGTACCACCGCCTATGCCGACGATTCGCTTACTTTCATCGTTCTGCCCGATGGCTCGGCGATCAAGCTGGATCGGCCCTGGTTGCCGTTCGACAGCCAACGTGTGCCCGTGGGCAGTACAATCGTGGTTCCCCGCGATATCGCGCCTTTGCAGTGGAGCGACGTCATCAGCAATGCCACCCAGATATTCAGCCAGATGGCCGTTGCCGGAGCGTCGCTCGCGGTGATTTCGAGCAACCTGAAATGACCGGCGATGGTCCGGTGCAACGCGACCGGGGCTCGCCACGGCGGAATAATGCAGCATGGCGATACGTCCCGTTCTTGAGCTCGAAAAGAGCATGTTGCCGGTGCGGAGGGGAGACAAGCGATCGTGCTACAGGAGTTGCGCAGCTGCGAGAATGACGGGCTAAGCCGTGAAGAATGGTCTTGGGCGGCGAGAGAATTTCGCGCCGGCAATGTTCCGCCCAGTGCCACCGAGATGCGGGAACCGGATATTTGCGGTCGCTCCCCGTTCGGGGGAATGGCAAAACGCAGCCTGGATCTCTTGATTTCGTTTTTGCTGCTTCCTCTGGCGGTTTTTGTCGGCGTGCCGATTGCCTGCGTCATTGCGTTGGATGGCGGCAACCCGATCTACGGTCATACGCGGGTCGGGTGGAATGGGCGGCTGTTCCGCTGTTACAAGTTCCGAACGATGAATGTGGAAGCGGAACACGAACTCGACCGACTCCTGGAGCAGGATGAAATAGCGCGCCAACAATGGTTGGACCGATTCAAGCTCGAAAATGACCCGCGCGTCACGCCGCTTGGCCGGTGGCTGCGAAAGACATATCTCGATGAGATTCCCCAGATATGGAATGTGCTGCGCGGTGACATGAGCTGGGTTGGGCCGAGGCCAGTCGTTCCCGCCGAGATGGAAAAATACGGAGTCTTTCAATCGTCCTATCTTGGTTGCCGTCCGGGCATCAGCGGATTGTGGCAGATCAACCGGCACAGCGATACAACTTACATCCAGCGCGTCGGTTTTGATGTCCAATACGCGCAGAAGTGGTCTCCGGCGCGCGACGTCACGATTGTGCTCCTGACGATCCCGCGAATACTGTTCGCGGGCGGCAACGTTCAATAAGGTCGTACCGCAAATCCGCCGGATTCGGGCCATGCGGCTGTGAGCTCTATTTTGGTCAGAGACCGGACTGTTACGGCCTTTCTTCGCGACTTTGCGCACACGGCCGGAAAGCAGGGCATTCTTGCTGCCGGTTACGTCCTCGCGGGCGCCCTGCTCGAAGGCATTGGAATTTCCCTTCTTGTACCGCTTCTCGGGATCCTGTTCGGCGGCGCCGCCGGCATTCCCCTTTGGCTGCGGGAGGCGGCATCGGCGGCATTCGCCTTGTTCGGCGCGAACACGCGCGCTTCGCGCCTCCTCGTCCTGCTCGCAATTTTTGCCGTTCTGATGATGCTTCGGGCAATTGTCATTTCAGCCCGCGACTTCGCCATGTTTCGGCTTCAACTCGATTTCGTACAGGCGCAACAGCTGCGAACCGCGCGAGTGCTGGCTGCCGCGCCCTGGGAGTATCTGTCCGCACTTCGTCATGCGCGGGTCAGCCAGCTTATCAGCGCCGATGTGCAGAATCTTGCCGTGGGAATTCATTTCGCCCTCCGCGGCGGCGTTGCGCTGCTCATTCTGGCGGTTCAATGCATCCTGGCGTTTCTCCTGGTGCCCGCACTGGCCGCGATTGTTGCAGCGCTCCTTCTCCTGGGAGCGATTGGTGCCCGTCCTTTGATCGCCCGCTCGCGATCCATCGGCGACTTCGTCGCGGACGCCAATCTCTCTCTCCTGGATGTGACGAGCCAGTTCATGGGCGGTCTCAAGCTCGCCATCAGCCAGGATTTGCAGCCGGCTTTCGTTCACCAGATGCGCCAGCTGCTGCAGAATCTGGCTGACCGGCAATTGCGCTTTGCACGGCAACAGGCGCTGGGACAATCGGGCCTTATCGCGCTGTTCGGTATCACGGGTGTTGCCGTTGTGTATGGCGGACTGTTTTGGCTGCGCATCGCACCGTCTCTGCTGGTTGCGTTCCTGCTGATCATCACGCGAATGACGGCGCCGATGGAGCAAATTCATCAGGCAGCGCAGCAGTTCACGCATCTTCGTGCAGTCTATGGAAAGACGCGATCATTCCACCGCGAATTGGCGCGAGTTGCCCACGAGGCCGGTACTGTAACGGACGATCGTACGCCCGAGGGAGACATTGTTTTCGAGAACGTCACTTACCGGCATCCATTGGCTGGCGAAGAGTCAAAAAGCGATCCGGTACGAGGTGGAATTCAAAACCTGGAGCTTACGATCAGGGAGGGAGAATTCCTTGCCGTTACCGGCGCGTCGGGTGTCGGAAAGACCACGTTTGCCGATCTATTGGCCGCTCTTCATGCACCGCAATCCGGTAGAATTCTGGTCGGAACACAGGTTCTCGGAATCGCAACCACTGCACAGTGGCGTCGAGGACTCGCCTACGTGCCCCAGGATCCGTTTCTCTTTCACGAATCCATTCGACTGAACCTCTCCTGGGCAAATCCCCGTGCCGACGAGATCGATATGTGGCGGGTGCTTGCCATTGTCGGTGCTGACGGATTGGTCCGGCAAATGGAGCGCGGACTCGACAGCATCGTCGGTGAACGCGGCGCGCTGGTTTCGGGCGGGGAGCGGCAGCGAATCGCCCTGGCTCGAGCATTGCTGCGGGTGCCCCGTCTGATAATTCTGGATGAGGCGACAAGCGCATTGGACGGCGAAAGCGAAGCGGCAATCGTGGACCAGTTGTCCCGACTTGAGCCACCGACGACGATTGTATTGATCGCTCAGAGAACTGAAAATCTGAGCGCCTGCGACAGGGTAATTCGATTGGAGGCGCCCGCAGGAAGGACCGTGGTGTCCGAGGTTGGTCCCCTGCAACGGGCAGCGATGCATCTCCGCGGAGCAGCGCCGCTGCCTGTGAACTTCTGACAACACCTGCGGATTCTTTTGCGGAGGATGGAATAACTCTCAGCCTGGCCGCGTCGTACGTTCTGCGTCGGGGGTTGTCGGGAGTCGAGGTTGCGCTATCATGGCACTTCGCACGACGATCTGCCGGCGAAGGCGAATCGTCGTACCTGCGCTTCACTGTGTGCAGGAGAGCGGGGGAGGGATGAAAGAGGTTCGGCGATCCGCGCTGCGGTTCTCGTTGGCGATCGCGTTCGTCGTCATCGGCCTGATATCCCTGTTGTCGGCAGCCGTGGTTTTTCATGGCTCGCTGCACGCCTGGAGCCCGGGCAGACCGGATTCCCGCATATTGGCTGAGCACGTTGCCCGGATGCGCGCCGAGTTGGCACGCATTCATGCGGGTAAGGTGGATAGTCGAACGCTGCAACGCATTCTGGCGATGCACACGCAATCCGGGAACCAGGATGCCGGTAACGGCTCGCCCGATGTGCCGGCGTTGGAGCAGGCCCTTGCGGGGTACCTCGCGGGCCAGCGCGGCACCGAGAGGCCGCTCGTCACTTTCGCCAGCTTTGTTACAGATTCTGCGGCTGCTGATGCAGCCAGCTTGGGGGCCGCCCCCGCGTCCATCGCGGCTTCACAACCCAGGCCGCCCGAAGATGAGAGCGATCGCACCTATGTCGGGCAGAAAACCTGCGAGGGCTGCCATGCGCAGGAGGCGGCGAATTGGGCGCACACGATTCACGCGGCGGTGTTTACGCTCAATCCGCGGGGTTCGGTCGAAGCACAGGGTTGCGAGGCTTGCCACGGCCCCGGCTCGGCGCACGTGAAGAATCCGAGCGACCTGTCGACGATCATCAGCTTCTCGCACAAGAGCCTGACGCCGGTCGCGCGCCAGAACGCCCAGTGCCTGACGTGCCACAAAGGAGGTCAGCGAATCTTCTGGCCTGGCTCGGTTCACGAGAACAACAATCTCGCCTGCAGCGATTGCCACAATCCAATGTCCAATTTCGGCGCGCACGGTCTTACGGCGCGCGAGTCCGTCAACGAGACCTGCTTTTCGTGTCACAAGATACAGCGTACCGAATTCAACAAGCGCTCCCACATGCCTCTGCTGGAGGGAAAACTCACCTGCGTTGATTGCCACAATCCGCACGGCTCCACGACCGCGCCGCTTCTCAAAGCCGACAGCGTCAACGAGGTTTGTTACAGCTGCCATGCCGAGAAACGCGGCCCGTTTCTGTTCGAGCACGCGCCTGTACGCGAGAGCTGCCTGAACTGCCACAGTCCCCACGGGTCGGACTTCGAAGCGCTGCTCAATGTGCCGCGACCGATGCTGTGTCAGCAGTGCCATGCGCAAGACGGCCATCCTGCGATTCTTCAGACCAGGGGGAATATGGTGCTCGGTCCGGCACCCAATCCCATGCTGATTTCGACAAGCTGCCAGACCTGCCATGTCAACATCCACGGCTCGAACGATCCGTCGGGTTCGCGGTTCGAGCGATGAGTATCACCGCCCGCTCCTTCATCCTGGGAACAGCGTTCGTCGCGCTGACTGGCGTCCGTGTTTTCGCCGACACCGCCGTGCTCGGTTACGGCGGACCGGGCAACGAACTCAATCCGGCCGGACAGCCGATGGATCTGTTCCGCGATCCCAATGGACTGTCACTACTCGACGACGTCACACGTACACCGACGGGGTTGCTCTATCCCTTGCCCTATGCCTACCCGGCAATGACGCAGAGCAAGAGTGACCCCGATATCTGGAGCACGGGTTGGATCGAGGGCGGGTTGCTCGGTTCGTTTGGATTGAACGGGACGAACACAAAAGCCGCGAGCTTCCAGGAATATGGCGACTGGAGCAGTCTTCCGATCGCGACCAGCCTGGGGTTCCTCAGGGAGAACCGCAAGACCGCATGGTTCATGTCCGGTCTCGCCGAGAATGTCGGCCGCGACGATCAGTACTACCAATTGAAGACCGGCCGCTACGGCGAATACAACTTCACCCTGTTCTTCGATTCCATTCCGCATGTGTATTCGACGCAGGCGAAGAGCCTGTGGAACGGCGCCGGCACAGACAACCTGACATTGCGCGACGGCCTTGTACCGGGCGCTTCGACCCCGGCGCAGGTGGACGCCGCTTTGGCTGCCGCCCCCAACACGGAATTGGAGGTCACGCGCCAGAAGGCGGGTTTCTCCGCCAGTTACACGCCATTTGGCGAGCTCTTCGAAGGGTATTTTCAGCTTTCGAACGAGTGGCGCGACGGTACGCAACCGATCAGCGCCACCTTCGGCTATCCTTTCGAGAATGGTGCGACCCAGATTATCGAGCCCATCCATTATCGTACATTGGATGTGACGACGGCGCTTCGCTACAAGGACGATGACTTTCAGGCCAACCTCACATATACGGGTTCGTTTTTCCGCAATTCCGACGAGTCGCTGACATGGCAGAATCCGGGACTCGCACAGGTGCCCGCCGGTTCGTTCATCCCCACCGAAGGTCTCCTCAGCCTGCCGCCCAGCAACGATTTCAACTCGCTGAAAGGCGACGTGGCGGCGCTGCTGTCGCCGGATCTGCGATTCGCTGGCAGCCTGTCCTACAGTCTGATGCGGCAGAACGAGGCTCTCCTGCCGCCGACAATCGATTCGGGAACAATTCCCGGTGCGGGCGGACCGATCAACCTCGCCGACTGGAACACGACGGGCGCCCTCAGCCGTCCCAGCGCGGCCGCCGCGATCAATCTCTTCAATGCGTTCGCGCAGTTGCAATACTTTGCTTCTCCGGATTGGTCGTTCGATTTCGAACTCCGCGACCACAACGAGAGCAATCTCACCAATTATCTCGCCTACAATCCGATCACCGGACAGTACGGCTATATCGCCATCGACGGCGGTCTCGCACCCTTCGAGCCCATCCTGAGTGGAGTCTACCAGCCCGGCACTCCCGGCAATATCGTGCAAATCCGGAACATGCCGTTTGCCAACGACAACCTTGAATTGACGGCGCGCGGAAGCTACCGCCTGGACAATCACATCAAACTCGATCTCTCCTACATCCACAATTCGATCGAACACAGCGTGCGCGAGGTACCGAATGCCGATGAAAACCGCGTGCGACTTCAGGTTGCGGCCAGCGGTTTCGAGTGGGGTTCGATCCGCGTTTCCTATGAATACGGCCATCTGCTCGGAAGCGATTACACGGCGGACCCGTACACCGCCTATTACTCCACATCACTCCCGGGATACGTTCCGTTGACTCCCCAGGGAGACGTTCCTTTCACGATGGACGATTTTCGCAAGTTCGATGTCGCAAACCGCGTCGAGCAGAAGCTGCACGCGCAATCTAACTATATCGTCTCTCCACGGACGGACCTTCAGCTCACCGGCGACTGGAAGATCGATTCGTACAGCGCGGACTACGGGCTTCACGATGCCACGTCGTTCGACATCAACGGCGACGTGAACTATCAGCTTTCCACGAGAGCTACGCTCACGGGCTTCCTGACCTGGCAGGTTCGGCACCAGAGCATTTCGAGCATCAACCCGCAGGGCATTCCGGGCAGCGGAGCGGCGGGCGGGCCCGATTACCCGTTCAGCGCCGCCTGGGCAGAAACGCTGGCTGACAACGATTACGCAGCCGGCTTCACCGCGCACAAGGCATGGGACACGGTTTCGCTCGATTTCAATTACGTCTTCACGCGGGGAGACGGCGCCGTCGGCTACTCCTATGCGAGCCCGCTTGCCTTCTTCTATTCGGTTACTCCCGCCCAGGCAGGCTCGTCGTTCCCGGATATTGTGTACAATTCTCACTCCTTCGAATCCGATCTGCGCTGGAAACCGGACGACTCGTTCACCTACCGCCTGCTGTATCGCGTCCAGTTCGAGCATCTGAACGATTTCCACTACGACGGACTCTATGCCGGGGCCATCAACAACAACGTGTATCTTGGCGTCGTGCCAGAGAATTTTACGGTGCAGGTGGTCGGCGTGCTGGTGCAATATGCCTTCTAAAGCATGATCGTCGCTTCTTCGCTGATCCAGCGTGTGACGCCGCGCCAGGTAATGACCTGGCCGCCACAGACGCCGAGTCGCGAAACCAGTTCCGGTGAGAGCACACGCGGTTCGCCGGCAACGAGCACGAGCAGCACATCGTTCGTGGATGCTTCGAGCGGCGCACGACCGAAGAGAACGAGGTCGGCTGGCGAACCGGGAACGAGGGAAGGCGCTTCGATACCAAGCCGGCGGGCGGCGCGCGGGCCTACCGCATCCAGCAATCTGGCGTCGGAAATGGTGCCCCGGGCCGCCCGAATCTCATCGAGCAATGTGCCCGCTCCGGTAAGAAGCGAGTCGCTGCCAAGCAATACCTCGACGCTCTCGAGCAGTGCCGAACGCACGGTGCGGCCGAAAAGGAAACAGTTCGAGGTGGGACACCACACGAGCGCGCAACCCGCGCTGCGGAGCTTCGCCATGCCGTCATTATCGACGCCCACCGCGTGCACAGCGATCAGAAGACGGCTCAACAAGCCTTGCGCGTCCAGCGTTCGCACTTCTTCGGCTGCCGGTTCGTCAATGCCCTCGGCAACATGCAGCGCAAACGGCGCGCCGGCCGGCAAATGATCTGGCAACCGTACAACCGAATCCGCGTTGGCCATTCGCACTACCTTGATCGGGAAGCCGGCATCGAAGTCACGTTCCCAGGGATCGTGATGAACCACATGCGTCACGCCTGCGAGGAGGTTCTTCCACGCACCGGTCAGCAGCGCGGCGCGTCTGTCCGCCTTCCGGCCCCGCGCGATTTCCGCGGCATAACGGACCTGAATATCCGCAGCCCAGTCACGCGCATTTCTGTATGGCGGTGCGCCGAGCCGGCCATAATGGTTTCTGTGAAGGTGGTCGTGGGCGTTGATGAGCCCGGGCCGCACCTCCCCCGCGGCACGCACTGTGCAATCGAATTTGCCGCTTGGCTCGACGATAATCCCGTTCTCGATAGCGACGGTTTTGTTGGAGGCCTCAATCAGCAGGCGCATCGACCGCCCGTACGAAAAGAAACGAGGCGACGACAGGCAATCCGAAATCTGTTTTGTACTGTGCATCACGGCCGGCTCTAACGTACAGATGTCGAACCCGGTCACCTATTGTTCCGTCGCGACGCTCCGTTGCGGCGAATCCGGCCTCCCGCGCGGCTTGCAGGTGAGAATCCGTATCGTGCACATGGTGTTCCACGGCATGCAGTTGCCCCGACTCGTCGCGAAAGCTGCGCGAATGGCCCGCGGCCACGGCATCGGCATGAAAGTCGGACACGAACAGTCTCCCGCCCGGGCGACAGACGCGCGCGAGTTCGCGATAGGCGGGCAGGGGGTCGTCGATGTGCCCCAGCACGAGCCGACACCAGATCACGTCGAAAAAATCCGACGGAACGGGAAGCGCACGCACATCGGCGACGGCAACGCGCGGCTCACCGCGGGCCATGAGCATTTCGCGACAGCGGTCAATACCGACGGCAAGCGCAGCCTGCACTCGCTCAAGCCGTCGACCCGTTCCACATCCCGCATCCAGTAGCCGTTCGCCGGCAACCGGCGGCGACAGTTCCTCGGCCAGATCGTTCTCGATCAGGCTGATTGCCGTTTCATTGTCGTAGGTAGGCGCCCAGAGGCGATACGCGCGATCCGGCTCGAGCGCAATCACGCGCCGACACCCTCCGGCCGAAGGTGACCGTACGCTTGCCGGTCATCCGGTTCTTTCCGCGCCCAGCGGCGCACGCTGCGCAAGAGCCTGGGATGGTCGTATCGGCCGGCCCGCCAGCGCGATCGGGCCAGCCACCACCCCGCGGCCTTGCCCCAGCCGCGCGTATGCCGATCGTGGATGGACGGAAACCGCGCCTTCAGTACGAGTTCGAAATCTTCCACGCGGCTTTTCAGTCGTCGATCGAGCCAGGGGAGCTCGGGATCTTCATGCGTCATCCAGTTCAGCCATTTCGGCGTCGTCCACTCTTCGAGGGTTGCGGGCGTCCCGGCCAACGGATCGACGTTTCCGTACGTATCCCGCCGTTGCGGCGTCGGGGTGTAGAAATAGGCGATCAACTCCATCGCCGGATTGACGGTCTTCAGCCTGCGCACGAAGGCCAGTGTGTTGTCGATTTCCCGTTCCGGCTCGTCGGGGTCACCGAACACAAACGAAAATTCCGGGACGATGCCGTGCTCGCGCGTACGGGCGGCGGCCTCCAGGATCTGTTCCGTGCTGATTCCCTTTTTCATCTTGCGCAGCACGTCATCGCTGCCCGATTCCGCGCCAAAGAAAATCATTGTCAGGCCGGCACGCTTGAGGCGTCGCCAGGTTTCCTCGGAAAACCGCAACACGGCGTCCACGCGCGCCTCACACCACCATCTGAGGTCGAGAGGCGAGAAGCAGTCTGCAACTTCCCGCGCATGGACGTCATTGAGGAAGAAATTGTTGTCGTAGAAATGCACAGAATCCATGCCGTGTTCGCGCGCAAGAAAGCCCAGATGCCCGGCAGTCCTGACCGGCGACTGTACTTTCTGCCGTCGCCCGAAAACCGAGATCACGCCGCAGAAATTGCACGCATGGGGACATCCGATCGAAGCCTGGTAGACGCCGGAACGGCGGCCGAGAAATGTCGGCCGCAAATAATCCTGCACAGGAATGCGATCATAGGCGGGCGGAGGCAATTCGTCCGGACCGACCCACAGCCGTTCAGTACCTGTGTGGTGGGTCCCGTCCGGCTTGCGATAGGATAGCCCCGCCACCGTTTCAGGGTCGCGGTCGCCCCGAAGCACTTCGAGCAGCTCGCGAAACGTGTATTCGCCCTGGCCACGTACAAGCCAATCGACATAGGGAGCGTTGAGCACCGGTTCGGGATAGAGACTGCCGAAATTTCCGCCCCAGACGATGGGAATCCCGGGATGGCGCCTCTTGACTTCTTTGGTGAGTGGAACCGCGTTGGCGAGTTGAGGACCCGGCATAACGGTGAAGGCGATGGCCCGGACCGCATCGGCGGTGCCGCCCAACGCGGAAATATGGTCCGAGATACAGGACAGGACATCGATGTCCGGTCGATTGCCGTCAACAATGGTCCAATTTTCGTTCTCGGGAATACTGGCGCCGATTGCCATTACCGAGAGGGGAAAGCGCCGATTGGCGGGGCGTGTGGCGCGCGGATTGACGAGGATGATCATGGGACACGCGCTGTCCAGAGATCGAATCGGGAAGGTTTGCGCCGTCCTTTGAGGCGCGCGAGCAGCGGGCGCATCTCGTACCAGAGCGGATATCCTACGCGATGTCGCATCCAGGATATCCCGGGTTGCGCCTCGGCGAGACGCTCCGGCGTCAGGTACTCAACGAAATTCTGCGTCAACAACACCTCCGCAGACGATCCGAAACGGGCGTGCCCTTCCGCCCACTTCTCCGCGACCATGTCGCGTCCGTCCTGATCGCTGCGATAGAACGGCGAATCCAGCACTGCGACACAGCCACCGGATCGCGTCACGCGCGAGGCTTCCGTGAGCGCGCGGGCGAGATCCGTTGCATAGTGCAGCGACGCGTTAAAGACCACGAGGTTAAATCGGTTGTCGTCGAACGGCAGATTGTCGAAGGAGGCTTTAACGCGCTGGAATGGCGCGGAGGCGTCGCTCGCGAGATCCGCCGCTGCGCCCAGTCCGTCGACGTCATCGTCACGAATGTCCACGGCAACGACATCGTTTCCGTACCCCGCGACGCGATGGGAGAGCCAGCCGTTTCCGGCGCCAAGGTCGAGAAGATGGATGGGTCCATGGGCTGCGAGCGGTTCCAGGATGCGATTCATGAATGTCTCGAAAGTCCGTGCCCGGACGGCCCATTGTCGTGCAAGAGCACCTTCGCGCAGGTACGGCAGCGATCGCAATTGCTTGCCGCTAAGGGCACGACCCTCGTTGGCGCGATGGCGCGTATATTCCTGGCAGAAGTCGGCGGACGGAACGCTCATGGTGCAGCGATCTCCGTGCGCACGAACTGGTACAGCACGTGATCGCCCAGAGGTGCGAGTGGCTGCGTCGCGATACGGTCAAGCCGGCACAGGAGTTCGAGAAATTCGGGGTGTTGGGAAATCCATGGTTCCGCCGCACTCGGCGGCACGAAAATGCCGATGCCGGCACGTACGGTCAGCGTGAACCAGGGATGCATGGCGAGGGTGACCGTACCTGGTTCGTGATAGCGCACGGTGAAGTCATGGCCGCCGATGCTTGCGGGTACGGCCCCCCGGCGGAAGCGGCGGAGCGCCTGTCGCGGACGCCTGCGCAGGCATTCGACCACGATTTCGCCCGGCGAGAATTTTCCGAAAAGTACAAGCACGGCGGCTGCGCCCGGACGCAGCAACCGCGCCAGGCCGCGGGCGACAGGGCGAAGATCGTCGACACAATTCAGGCCGGCAAAATTGGAGAACGCCCCGTCAAAACGGTGTCTGGTCGCGTCGATAAACCGGGAGGAAAAGCGTTCCAGATCTTCCGCCGCAATCACCTCGGCGTAGGAACCCAACGGCGCCAGCTTCCGGCGCGCGGTTTCCACCATCGCCGGCGCAGCGTCGGTGGAAAGCACCTTGAAGCCGCGTTGCGCCAGCCAGACTGCATCTTCGCCCGTGCCGCCGCCGATTTCCAGGATTGTACCTCCTGGCGGAAATATCTTGATCAGCGATTCCCGAACCGCTGTCCGCTGCGCGAGGACGCTCTGCCATTGGCCAAAGCGGGCATCGAATGTCGATGCGGCGGCGTCGAACGCAAGCGCGGCGGGGCGCATCGCAATATCCCTAACTCGCCAGCCTCACCGGATTGGAGCAGCGATGATCCGGCTCTTCCCGCTGCAACCCCTGCCACGGGCCATCGTCAAACTGGCCGGTTCGGACTTCGTCGTGCAGCACATCCCGGACCATGCGATAGAATTCGGTGTCGTACGTGCCTTGAAACAGCATGCGAAGATCGTCGGAATCATCCCAATTCTTCCGCTCGCCCATCTCCGCCCTGACCAGATCGTAGAAACGCGTTCCAGGCAGTGGGTAGGCGACCGATACGCCGATGTCGTCGGGCCGTTCGCTTCGAATGAGATCGCGAGTCGAACGCAGGTCGTCCCATGTTTCGCCGGGATAGCCGAGTTGAATAAACCAGCAGGCCCGGATTCCATAGTGTTTCAGCGTGCGTGTCGCCGCACGAATTTCCTCGATGTTCGAACCCTTGTCCATCGCATCGAGTATTTTTTGTGACCCGGACTCGACGCCCAGCCACACTTCAAAAGCTCCCGCTTTCGCAAGCGCATCGACCGGATCGGATTTCATCAGGTTGACTCGCGATTGCATGGTGAAGGGCATTCGAAGGCGCTCCCGGGCCGCTTCGGAAGCGAAGCCGCGGAGCCATTCCGCCGTCAAACCGAAAATATCGTCGGCGAACCAGATGTGATCGGGTGCGATCCAATCCTTCAAGGCGCGCATTTCCGAGACAACCGAGGTTGGGGAGCGCTGTTCGTATCCCCGCCCGAAGGTCGGCTTCGCGCACCAGTTACAGGCGTAGGGACAGCCGCGCGACGTCGCGATGTTCCACGAAAAGTGACCATGTTTCGCCCGCCACGCGCGCCGATAGGTTTCGGCATCGATGTGCCGCCAAGCGGGAAAGGGAAGGGCGTCCAGTGCGCGCAAATGCAAACGTGCCGGCGTGCGACGTACACTTATTCCCGATCCGGGCAGCGCCAATCCCGGTATGCCGTCGAGTCGAGCATCCGGTGTGTCGCGGCAAACCTCTGCGATCTGCAGCAGCGTGGTTTCGCCTTCGCCCATGAGGACCGCCTGCGCCCCCGCATTCAGATAGAGTTCCGGCCTGTCGCTCGAATCGGGTCCGTTCACGAAAACGCGGCATCCGCGCGCCGCAGCAGCCGACACCATTTCGAGTGCGTCCGCCCGTCGGCGGACGGTGCACATTTTTGTGAGAAAATTGAAATTGTCCTCCAGGATGGCAACCACCGAGGGCTGTTCTCGATCAAGTACAGCTGCAAACGCTTCGACGCCGCCGGCAAAGGTCGCGTCAAAATGCGTTACGGAATGCCCTGCTTCCTCCAACAGGGCCGTTGCAATCAGGGTCGACAGCGGCGAATAGGGCGTCATTCGCGCCAGCTGTTTGGCGTCGTGGTGCAAAAAATAGGAATGGGTTGTCAGGATCACGAAAGTGCCCAGCCTTGGACAGCGCTGCTGCCCGCGATAAGATAGCAACCGGGTGTTGGATGCCAAGCACATTTTCCGCAGAAACAACCCTGTTCGGGATCGGGATACACTTCCGATCTAATCATCCCGAGGCTCTGCGCCGCGCGCTTGCCGCTTTTCCGCGAGAGGACCATGCCGGTTCTGCGAGCGGTCGGCCGGTTCATATTGTTCTTGTTGCGGACGAGGGGGTCGTCCCGGTCGCCGAGTCCTCGCGGGTCACGGGTCGATGTCTCGAAGTGCGCGAGCGGGGCATCATGGTCACGGCCGACGGAGGGCGTGGACGCGGCAGCTGCATTTTCCAGCCGCAGATCGTGAGCAGCGAAGCGTTCGCAAACGCCATCAACACCGTCGTGCTTTTTCTCGTTGCGCAAGCCGGCCGCATCCCCGTTCATGCTTCGGCCGTCATTGTTGATGACCGTGCGCTGGTTTTTGCGGGCAGAAGTGGAATGGGGAAGAGCACGCTGGCCATGGCGGCTGATCGCGCAGGGCTGTCTGTCCTGTCGGAGGATACCGTCTTTGTGCAATTGCGACCGTCGTTTTGCCTGTGGGGGCGGGCGGAATTTGTGCATCTTTCCGAGAAAGACGCGCCTCCTGCAGCGCCGGGCGGGATTCGTGTTCGATCAGGTCGTCTCAAGAAGGCTATCCCCATTATGCGCCGGTGTCGCAAAGCCGATCGGGCGATGCTCTTTCTGCTGACGCATGGAGACAGGGTAATATTCCACAAGCTCGATCCCGAAGAGGCAATTCGCGCGCTCTCCTGCAATCCCGAGCCGGGATACGAATTTTACGACGCACAATTGGAAGAGGCTATTTGCGCTCTCGCAGCGGAGGGTTGTTGGAGCCTGAGCCTGTCGACCACGCCGGACGAGGCAATCGCCGCACTCATGGGCGCCTTCTCTGGCCCGGCACCACCTGCACAGGTGCGCAGGTGACCGGCGCGGCCTGGAAAAACACAGCTTTGCCACATGCGGTGTTGAAGAGATTCGCAAGGGCGCGTCGCCACGGATATGCGGCGTGGCTCTGGCCCGACCTTCCCGTCGAGGACTGGCGCGCGGCGGTCGAAGCAATCGCCGATCTTGTTCGCCGCGTATTCGCCGGCGACAAGAATCCCGTCCTTGCCTCCGGCCATCCGAATGCGATGAGCGTCGCCGGCTATACATCAGGCATGGGGCCGCTGCTCGGATTGTGGATGGAACACGGTGCTGTGCGCGCAGAGAAGGCAATTGCGGAATGCTTCGCGCTCCATCTCCTGCACAACCGGCTGCGGATGGAGCGCCTTTCGCGCGTCGCGCGCGAAGTAACCGCGAAACTCCGTGAGGCGGGCATCGCGCCGCTCGTTCTGAAGGGCATGCACACCGCCCTCCGGTACTTCCCGGAACCGGCTGCCCGGCCGATGTCGGATATCGACCTGTTCATTCCGATGCCGTCGATGCACGAGGCGGAACGCATTTTTTCGGGGCTCGGGTTTCGGCGCATGCTGCGAACGCGATCTCCCTATGCCTGCGACTGGATTCCTCCAGCGCAACCACAGGGGCCACGCACACTCACATTCGTTCACGAGGACGACCCCTGGTCCATCGACGTACTGGGAAGCCTCGACAAGCGGCTGGCGACCGGACATTTCCTGAAATTCGCCAACCTGCTGCCCGGCGCAGAGTACGACGACTGGCTGCCTGATACGGGAGCTCGCGTCATGCAACAGCCTCTGCTGGCGCTGTATCTGGCCGTGCACGTTTCGCAGACGTTGCTCAACGCGACGTTATTGCGGATTCTCGAACTTGCACTGGTCGTTCGTCGCGACACCGCGGAAGGAACGCTCGACTGGAACGCGTTTGTCCGCGGAGCCGCGACGATCGGCGGCGCACGGTTTGTCTATCCCGCGCTCATCTTCACCAACCAGCTGGCGCCGGGAACCATACCCGGCGAGGTCATTGCCGAAGCGGCCGCCGATGCTCCGAAAAACCTCCGCCGCGTGGTCGGCCGTCTGACCGTCGCCTCCGCTCAGCCGCTCAGGCGGCATTCGCTGAGCGAGCGATTCATGTGGGCCAGCTCGACACCGGAGAGCCTGAGGCAGGTTGCAAGCGAACTTTTCGTCGATGGTCAGGGCCGGCCGCCAGGTGAATCGATGTACAGGATCGGGTCGAAATTGTGGGCGTTGGGCCGGGGGCGGTTTTCGCCGTGACAAGAAGAGGCGTAACGCGGAGTGCGCAGCGCAGAGGCCGCAGTCAAAGGCATTTCTACAAGAATGGAATTGTCATTCCCGCTTTCGCGCAGAGCTGTCTGGGGAGTCAGGCCCCGCGAAACGTCACGGCAAGCATCGCTGCCTCTCCCGCGCAGGAATGGGCGCGCGGAGACGCGGGGGCGCGGAGCCAGGAAAAAGCGAGCCGCCAGGATGCAATGCTCCAATGTTACGTTGCGCGCGCTCGTGCGCGATTCTTCCTCACCGGTCCTGGTGTCTTGCCGGTCGAACTCCGTGTCTCCGTGTCTCCTTTTGTCCCGACGCTCCCAGGCCTGAGTCGGCGAAAGTCTTTCTGCCTGCGCGGTACGCTTGCCGAAAATCGGGCACTGCCACTGAGGTCGTCTGCAGAAAGATGAGACACTGCGGCAAGACCTATCACGAGTTCATGCTGGCATCGCCGCGCGACCAAAAGGTACGCGCGCGCTTTCGGGAAATTGTTTTCCGGACGATGCCGCCGCGTGGGATCATTCTCGATTTCGGCGCAGGTACGGGCATTGATGCGCGGGAATATGCAGAAAAGGGATTCAGGGTTCTGGTCCATGAGCCGTCGCAGGAAAATCTGGCGTATCTCACCGAACACTGCAGCAACGAGATCCGGCAGGGTCTGGTGGCGATAACCGACATGTCCGATGTGGAAGGCGTAGAAATGATTGCGGCGAATTTTGCGGTGTTGAATTTGATCGGCGATCCTGGGGCACTGTTCGCGAAGTTCGCCGGCCTTCTTGCGCCGCGGGGATTCGTGCTTGTGAGCCTGCTCAATCCCTTTTTCCTCGGTGACGCGCGCTACGCGTGGTGGCGCAGCAATCTGCGCCGATTGATCGCGACCGGCGCCTATGCCATCGACGGCGAATTCGATCGCATCCACCGTTTTGCCCCCTCGTTTGTCAGACGGGCCGCCCGGCCCGGATTTGCGCTTGTCCGGTGCGTTCCCGACCGGGCGGGCCTTGCACTGTCGCAATACGTGTTCATGCTGTTCCAGAAGCAATAGCGTGTCGTTGAAAGCTGCCGTAAAGCCCTGGCTGCGGCCGCTCCCGCAATGGGCCGCGATCGGACTTGTACCGCCGCAGCGGGCTGTTTCGGTCGCGCTCGAATGGGTGGGCCATGCGGCGGACGTGGCCCAGAACCAGACCGTAGCGTCGTTGAGACCATTGGCGGTGGCGATCGGTCTATCCGACGCGACAGGCCCCACGCGAGCGAGACTCGTGTATCGCGATCCAATGATCTCCGGCGCGTTGGGACAGATCGCCCTTCGCCGATCCTCCGTCATGACCGTGGCAGGGAGGGCGATCGGCATTTTTGCTGTCGAAAGCGCTGATCACCGCTGTCTGCGCTGGCCGCAGAGACCGTGGAACGCGTGGCTGCAGTCAAGGGCGATGCGCCGAAACACGAACCCGCACAATTTTCAGATGACCGCGACAGCCGTCCGGCAGCTGATGGTCTTCTATATCTGCCCGCGGCCGGTTGTTCTCGTTTCGGTTTGCGACGAGTCGCACAGCAACATTTTTCCCATGGATCTGATCGGCCCACTCTCGAACGGCTGCTTTACGCTCGCGCTGCGCAATACCAGCATTTCCGTACCGACGATGGTTCGGGCCCGGCGCCTCGTTCTTTCGGGTGTTCCTTCTGAACTGAAGGACACCGCCTATAGGCTTGGCGAACATCACAAGCGCGGATTCGCCGATTGGGATTCGCTGCCTTTCCCCGTGATCCGGAGCGACGCCTTCGGAATTCCTGCGGCCGCGTCCGCCGTGTCGATTCGGGAATGTGCGGTTCTACACAGCGAGGAAATCGGGTCCCATACGTTTTTCGTGTGCGAGACCGTTTCCGAACGTACGGTTTCCGCCGGACCTCAGCTTCACCATACAGCCGGCTTCCACCAGGAATTTCGCCGACGCAGGGGTACCCCGTTTCCGTCAGCGTGATCGTCAAGAAAACGACTCACGCAGAGGCACGGAGACCGAGATGGGATCCCTGATGCACAATTGCTTTTCCGTGGCTCTGCGGCTCTGTGTGATAATTTTTTGCTTGCGACCCGGTTATTTGCGCCGCTTCTGCATGGCGAGATAGGCGTTACGAATGGCTCTCGTCGTTACATCGGCGTTTTCTGCGATGGCGCGCTTTTGCGCTTCGCTAGCGAGCAGCAGACGTTGGTCCTCGTTCGACAGGAGATCGGCGATGAGGTTTGCCAACGCGGCGCTGTCGCCAATATCGACGGTGCGCGCTGCTTCGGGCGACCAGTCCGCGAGAAGCCCGACCCGTGTTCCGACAACCGGCACGCCCGCTGCAGCTGCCTCGAGCGCGACGATCGGCCCGGCTTCATGCCGCGACGGAACGACGAGAAGATCGGCAGCGTACACATAATCGCGCAGCGTGCTTTGCGGCAAAAAGCCGCGAAAGTGTACGTTATGCCCGAGCCCCAGTTCCTGCGCCCGCCGCTGCGCCTTTCCCTGCATGGTGTCTTCGCCGACAATGTCGAGCAGGAAGGGAATGCCGCGATCCTTGAGATGGGCGGCGGCCGCCAAAAGCGTCTCCTGGTCCTTCACCGGATTGAGGTTTGCCACCTGCAGCAATTTCGCGGGCGCGCTGCTTGATCGCCGGCGCGGCGCTGCAACGGGCCAGCGATCGAGGGCGACGCCGAACGGCAGACGCTCGGCGCGAATGCCAAGTCTGCCCGCCTCTTCGACCATCCACCCGCTCGGAACCGCGATGCGGTCAGCGGCCAGGATCGCCAGGCGCAACGCCAACCGGCGCTTCATCGTTGTCCTGGCGCCATAAGCAATGTCCGGCAGGCATGCGAGATCGCCGCCGGGAAGGTGGAGCAGAACGGGAATACGGAGGCCCAGCGCAGCCACGCCGGCGAGAATTCCCTGTGGAACCGCCCAGAACGCATGGATTACATCGAACGGCGCGCGCCGGTGTTCCTGGCGCAGTGTACGCAACGTTCGCGACCCGCGCACCAACGGGTTCGCTCCACCGGCATTATGTACGCTTGCGCCGAGCAGCGGCCATTGTCCCGGGCGCGTCTCCTGCCTGAGCACGAACACGTGCACCTCGTCGCCCCATTTCACGAGCCGCTCCACCATCCACAGGAGACAGGGAATGACCCGCGCCGTGCCGCTTCGATCGAAACCGCCCGGCGCAAGCATGGCGATTTTCATGGCGTCCTGCAGTGCGCCTGCGCGTACAGGTCGGCTATCGCCTCGTAGGCGGCGAGGAGCTTCTTGCCCAGGACCGGGAACGACAATCCGGATCGGAAATGCGCGATCGCCTTCGCGCGCAGGGCGTCGATGTTTTCGTGCGCGAGTGCGACGAGCGCGGCGGCAAACGCATTGGCGTCGGCAGGTTTGCAGAGCGCACCGACCGTACCCGACTCCGTGATCGCCCGGAAAGCCGGAATGTCGGACACGATCGGTGTCGCGCCGCAGGCGAGGGCCTCGAGCAGCGCGAATCCGCAGCTTTCGCGTCGGCTCGCGAGCACGAAGAAGTCCGCCGCCCGGCAAAGCCATTCGACCCTGTCATGAGGAACCGGCCCCAACAGGTGGACGCGTGAGCCGAGTTCGCGGTCGGCTGCCAGTCGCGCCTCCACGCGCGTGAGCAGTGGCGCTTCCGTGTAGCAGAACCACAGATGCGGATCCGGCAGGCGTCCCGATGCCTGCGCAAAGGCAGCCAGGATCGTGAGCGGATCCTTGTTCTCGTTCAGATGTCCGACCCACAATACGGCGGGATTCCCGTAGAGTCCCGTTGTCCGGCGTGCCTCCCGAACATCACCGTCGCGAAAATGCGTGGAGGATTCCGGAATCGCAAATATCGGTACGCCTTCGCGGATTGATCGGTTCTGCAGGAATGGCGAGGCCTGCTCCCGCGACGTGAAGGCGAAACCAGTAACGTGTTTCAAACCCCAACGCCTGAGAGAGTTCAGGCGACTGCCCGGATTGTCTGCGTGGTCCTGTACCAGAACGGGCACGCCCAGCGAGGAAAGTGCGCGTGTGTGGAAGGGAAACCCGAGCCCGTTCACGTGCACGACGTCCGGGCAAAATGCCCCGACTGCGCGCCTCACCCGCAAAGGGGCATAGCCGGCTGCGGGCCTTCCGCCCAACCAGGGCTCGGCGACAAACCGAAAGGGTACCCCGTCGCGTTCGCATTCGGCGTCTTCGTGGGCAGATTGAACGACGCTGACCTGCGCGCCGGCTTCCCTGACCGCCGATGCCACAGCCGGCAGAGTCGGCCAGGCATCGAGAAGCGTGTCGCCGTTGCGCTGCAGCGGGTCGCGCGTGCAATTGACCTGGACGACACGCATGCCGACAGAGTGGTTCCATGCCGATCGATCCGTCAAATGGTCCCTACCCGGTCGTTTTCATCCGTCCGCAGGCTACAATGACAGTGCGAGGTTCTGGGCACGGCTCATGATAGCAAGCGCGCTCTCGCGAAGCGGATGTTGACAGACATGAATCTGACCGACGGCCCACTTGTTTCCGTGGTCATCCCCACCTGGAACCGGTGTCGGATGGTTGTGGAAGCGATCGCCTCCGTCGTTGCCCAGACCTACGGGAATTGGGAGCTGATCGTCGTCGATGACGGGTCAACGGACGATACCGTGCAGCGGCTCGGTCGCCTCGAAATTCCGAACCTCAACGTCGTACGATCTCCCCATATCGGCCATATCGGACGCCTGCGAAACCTCGGTGTAAACGCCGCAAGAGGAGAGTTCGTCGCGTTTCTCGACTCGGACGATCTCTGGAGCCCGACGAAATTGGAGCGTCAGATAACGGCGCTGCGCAACTCGAGCGCTGGCTGGAGCTATGCCGAATACACGCTCCTCTCGGAAACCGGTATGGCCATGCCGTTGCGCGCGGGGCGGGCGCCCGCGATCTCGGGGCACATCGTACGTGCACTACTCCGGGAAGAGACGGGCGTTTGTCCCTGCACGCTGATCGTCCGACGGTCGTTGTTCGACGCCGTTGGCGGTTTCCGCGAAGATGAGAAAATGCCGTATCGCGACGACGCCGATATTGCCTTGCGCCTCGCACGTTGTTCGGAGGCAATCGCCATACCGGAAAAGCTCGCGCTGGTTCGCGAACATCCCGGGCGACTCACGCGGAGTATTGCCGCGCCGCACGAGCACTCGGCGCTCGTCTACGAACTCTTTCATCGCGAAGAAAGCAGCGCCGCATTGCGGGCTCTGGCGCGACGAGGCTGGGCCGGATGTCTCGCGAATGCCGGTGCCGACCGATGGGGTGCGGGCGACTACAAAGGTTCCATGCGCTTGTACTGGAATGCCTTGCGACAGGGCGGAGTCACGGCTGACTGGCTGCGCGCCGCTGCCCGCGGCGCACGAAACCGGTTGTGGCGAAAAGCAAATATTGCCGGCAGCCCATAACTACCGCTTTGGCCCACTATCGCTGTCGCATCGGTTCCACCACCGCCGCCCTTCAGGCACCTTGCAGGGAAGTACCTTTGCCCGAAAACACAAATAAAGGCATGAGTCGTCGATGTGTTGCCCAGGACGTGCCGCACCGGGTGATTGATTTTGCCGGCAAACGGCCATATGAAACAACCAGAGGCGTTGCTCGGGCCGGTATAGCCTCAAGGCATCTCGCGTGAAACCGACCTGTTCGCAGACGGCGCCTGCCCGGCGATGCGTTGCGTGTACGCCGTTCGCCTGGCGTGAATCGCGCGTATTGGCGGGCGTGTGCTCCGTGACGTGATCGGCTTGCATTGCATCGTCTCGAGCGTACAACGTGCCTGGGCAACCATGACAGCATTATCGGGGAAAAATCGATGACGACCGTGTATTTCGCTACCAACCGGCAAAAGGACGGAACCGGCCCGTTTGGTTTTGGCGCACAACTGGTGGCCCAGGACCCGCAACAGATGACATATGGGGTGATGGCGGTTACCAATATCGATCTCAAGGATGAAGCCAGCGGGTCGCCGTCCAATCCTACCGACGTAGCGTATGGCAACTTTTCCGCGACGAGCCAGGCCGACATCATCAACGCCGGAAAGAACCTTCTCATTTTCATACACGGCTTCGACAACACCTTTGTGGATGCGATCAAGCGCGCCGCCTACAATCAAAACTGGTTCGCCGCCGGGGGACCTCAGGCGGACACGACGATCATAGCGTTCACATGGCCATCTGCCGGCGTCGTCATCGACCAGCCGCCGCACCTGCTCACCGATGCGTACAAAATGGACCAGGCGCAGGCCGGAAAATCGGGATTTCATATCGCGCAGTTTCTGGCCAGAATCGATGCACTGCAACGCGCGTTTCGCAGCGCCCACCCCGGTGGACGCGTCTTTCTGCTGGCCCACAGCATGGGCAACTGGGCGCTGCAGGCCGGTATTCAGACATGGTTCGAATCGCGCGGCAGCAACGACTTGATGTTCGACCAGGTGTTTTTGGCGGCAGCCGACGAAATCGATACGACGTTTGAACAGCCTGCGGACGCGCGACTGAGCTGTCTTCCCAAAATTACAAAGCAGGTTTCGATTTACTACAGCCGTTCGGACATCATAATGTGGGTGAGTGCCACCATAAACCTCAATCAGCGTCTCGGTTTCGACGGCCCGGACGACAAGAGTGACACCACCCTCTATCCGCCGGCGAAATTTCGCTGTTTCGATTGCAGCGAAATTTACGACTACGATCACTTGAAGACATTCGATGCGAGTCACCAATATTATCGCCGTTCCGTTACCGTACGAAATGACATCGTCGCCCACATGTAGACGCATGGGACGCGTATCTGGCGGACTTGCGCGATCGATGTCCGTCACACCATATCGAATGGATATGTGATGAATGCGAAGCACCGTCAATCGTATCCGCACGCGGTTCTCTATGGCGTACTCCAGGTCGTCGCCCTTCACCCAGCCAGAATGATCTCAGGGATGCGATCACACCAAAACCGCCTTGTGGACTGTCTGATCTCCTGAAACAGAAGCATATCGCGTCCCGCTCGTCGGAGTCTGCCCGCATTGCGCTTTGGTCGTATGTGTCGGTCATGAGCGCAGTCTGGGCGACCTGTACTTGATCCCTATTCATGTTATTGTAGTGAGGTAGTTGGCTGTCGGCGCTATCTCATCCCGTTGAGCACATTGACGATCCGTTTCAGCTTATCGCCAATTTCCAACAGTTGCTTGCGCGCGCAGTCCGCGTCACCCGAGTCGACCGCGAGGATGCATGTTTCGAGTTCGCTGCGGATCACGCTACGCAACATGCTCACAGCGCGTGAAATTTCGATTGTCGCTTCCATTCCAACGCCCCTGGACCCGAGCGCAGGATGAGCCATAGTCGTTGCGATTGCGAGTCCCGGTGGTCCGCAAAACGTCGTTAGACCTGTTCTGGCCGGAATTTATGGCGCGAGGCTGATAGCCTCAAACACTCTGTGCTAATCCTTGTTGTAGGACGGCGCCTTACGCGCGCGACGCTTATACCAGTTGTTGCTCCGCGGAGGGAGCGCCGCATGCGTTGGATTCTGCTTTTAATGCAATGGTTTACCGGTACGTTCGCCGACGCGCGCACGCAGGAAGTGTACAGATGACCGGACGATTGAATTTTGATCTTGACGAAATGCTTTTCCTGATTTGAAGTGGTGGTACTGGGCAAGTTGGGGAACGGGGATGTTGGGGCAATACATTTCCTGCGCGGCGTTGCTGCGCGCGGTGGGGTGGGCGGTAGCAGACGGTTCGGATTCGCGAGAAACCGGGCGATCCGAAAGAAGCGGACTGGTTTGCGCAATGGGCACCGCGGTCAAATGCACCGCGGTTTTTTTGTGCCTGCTCCTTGGCTTGACGGAATTTCCGGGAATCGTAAGGGCGTCTGCACCGGCCATGATTGTCCCCGGGCAGTTCAACGTCACGGACACCGGCGCATTCACCTACACCATCCCGATCGCCGTCCCGCCCGGGACGGCGGGCATGGTCCCCGCCCTGTCCCTCGATTATTCCAGCCAGAACAACAACAACGGGCTGATGGGGGCTGGCTGGGCGATTTCAGGATTGCCGTCGATCACGCGCTGCCCGCAGACGCTCGAGCAGGACTGGAATCATGGGGGTGTGAATTACGATGGCAACGATCGTTTCTGTCTCAACGGCCAAAAGCTTATCGCCTACCAGGGCACCTACGGGGTGAATGGCACCTACTATCGCACCGAAGTTGATGGGTTCACGCGCGTTCGCTCACTTGGCCATGTCGGTACCGATCCGGATCATTTCATGGTCTGGACAAAAGCCGGACAGATCATGGAGATGGGAAACACCCCAGACTCCAAGGGCGCGCTTGTGCCGGTGGCCTGCACGTATCCGCAACAGACCTGTCCGTCCAACGATTCGGCAACCGTACGGGTCTGGGCCGTCAACAAGATAAGCGACACAGCCGGGAACTACCTGACCGTCACGTATAACGGTGGCTCGCCCGACTCGACGTACGGAGAGATGTACCCGACGGAGATCGACTACACCGCGAACGACGGCGCGCATGTCGCTGCGTACAATTCTGTCCGCTTTGACTACGTAATTCGGACGGATCAGGTTCCCGTTTACCAGGCGGGCTTTTTGACCGAAACGCGGCATCTTCTGACGAACGTCAAGACCTACAACGCTACGTACGAGGTCAGCGATTACGTGCTTGCCTACAACGCAGCCGCGGACAGCGCACACGAGGACCAGCTGACATCGGTGACTCTCTGCGACCACGGCGATGCGAACTGTCTAGCGCCCACCACATTTGCCTGGGAAGGCGGTTCTGTCTCAACGCCGACCGCTGTGTCGGCCACGCTTCACGGCGAACTGCACACGGTCAACCGAAGCCTGAGTTCCAGTGACTATAACAACGACGGGCTCGTCGACGCGACGGTGCTTCAGGAACCAGGTTCGGGATGTCCGGCAAACACACAATCGGCGTGGGTGGGAAGCTCGGACGGTGTCACCTTCAATCCCTCCGGCATCGGCACAAACTACAGTCCGACAACCAATCAGGACTGCGACAGCACATCGACGACATTCCTGCAGGAACCGAACACGATCCTGACGGACTTCAATGCGGATGGTTTTTCGGATGTTCTCGAGCACCGGTATGCCAATAGCGGCAGTTTCACGAACAGCTGGTATGTGCTTCTCAATAATGGAGGGACGCAGCTCAATACCACCCAGCTCATCAACCTGGGCTCGCTGACCCCGCAGGTCGCAGATTTCTTCGGTACCGGGGAACCCACGATTTACGATCAGGCCGATCGCGTCATGTGGACCAACAACGGCGACGGCACTTTCGCACCCAACGGCTGGCCCAATGACGGAATCGACGACACCAATCAGACTACCTTATTCGCTTACGATTTTGACGGCGACGGCTGCGCCGACTTGATGGCGCAGGGAAGCCAGACGGCTGTCTTCTTCAGCTGCAATCCCGTCGAATCAAGCCTGAGCGGGATTTCCGGCTGGGACGCCTACTGGCACAACGGCTACCATCCGACATTCGGCGATTTCAACGGCGACGGCAAAACGGACGTCTTGTGGGTTGGATCCAACAACCATGTGCGCCTGTGGCTTTCCACGGGAACAGGTTTTGTCGAGTATAATCTCGACAACACAATGGTCGGCATCAGCAGCGACACGGTGGTGACGGGAGACTGGAACGGCGACGGTAAGACCGATATCGCGCTGATTCCCACGAACGCTTCAGACAACTACACGATCGAACTCTCGACCGGCACCGGGTTTATTCAGGGCAACGGCGGGGCCAAGATCACCAATCCGAACGGACGGGACATCAACGCCTACGCGGCGGACTGGAACAGCGACGGCGGCCCGGACATTTGGGTGCAGTTCGCAGATGATTCGGGCGACGACACGGAATATCTCTACGCCTACACACCGCTCCGGATCAAGAAATTCTGGAACGGGCTTGGCGCGGCGACGACCGTTGGCTACGATCGGCTCAACTCCGGAAATGTGTACGCCCGTACGCGGGGGTCAAGTTATCAGAGCCAGGATATCAACGGCCCGATCTATGTTGTGTCGAAAATCGACTCGAGCAACGGGGTGGGCGGCACGTACAGTTCTACCTACGCCTATCAGGACCTGATGTCGGATCTGCATGGGCGGGGGATGCTGGGCTTCCAGCAGATGACCGTGACCGATTCCCAGACCGGCATCATTCAGACAACGGTCTATCGCACGGATTTCCCGTACACGGGTCTGGTGGACACACAGAAAAAGGTGTGTCCGGCGGCCGTCTGCAACACGAGCGCAGACGTCACGCTGAGCTGGACGAAAAACAGCTATTACAACAAGCCAACGGCCGGTACAGCGCCGTACGAATATTACTATGATGTCGAACCCATAGAGACGCTGGTCCAAACCCACGATGCCGACGGCACTGCTATGCCTACGGTAAGGACGGACTACAACAATTACGACAGTTATGGAAATCCGCAGGAAGTGGTCGTCACGACCGGAGCGTATGCCGTCAAGACAAGCGAAAACACGTACGGGAATGTTGTCAGCGATTCGGCCTGGAGCCTCGGCCGGCTGACGCAAAGCGTGGTTACGGCAAATTACACTGACCCGAAGGCCGGTCAGTCGACAATTACCCGTACGTCGACGTTTGCGTACGATCCCGCCACCGCGATTCTTGACCAGGAGATTGCAGAGCCATCCGCGAACACCTGCCTGAACATCAACAACCCGGAGCCCTGCAAGCTGCAGACCGATTACCAGCTCGACGCCTTCGGCCATCGCCAGATGGTGACGGTGTCCGGTTATGGTTTCGCGCCGCGCTCGACAACAACCGTCTATGACGACCAGACCTATCACGGCCAATTCCCGACGCAGGTCACAAACAACCTGGGGGAAATTGAAACCTGGGACTACGACACGAAATGGGGTACACCGAGTTCGCATACGGGTCCGAATTTGAAGACATCGACATGGTCGGCGGACTCATTCGGGCGGCCTTTATCCGAACGCCATGTTGACCTTACCTACGTCCAGCACAGCTACGCCTATTGCGCCG
>DATGGN010000076.1:0-3932 GCA_035308485.1 Rhizomicrobium sp.
CTTCAGGAGACATCCCTTGATTTTGGCATTTTGATGCCGGGCCCAAGAATCAGCAAAAAGAGAACCGGTCCTCAACGACTGGGTAGATTTCGAACCTGCGGCTGCAGCGCGCTTTCTGCCGAATCCGTATTTGCGCCGTCACAGCGCAATCCTTATGCCCGGATCGATGGTAGACGGGCGGCAGCACGTTCATTCTCGGGTGCACGGGCAAGTAGTTGAATTAGCGATCTTGTGCGCTGGCAAAACGTTTGGTGACGGGCGAGGACCCGCTTACTAGCGTGCGCGGTTCAGTGGTCAAGGCTGAATAAACGGGCGCCCGGCACAGAACCGCGCGCGGCAGCAAGCGGGTTCACTCGGGTTTGGCCTTCTTCAGGACTTTGTTCAATACGGTGATCGCGCGATCGACGTCCTGTTCGGTCAGAATGTACGGCGGCAGCATGCGCAGGACGGTTTCGTGGGTGCAGTTGATCAGCAGGCCTTCTTCGATCGCGTCCAATACGATCTGCTTGCCGGGGATGTCGAGTTCGACGCCGATCATCAGGCCGAAGCCGCGGATTTCGCGGATGAACGAATAGTGCTTGGCGAGCTCGGTGAGCCGCATCCGGAAGTAGCCGCCGACGTGCACGATGTGCGGCAGCAGCTCGTCGAGAATGTCAAAAAATTCGAGGGCGACGCGGCACGCGAGCGGTCCGCCGCCAAACGTGGAGCCGTGCATGCCGCTGCCGATTGCCGCGGCCGCGCGTTCGTTCGCCGCGATCGCGCCGAGCGGGATCCCGCAGGCCATAGGCTTGGCGGCGATCATGATATCGGGAAGAATCTGCGGCTCGAACATCTGGTAGGCGAAATACGTTCCCGGGCGTCCCACGCCGCACTGGATTTCATCGAAGATCAGCAGCGCGTTGTGGCGGGTGGCCAGTTCGCGAGCCTTGCGGATGTATTCGGACGAGCTTGGATAAATGCCGCCTTCGCCCTGCACCAGTTCGAACACGATGGCCGCGGTACGATCGCTGACCACCTGTTGCAGCGCGGTCAGGTCGTTGCGCGGCACGAAATGCACGCCGGTCAGCAACGGTTCGAAATCGCGGCGGTATTTTTCCTGGCCGGTGATCGAAAGCGCGCCGAACGTACGCCCGTGAAAAGAATTGTCGAGCGCGATCATCTCGATCTTCTCGGGATTGATTTTGCGTCCATGGGCGCGCGCCATTTTGAGCGCGCCTTCCATCGCCTCGGCTCCGGAATTGCAGAAAAAGACGCGATCCAGGCCGCTTGCCTTGGCGATGCGCGCCGCCAATGGACCCTGATATTCGTGATAGTAAAGATTGGAGGTGTGCAGAAGCAGGCCGGCCTGCTCGCGAATTACCTTGGTCAGCCGCGGATGCGCGTAGCCCAGAGCGGTGACCCCGATTCCCGCAATCAGGTCGAGGTAACGCTTGCCGGCGGTGTCATAAACATAGCAACCCTTTCCGCGATGCAGCACCAGCGGATAACGGGCGTAATTCTGTAGCAGATACTGTTTTTCCAGATCGGCTACGGACGGGGAAGCAGTGGTTGCCATTTAATCATCATAATAAGACTGGCTCCCCAAGGCTGGATCTGAAAGAGTGATGTTCGCGACACATCTCGAGTGCTTCCGTTGCGCGGGACAGTATCCGATGGATGCGCGAGCATACTTGTGTCCCAAATGCGGCCCGGGTGGCAAACATGACGGCGACGATCCCGGAATTCTCGACGTGCGCTATGACTACGCGGCGGCGCGCGGGGTTCCGTTCGAATCGCGCGACGATGTGTTCCGTTATCTGCCGCTGCTGCCGGTCCGCGCCCCTGCCCCGACGCTTCCAGCGGGCGGAACGGCGCTGGTGGGAGCGCCTCGGATCGCCGGGCGGCTGGGCTTGTCCGGGCTTTATCTGAAGGACGAAACCCGCAATCCGACGCGGTGTCTGAAGGATCGGGCGACTGCGATTGCAATCACGCTGGCGCTGGAGTTGGGATCGACAGATGTGTATTGCGCTTCGGCCGGGAACGCGGCGATTTCGCTGGCCGGTTTTGCGGCGCACGCGGGATTGCGCTGTCACGCGTTCGTTCCAAATTCTGCGTCGGCGACGCGGCTCGACTGGCTGCGCCGCTTCGGCGCGCAGACGCACGTCTCGACCGGAAATTACGATCAGGCGTTCGCCGAGTCTGAGGCCGCGAGTACCGAAAACAACCAGGCGCAGAGCGCCGGTCCAAAGTGGTTTAGCCGGAACTGCGCCTTTAATCCTTTTCTTGTCGAGGGGAAAAAGACCTGCGCGCTGGAGATTGCGGAAAAACTGGCGCCAGATTTTGTGATCGCGCCCGTTGGCGACGGATGCACGCTGGGTGCAATCGGCAAGGGCTTTCGCGAGGCGCGGGAACTGGGGTTGATCGATCGATTACCGCGTCTGATCGGCGTGCAGGCTGCGGGCGTGCAGCCGATGGTTTCGCGATTTCGCGGTGTGGAGTCACCCGACGCAGGCGGCGAGACAGCCGCGGCCTCCATCGCCGTGCGACGTCCCCGCAATGCGCTCCGCCTGCTGCATGAGCTCAAGGAGAGCGGCGGGGAAATGGTCGCGGTATCGGATCCTCAGATTGGCATGGCGCAGCGGAGGCTCGCGGAAAATGCCGGAATCGTGGCCGAGTTCACCAGCGCCGCGACGCTTGCCGCGCTCGAAGTCCTCGCTCTGCGTGGTTCCATCGAGGGGCAGACAGGAGTCCTGGTGATTACGGGCGGTCGTGTAGATTAACGTGCCGACGGGACCCCTGGCCGGCGTTCGCGTTCTCGACGTGACCAGCAACATTGCGGGACCATGCGCCACCATGATTCTGGCCGGGCTGGGCGCGGACGTCATCAAGATTGAGCGGCCGGGCCACGGCGACGACGCCCGGCGAATGGCGCCCTGCAATGACGAATGGAGCGCTTACTTTGTTGCCATCAATCGCGGGAAGCGATCGGTGGCCTTGGATCTGGGAAGCGCCGAAGGCGTCGCGATCGCGCTTCGGCTGGCGGCGCAATGCGATGTCTTCGTCGAGAATTTTCGCGGCGGGAAAGCCGAAGCGATGGGGCTCGGCGAAGCGGCCCTGCGGGCGGAACGGACCGATATCATTTATGCGTCGCTGTCGGCTTTTGGCCCGCGCGGTCCGGACTTCGAAAAGCCGGGATACGATGCGCTGGTGCAAGCGCGCACGGGGATTCAAAGCGTCACGGGCGAATCTGAAACTTCGGGAGCGCGCGCCGGCGTATCGATTCTCGACATGGGCGCGGGGATGTGGGTTGCGCTGGGCGTGATCGCGGGCTTGTTTGAGCGGCAACGAACCAGTAAGGGAACGCGAGTCGACGGATCACTGTTTCAGACCGGCACCATGTGGATGGCGTACCATCTGGTGGCCCGTCAGATGACGGGCATGGATCCGCGCCCGCAGGGGACGCGGCATTCGGCGTTCGCTCCGTATGGCGACTTCGCGACGGCGGACTCGCGGATCTTGATCGGAATCTCGAATGACCGGCTGTTCCAGCGGCTGTGCGGCGCCCTGGGCCGGCCGGAATTAGCGCGAGATTCGAGGTTCGCAATGAATCCGGATCGGGTCGGGCATCGCGAGGCGCTGGATCGCGAACTTTCGCTCTTGTTCGCTTCGCGGACGACCAAGGACTGGCTGGCGGAGTTCGATCGTGCCGGCGTCCCCGCGAGTTCCGTGCAGACCGCGGGGCAGATGCTCGACGATCCGCAATTGCGCGCGCTCGGTCAGATGCGGGAACTGGAAGAATGGCCGGGCATCACATCACCGGCATTGCCGCTCGAATTTTCCGGCGTTCCGGCGGTGGCCGGGGCGGCTCCCCGGCTGGGCGAGCATACGCGTGAAATACTGCTCGCCGCGGGAATCGCGCCGGAAGAGATCGACGATCTCACGCAACGTAAAAT
>DATGGN010000077.1:0-2606 GCA_035308485.1 Rhizomicrobium sp.
CGCCAGGATGCCTACCGTCGTAACCTTCATCTCGGACGCCCCTCTCGGTTCAGTGGTTGAAGTGACGCTTCCACTCTGGCACATCGATGCCGTTACGGGCGGGGGCGTCCATCTCACTGAAAGCGGCCATTGGGTCGGGCATGGACATCAGCGTCGCCGTTTCGTAGCTTTGCCAGCCTTTCCCGAACATTGATACGATTGGGCATGAACACCTGTACGATCGAGACTGGCCTCCTCCGCAAGAAGCCCTGCGGATATGCCGCCGTCGCGAGGTGCCTCAACTGCGATCAGCCGCTATGCGTGGAGCACTCTGTCGCGCAGCTTACGGAAGCCGGGCACAAAACCGGCAAGTTCATGTGCCCGCAATGCGTCGCCGCGGCGAAGGAACACGCGAAGAGCATGGCCGCCGTCGCGCGGTCGGAGCAGGCGAAGAAGCTCGCCGCCACCGACAAGATCCTGAGGGAGCAGCTGGTGGCCGCTTCCGCGCCAGTGAAGAAGCCGGCCGCCAGCACCCCTCACGCTCCCGCCGAGCCCGCGCCCGCCGAAAAGCCCAAGGAACCGGACATTCTCGAGTTCATTCCCAAAGACGGCAAATTGGGTTACACGAGGAAGGAGGACGAGCCAGGTTACAAGCCGGACTGAAAGAAATTTGTATGGGGTGGGAATTTGACGCAGCTAATGTCATGGGCAATGTGCGCTAACGCACGGATACTGCCGAAGCGATGGTCTATAGTGCGTCGTGGGTTTCCCTATATATTTGGAGTTCAAATGAGCCGCAAAGCAGCTATTTCCGCCGTCATCGCCCTCGCAATGGCCACCGCGCAATTTGCCTTCGCGCAAGGCAACAGCGACCGAAACGAACACGGCGGCAAGCAAGGCCAAAAGTCGCAACGTCCGGTCGCTGCGGCGAAAGGGCCGCAACGTCCGGTCGCTGCGGCAAACCAGCACGACAATCGCGGCTTCGGACGCGCGCACGAGCAAGAACGCAGCAAGGGCCGCGGCGTGGGCCCCAACAACGAGTACTACCGCGGCGATAGCCTGCCAGCCGAATACCGCCACCGCAATTACGTAGTCGATGACTGGCGCAGCCACAATCTCCGCGCCCCGCCGCGCGGGTATCAGTGGGTTCAGTCGGGCGGCGACTACGTACTGATTGCGGTCGCGACAGGCATTATTGCGGATCTCCTGCTGAGCCATTGAAAGTCAATGGCCGGCACCTGTTGCCCGTTGCGGGACGACCAAAATACAGACGATCATAAAAACGAGCAGGGCCGCGGAAGCGGAGTACCGGCTTAGCGCCAATCCGCCCTCGGCAATCGGCTTGTCGAGGAAATCACCGACCACCGCACCGAGGGGCCGAGTGAGAACGAACGCCGTCCAGAACAGCAAGACCCGGGAAATTTCTGTCCCGTAGTATGCCGCGACTACGAGCGCCAGCAAGGCGCCAAACACCATCGCGCCGCCCACGTAGCCAAGGCCGGCTGTACTCGCCGTCCAATCGCCAAGCGCCGTGCCCAGCGTCTGGGAGAACATGATCGTAAGCCAATAGAACATTTCGGATTTGGGATCGCTCACGGCCTGGGCCGATACCGAGCCGAGCGCGCGATACCAGACGAGCAGGGAACTTATGAGGAGCGCAAACAGAAGCGATGTGCCGCCTGCATATCCGATGCCCAGAGACCGGTCGGCGAAGTCGGCCAGGGTCGTGCCGACGGTTGTCGTCGCCACTATCGTTGTCCAGTACAGAAGCGGGTGAAATCGCTTCGCTTTGATCTGAAACAGGACTGCGACCACGAAGACGGCGCCGAAGATGCCGGTTCCGACAAGATAGCCAAGATCCATCGACATCGTGACCGAGTCACCGCCGGTTTCCCCAAGTGTGGTGGCCGCGATCTTGATGATCCAGAAGGCCAGCGTGACCTCGGGGACCTTGCTCATTTGCTGCCCTGAGACGGATTGATGCCATCACCCGGAACCGCCACGGCCCGCAGAGCGCATACCCGGAACAAGCTTCCTCCGCCTTCCGCGCTTTCCAGCTCCACGCGGCCGCCGTTTGCCTCTACGGCCCAGCGCGCGATGGCAAGGCCGAGGCCCACGCCGCCCAAATCCCTCGCGCGTCCTTCGTCCACGCGGTAGAAGCGCTCGAATATCCGGGCGCGGTGCTGAGGAGGAATACCCGGGCCCGAATCCCGTATTTCGATCGCGGCCTCTGCGGCGGAAGGTCTTGTGACCGCGACGCGAACCTGTCCACCGGCGGGGGTGTACTTGATCGCGTTGTGCAGGATGTTAGTCAGCCCCTGGCGCAGGATCGCCGGATCGCAGTCGGCAAGCACCGGTTCCGCCGCCTCGACAAGCAGCCGCTGTTCCTTTTCGTCGGCCAGGACGCGCAGGTGCGCTGCGACGTCCTCGGCGAGGCGGCAAAGATCGACCGCTTCGCGCTTCGGGCGGATGGCGCCCGATTCGGCCCGCGTGAGCGCGAGCAGGCTTTCGACGACACGCGTCAAATGCTCCACTTCTTCGAGCATGCTGCCGATCACGTTGCGGTAGGCGTCCGGATCGAGCGGCCTGTGCAGCGCAACTTCGCCCACGCTTCTCATCGCCGTCAG
>DATGGN010000078.1:0-5092 GCA_035308485.1 Rhizomicrobium sp.
AGCCCACCGAGATCGGCCTGATCGCCGACATCAGCGGCCGGGATATTTCGGCAACCTCTGAATCACAGGGCTGCGCGACTTCCCCCCTGCTCTCGAAGGGGTCGCCCAATCCCGTTCAGCTGCGCGAGCGTATCGTCCGGCAGTTCGAGCTCCGCCGCGGCGAGATTCTCGCGCAGGTGGATCCGCGATGAAGTACCGGGGATGAGCAGGATGTTTGGCGCGCGCGTCAGCAGCCAGGCCAGTGCGACCTGCATCGGCGTGGCGTCGAGGCGCCTGGCAACGTCGGACAGATCCGAGGACTGCAACGGTGTGAAGCCGCCCAACGGGAAGAACGGTACATAGGCAATCCTGTCCCGGTCGAGTTCGTCGATCAGTCCGTCGTCGTCCCGCCGCGCGATGTTGTAGAAATTCTGGACGCACACAATTTGTGCAATCGTTCGTGCCTCCCGGATTTGTGCCGCGGTGATGTTGCTCAATCCGATGTGACGGATCAGACCCTTGCGCTGAAGCTCCGCCAGAACGGCGACCTCGCGCCCTATCGAACCCTCGTCGGGTCCCGAGTGACCACCGTGCAGGCTGCGAAAGTTGACCACCTCGATGGCGTCGCGGCCGAGATTGCGAAGGTTGTCGTGGACTGCCTTTGTCAGGTCCTCCGGCGACAGCGCGGGCAACCACGACGCGTCCTCGCCCCGACGCGCCCCGACCTTTGTGACGATGACAAGATCGTCCGGATAGGGATGAAGCGCCTCCCGGATGATCTCATTGGTAACATGCGGCCCATAGTAATCGCTTGTGTCGATGTGGTTGACACCGCTTGCCACCGCTTCGCGCAGCACGGCGACGGCTTCCTCGCGATCCCTTGGCGGTCCGAAGACACCGGAGCCGGCGAGCTGCATGGCACCATAACCCATGCGCCGAACGCTGCGGTCGCCAGGCCTGTACGTTCCTGCGGTATCGATTCGCGACATGTGAGTCCTCCGTAATTGCAGGATCAGTTGCCCGATTTTCCCGGGGCGGCTAGAACCGTTCACCCACCATCTCCTCGCTTTTTGCCCACAGCGCTTTGGCATGTTCCGGATCGAGCGCGTAGGGGCGCACGCCGCTACGGATGTCCGGATCATCGACGATCCCGGCGATGTGACAGTCTTCGCAATAACGGCCGCCGACTTCGTCCGCCGGAGCGTAGACGCCTGCCCAGACCGTCGTTGCCGCACCCTGCGGGATCGTCTTCCATTTGAACTCCGCCGCGCCCGCTGGGCGGCTCGCGTTGATGGTCTGGATCAACTGCTCAAGGACTTCGGGCGTCATGTACCGGCCGAGTTCGGTCTGGATGCCGCCGGGATGCACCGCCGTCGCGCGTACGCCCCGCGGTTTGTGGCGACGATCGAATTCCACCGCGAAAAGCACATTGGCCGTTTTCGAGCGGCCATAGGCGCCGAACTCGGTATAGGGCGTGCGCACGAAATCCGGATCGTCGAGATCGATATCGGAGTAGCGATGTCCGGCGGACGAAAGGTTCACCAGGCGCGAGCCGTTTTTCATGAGAGACGCGATGCGATTGACGAAGACGAAATGGCCGAGATGGTTGGTGCCAAACTGGGTCTCGAATCCGTCCTTGGTCGTACCCTTTGGACATGCCATGACGCCCGCATTGGCGATGACCAGATCGAAGGGCTTTGCTGCCTTGACAAGAGCATCGGCCGCAGCGCGCACGCTCGCGAGCGAAGCAAGGTCAAGTTCGACCAGCGCAAGGCTGCCCCTTCCGGCCGCACGAATGGCTTCGGTCGCATGGCGCGCCTTGTCGAGATCGCGCGCCGCGCCCACCACATCCGCTCCGTGCGCGGCAAGTGCGCGCGCCGTTTCCACGCCAAGGCCGGCTGAAACGCCCGTGACCAGGACGCGCTTGCCGGTGAGGTCGATGCCGTCGAGCACGTCGTCGGTGGTCGATTCCGCGCCAAATGTCCTGGTCATGTTGAAACTCCTCAAGCTGTCCGCAGCGAACGAATTTGGGTTTGGCACGCGCCAGAACCACGCCGGATCGCCTCGAATTCTTGCCTGATCCTCTCAACAGGAGGTCAAAGGGGCTTGTTCCGATGCGCGCGCCACCCGAAACTGGCGTCATGCAGGACCAACTCGCCCGTTTGCAGAGCGTTGCGGCCGGACACGCGAAACTCGGCCACACCACAACGTCCATCCCGCGGCTGGTCATCGGCATGAGCCCGGAACCGACGCCGCCATTCGCGAGCATCTATGAGCCCATGCTCTGCCTGGTGCTCCAGGGCGCCAAGGAAGTGTTGATCGGCGATCGCAGACTGCGCTACGACCCGGCGACGTGCTTTGTTGCTTCGCTTGCGCTCCCGGCATCGGGACGTATTGTACAGGCAAGCCGCGACAGGCCCTATCTCAGTGTCTCGCTTGCGCTGGACCGAAAGGTCCTCGCGGAACTGCTCGCCGATGCGCCGGCCAAAAGCGAAACAAATGGCACCGGCTTTGGCATTGGTCCCGTGACGCCGGCGGTGCTGGATGCCTGGTACCGATTTCTTCAGCTCCTGGATGCGCCACAGGACATCGCGGTGCTTGCACCGCTGATCGAACGCGAGATTCTTTACCGGCTGCTCGGCGGCCCGCAGGGTGGTGTGCTGCGGCAGGTCGTTACCGCCGACGCCAGGCTTCTGCAGATCCATCAGGCGATCAACTGGATTCGCACGCATTACGGCGAGCCCATGCGCATCGACACGCTCTCGAAGCTCGCCGGCATGAGCGCCGCGTCGTTTCACCGGCATTTCAAGGCGGTTACGACGATGAGCCCGCTGCAGTACCAGAAGCACTTGCGCTTGCAGCACGCCCGAAGGCTGCTCATCACCAACGAGGACGCCGCGCGCGCGGCCTTTGCCGTGGGCTACGAAAGCGCATCGCAGTTCAGTCGCGAATACGCACGCCTTTTCGGCGCGCCTCCTGCGCGTGATGCATTGCGGCTTCAACGCGACGTCGCAGCCCTTCAAGTCGAGGGAACAATCGCGTGACGATAGAGCGCGGCCGCGATCAGCGCCTCGATCTCAGACCTTGAAATACTCCGGCCGGCTGATGTCGGCGATCAGGCCGATCTCGGTGGGCTTCCAGCGCAGCCACTTCTGCGTGAGCGCGCTTGAAGCAGGACCATCCAGTCCCGCAAACATCGCCATCATACCGAAATGCGCCGAAGCGTTTTCCGGCGGGATCGAAGCCGCCGGGAGTTTCAGATGCCGGCCCACGATCTCGGCAATATCGCGGGCCGTCACGCCTTCGTCGGCCACGGCGTGATAGCTGGTGCCGGCCAGGCCCTTCTCCAGCGCCAGCCGGTACAGACGCGCCACGTCCAGCCGGTGCGCCCCGGACCAGCGGTTCCTGCCGTCGCCGACATAGCCGGACACGCCCTTTTCCCGCGCGATTGCAAGAAGCCAGTTCACCAGGCCGCATTTGCCGTCGCCGCCATGCACCTGCGGCAACCGTACAGCCATCGCGCGTACGCCGCGCGCGGCAAAGGCCAGGCCGGCGGATTCGGAGACACGGGGCAGGCCGGGCATCACCGGATCCTCTTCGGTCGCGAGCCGGCCCGGCGCCACGAGCAGCGTACCGGAGGTGACGATGAAGGACTTGCCTGTGCCTTCCAGCACCTCCCCCATCGCCTCGATGGCGCGCCTGTCGATCTGTCCGTTCTCCGCGAATTTCGTGAAGTCGTGGATGAAGGCGAGATGGATGGTGCCGTCCGCTTCCCTCGCGCCCTTGCGCAGGCTGTCGAGATCTTCGAGCGAACCGCGATGGACCCCGGCGCCCAGTTTTCCGAGCGCTTCGGCGTTGGCGTCGGAGCGGGCCAGGCCAATGACCTCGTGCCCGTTTGCGATCAGCTCCTTGGTTGTGGCGGCGCCGATGAATCCGGCCGCGCCCGTCACGAAAACACGCATGCGAAATACTCCCTGTTCGGACGGGCGGCATATTGGTATGTTGCGGATCCGGGTAAAGTAGTGAGCTTATACAGGTATGAATACCAACAGGATGGCTGCCGACAGGATGAACGGCGCAAACCCGCTCGGCGCCTATCTGAAGGATCGTCGCGCCAGGCTCGATCCCGCGGCATTCGGCTTTCCGCTGACGCGGCGGCGTACGCCGGGACTGCGACGCGAGGAAGTGGCACAGCGCGCCAATGTCAGCGCCACCTGGTACACCTGGCTGGAGCAGGGGCGTGGCGGCGCGCCTTCCGCCGATGTGCTGGACCGCATCGCCCGCGCCATGATGCTGACCGATGTGGAGCGTGAGCATCTGTTCCTGCTCGGGCTGGGCCGCCCGCCGGAAGTCCGCTATCGCGCGCCGGAAGGCATCTCGCCGCGCCTGCAGCGCGTGCTGGACACCCTCGTGTACAGTCCGGCTTTCGTCCGGACGGCGACCTGGGATGTGATCGCGTGGAACAGGGCCGCTGCGGCGGTGCTGACGGATTACAGCACCCTGCCCGACGGGCAACGCAATGTGCTGCGCATGATGTTCCGCGATTCCCGCGTGCGCGCGGCGCAGTCGAACTGGCAAAGCGTTGCGCGCTATGTGGTGGCGTCATTTCGCGCGGATGTGGCGCGGGCTGGCGCGGCACGCAACGTCCAGTCGCTGGTTGACGAGTTGTGCGCGACGAGCGCGGAATTCGCGGCCATGTGGCGCGACAACGATGTACAGGGGCACGGCGACGGCCTGAAAGTCCTCCACCATGCGACCGCCGGGAAGCTCTCCATGGAATTTTCGGCCTTCGCCGTCGATGGCCGGCCCGATCTCACCATGGTGATCTACAATCCGGCGACGTCCGAGGATGCGGAGAAAATCCGCGCGCTTCTCGAGGCTCCGTAAGAGCGCCGGCGGCCGCGAAGCCGCTAAGCCATCCAGCTGCCCCGCATGCCCACGAAGCCCAAACCGCCGGGGCGTTCGCGCAGGAAGGATCGCAAATGCTTCACCGACCGAAACCCCGAAATGCCGGGGCTCGAAACGCATTTCCGTCGCCGCTCTCCCGGAACGATTTGCCGACAATTCGCGCGGCCCGCGCTCTTTCCGGAGCTTACGGCGTATACGCGAAGAC
>DATGGN010000079.1:0-3850 GCA_035308485.1 Rhizomicrobium sp.
CAGCCCGCAGGCCTTTTCCGCAGCCGTGATGACCGCGCCCATGCTGCGCACCCGCACGCGCGGGTGGCCGGGTGGGCTCGTCCGCGCGATGACGTTTGCTCACGCCCATGCCGGATTGGGCAATGCCTGGGTTTGGGGCATGGAGGAGCGCGATCCGCTACGCGTGCCGTTCAGCGACAACCTTGTCACTTCCGACCGTGAGCGCTTCGCGCGCAATCGCGCCCTGGTCGCCGAGACTCCCGAAATCCGCCTAGCCGGACCCACCTGGCGCTGGCTCGAGGCGGCATACCGTTCGATGGCGCGCCTGGAGGCGCCCGGATTTGCGGAAACGATCACCACGCCCTGCCTCATCTTCGGCGCCGGCCGCGACCGGATCGTCGAGACGGAAGCGGTCCGCGATTTCGCGCGCCGCCTGCCCAACGGCCGTTATGTCGAGATTTCCGAAGCCGAACACGAGATCCTGATGGAGAGCGATTCCATCCGCGCGAAATTCTGGAGCGAATTCGACGATTTCGCCGGCGTGTACAAACCGCGTTCGTGATGTTGCTGCAACCCTTCGGGAAAAAGCGAAGCCATCGCGCCGCGCGAAACCGTAACAGCGATTTTAACAGCGAATTATCAGCGATTTGCGGCAAATGCGCGCAGAGGGGAAATGCGCCGGCGCGACGGTAACCGGATGGCAACCGTTCCTGTCGCCAGAGTACAATGCGCGTACGCAAGGGACCGGGGTCTTCATGCCGAAGCTGTTCGCCGGGACGACTGTTGCCGTGGTTGCCGCCGCCGCAGGAAGCGTCGGCCTCCTCGCCCTTTTCGGGACGACCGCGGCCGAAGCCCACCCAAGACATGTTCGTCCCCAGCCTCTGCCGCCGGCCGTCTTTCCGGCCCCCACGACGGCGCCTTATCCTGTCATCGTCGACGCCGATCCCGCGCATGTGCTGAACCGCTTCTCGCCGGACGCGGCCTTTGGCGCGGGGGTGGACAGCGTGCCGTTTCACGCGGTGCCGGAGATCTACACCCATTCCAATGTCCGTCAGATGCTCGGTGCGGGATTCGCCCCGGTCAGCTATCGGCTGTACACCGAACTCTCCGTTCAGGACTGGCACTGGAATCCGGCGGGCCGGTGGTCCGGGCCGGGCAACAGGGGTTATTGGACGAGCGACACGCGGTCTGCCGCTCCGATCGTCGACAGCTATGGCTACCGGCTGCCGCGCCGCGGGTTCACGCACGATCAGGGCAACGACGACAATTATTCCCGTCTCGACGACGGCGATCTCCGGACCTTCTGGAAAAGCAATCCCTATCTTGAGAGACGCTACACCGGAGACCCCGATGGCGAGCATCCGCAATGGGTGGTCTATGACCTCGGCGCGCGCAAGAGCGTGAACGCCGCGAAGATCCATTGGGCCGATCCCTATGCCGTCCGCTACGCGGTCCAGTACTGGACGGGCGATGATCCCATCTACGATCCCGCTCACGGGCAATGGGCGAGTTTTCCGAACGGCGAGATCCGCGACGGCGCCGGCGGTACGGTGACGCTTCGGCTCGGCGACGCGCCGAAGAACGAGCGCTATCTGCGCATCGTGATGTGGCGGGGATCGGGCACCTGTACGAGCGCCGGCAGCGCCGACCCGCGCGATTGCGTGGGGTATGCGATCCGCGAAGCGGGTTTCGGCACGCTCGCCAAAGGCATCTTCCACGATCTCGTGACGCACGAGCCGAACCGCCGCCAGACGGTGACCTATGCGTCGTCGGTCGATCCCTGGCACGAGGCGGGAAACCGTGTGCGCGATCAGGAGCAGCCGGGGCTCGACATCGTCTTTCAGAGCGGCATCACCCGAAACATACCCGCGACGGTTCCGGTCCCGATGCTGTACAGCACGCCGGAAAATGCCGCGGCGGAAATCCGCTATCTCGAAACGAGCGGCTATGCCATTGCCCGGGTGGAAATGGGCGAGGAGCCGGACGGCCAATATGTGGCGCCGGAAGACGACGCGGCGCTCTATGCGCAGTTCGCGGACGCCCTTCATGCCGTCGATCACGGCCTCGTGCTCGGCGGTCCGGTTTTCGAAAACAATACCCGGGATGTGAAGGCGTGGGCCGACCGCCGCCACCCGGAGACCTCGTGGACGAAGCGTTTCGTCGCCTGGCTCGCGGCGCACGGCCATCTTGGCGATCTCGGCTTCTTCTCGTTCGAACACTATCCCTTCGGCAGCTGCGACAACGACAGGGAGGAAGCCAACCTCCTGCGCGAGCCGGATCTGGTTTCGGACATCGTGGCGATCTGGCGCCGCGACGACCTCCCGCCGGGACTTCCGATGTACATCACCGAAACGAATTATTCGCAGAACGAAACGGACGCCGCTCAGGACGTGGCGGGGGCGCTCTGGTACGCCGAGATGATCGGTTCGCTTCTGGCCACCGGCTCCAACGGCGCATTTTTCTACGAATACGAGCCCATCCCGCTGAGCCCCGCCTATCCCTGTCGCGGCTGGGGCACCTACGGCGTCCTCGAAGGCGACAAAAAGTACAGGGCCGGGGCGCCGCTCTCCCAATATTTCGCGGCGCAGATGGTGACGCAGGACTGGACCGTCCCCGGCGATGGGGTTCACGGTCTTTATCCGGTGATCGGTCTCGTCGATCCGTCGTGGGTGACCGCGTGGCCGGTAAAGCGGCCCGACGGTTTCTGGTCGCTTCTGCTCGTCAATCGCGATTTTGCGGACGCCCATGCCGTGACCGTGCAGTTTGCGACGAGGAGCGGCCCGGCCTGGTTCTCCGGCAACGTGACGGAGACGGAGTTCGGGCCGGCGCAATATGCCTGGATCGTCGACGGCAGGCACAGCTACGCGAACCCCGACGGGCCGCCTTCCACCACGCAGCTGTCGGGCGGCGAGGGCGTTCGGTACACCCTGCCCGCCGAAAGCCTGACCGTGCTGACGGGAAAAGTGGCGTCGCAATAAGGCACGCCGCGAAGCGGCCGCTCGAGCCCGGAATAACCAATCTCCTATCGCGTTTGATCGAAATCGTCCAGAGCATCGAACCGCGCAGCCTGGCGCGGTGGTCGCGGACTGTACGCGCAATGGCCACGCATTGTTTCGCGAACGGCAATTTGTTTTCGGCACCCGATCGCATAGGATGCCCGAAGGCAAAAAGGCTTGGCGCAGAGGCCGCGGAGGATGCGGAGTGGGCGCAGAAAAGGGCTTCACCACAAAGGGCACGAAGCAATACAAGGAATTGTTGGCGCGCCTTCCTCTGCGCACCCACTGCGACCTCCGCGCCAAGCGTTCTTGTTCGCAGGCAAAAAGGAGCGGGACATGAAGAGCGTCGTGGTGACCGGTGCTTCCACCGGAATCGGCTGGGGTTGTACGAAGGTTCTGGTCCAGAAGGGCTTTCGCGTCTTCGGCAGCGTGCGGAAGCAGGCGGATGCCGGGCGGCTGTCGCGCGAATTCGGCGCGGGCTTCGCGCCGCTCCTGTTCGACGTGACCGATTCCGCTGCCATCCGGACAGCCGCGGATCAGGTTCGGTCCGCGCTCGGGGGCGAAGCGCTGGCCGGTCTCGTCAACAATGCCGGCATTGCCGTGGCCGGCCCGCTTCTGTACATCGATCCCGACGAGCTGCGCCGCCAGCTCGAAGTGAACGTGGTGGGCCAGGTGCTGGTCACGCAGGCCTTCGCGCCCCTGCTCGCGGCGGAAGGGAAGGACAAAGCCGGGCGAATCGTGATGATCTCGTCGGTCGGCGGCAGGAACGCCTCGCCCTTCATGGGGCCGTACAACGCCTCCAAATTTGCGCTCGAGGGACTGTCCGAAAGCCTGCGCCGCGAGCTGATGCTGCTCGGCGTCGATGTGATCGTGGT
>DATGGN010000080.1:0-9582 GCA_035308485.1 Rhizomicrobium sp.
TACATGTCGCTGGAAACCATCGCGCCGTTGAGCGATGATCCCATCATCAGACTGTCAGCCGTCACAGCCTGACACTCCGGCCAAATCCGTCGGGGTTCGCGATAGACTACGTGCTCTTACACCACTCCAAGGGACACGATCCAGCCTGGACCTATCCTTCCATGATAAATGACCACGATAAAATCGTTGGAGCTTTCTTTGACTCTCAAAACGTAGCGCACGGTTTTGTTCGGGACAAAACCGGAGAGATCGCGCAGTTCGATGTTACTGGTTCGGCGGGTACAGAAGCCATTGCTGTGAACAGCAATGGCACAATCGTGGGCTTCTACGATGACAGCGCCAAGGTGGCTCACGGTTTTATACGAACCGCCAATGGCGCGATCTCGTCATTTGACGTGAAAGGCTCGTACGGGACGTTTGGGTATGGCATCAATGATGCTGGCACAATCGCAGGGGTGTACTTGAATAGTTCCGGTTTTTCGCGAGGGTTCGTGCGCCTGTCCGATGGTACGATCACTAAATTGGTTATTCCGGGAGAACGTGAGGTTGGGGTCGGTTCAATAAACAGCAGCGGAACCATCGCGGGAAGCTATCAAGACGAAAACACACTGTACGGTCATGGTTTCTTGTGGAGTTCCGATGGGACGATTACCGTTGTAGATTATCCGGGAGCATATTCAACCGACGTGGACTGCATCAATGATGATGGCACCTTCGCCGGATATTACATGGTCGACGGCTCTCATATGCATGGTTTCATAGAGGCGTCGAATGGAACAACAACGTCTTTCGACCCAAAACGCGCGGTCGGTACGGTTCCGTATGGAATAAATTCCGATGACGAGATCGCTGGGACATTTGGACGGAAGCGAGGGGACAGTACTTTTAGCTTTCTCCGTAGGCCGGATGGAAGAATAAGTCGGTTCGCCGTGGAAGGATCGACGAATACCGAATCGCTCAGTATAAACGAACAACACAAAATCACTGGCTATTATGAGGATAGCGCGGGACACGCTCATGGCTTCCTGCGCGTGCCGTGAAGCGGTCATTCCGGAAGCTGGATGAACCAATCATCCTCGACTTTCTGTCGTGACAGTGCGTAGGTGGCTGCGTAACTGATCGTAAAATCCAGTTCTTCGGGAACTATAAGCTGGCAATCGCTCGTTTTGATTATCGTTTGCTTCCGTTGATCGCCGTATGGCGGGAGCCGGAACGTATCGTTGCCGACTAGTCTGTCCATTTCGGGAGCGATATCTGGGTGGGCTGCCACGATGATATGATGGTGGTAGCCTTCTGTGAATCTGACGTTCTTGGGATCCAATTTCTTGGAATTCTTGCGTTTGGAACGGGAAACATCGGGCAACGCAAAGATTATTGGGGCACACCTCTTGAACGGTTTGACGCTCAAATGGCCGGGGGGACCCGACGGTCCAGTTGTGGACTCTCCGGTTCTGGTCATTGACGATCACCACTTCATCGATCGTCACTACTGGACTGAATTCAGTGTTGCAGACGGTCCTGACGGACATCCTTCTCATCTGACGTTTGGAAAGTTCGTCGGACAGCGAGTCGCCGACAGTTCGCCCGCGTCGGCACATTGACCGCGTTCGCCCGCTCCAAGTGCAGCGGATTTTCGCCACCATTTTTTAAGGCGTTTCGTCCCCGTCTCCGGGCCGCGGCAATATTCGACGAAGCGAAGCGGGTAGGGCGAGCCGGGAAGTCATGGCGCGACGGTGGCGTTCCGGTTAGCTTTGGTTTTGGACTCCGAAAAGGAGATACGGCATGCAGCGGCCCGCTGTTCGCCTCGTGAAACCGTTGCTTGTTCTGTTGGCGCTTTCTGCCTGCACGGAGTCCGGGCGCATGGCCGCGCCAACGCATCCGGCGCCGCAAACGCCCACCGACGAGTCGCTTTCCGACGGCGCTTCGAAGATCGTTGCAGCTTTGCGCTCGCGCCCCGACATCGACAGAATCTGCGGCGGCGGCGAAGCCTTTCGCGATGCGATGCGGGGGGCCGTCATGAACCTGGTGATATCGGGCGAAATCGAGGGCAATCCGAGAAAAGATGCGGAGGCGGCCGCGGATTTTCTCCACGCGCATTGCGCACAGCCGGAAGCCGCGCCAGAGAGCGCGGACGGGACGAGCGCCTGGTCGGGTTCACGGTAGGCAGGAAGCCCCGCTTCGGATGCGATGTCATGATGCGATGCTTCATCATGGCCTTCGGACTCGCTGGTGCGATTTTATCGAGCATGTCGGCGTCCGAGGCCCGCACTCCGGCTGCGGTCCATTCGACGCGGATCGTATTTCTGGGCACCTATGGCGGGCCCAAGGCGGTCAAATACCGCTCCCAACCCGCGACGCTTCTCATCGTCGACAAGACGCCCTATCTGATCGATGTGGGCGCCGGCACGGATCGTCAGCTTGCATGGGCCGGAGTCAGTCACAGCGACGTCAAGGCCGTTTTCATTACCCACCATCACATCGATCACGACGGCGGCCTCGTCTCGTACATGGCGCTCACCTGGTTCGAGAAGGCCTGGCATCATCGGTCGCCGATACCTGTCGACATCTATGGCCCGCCGGCCACCGGTTATCTGGTGCACACGGCGCTGGACTATCTCAGCGTTTCGGAACGGATATTTCGTGCCGGTGTTCCGGCCCTCCCTCCGTCGGACGGGATGTTCCCTGCACATGAAATCGCAAAGGACGGCCTGGTGTACAGCAAGGCCGGCGTGCGGGTGACCGCGGCGCAGAATTCGCACTTCCATTTTGCCTCGCATGGCCCAACCGGTGACATCGACAAATCCTACGCCTATCGGTTCGACACGCCTTCAGGCTCGGTTGTATTCACCGGCGACACCGGCCCCAGTGACGCGGTGGCGAAACTGGCGGAGGGCGCAGACGTGCTCGTCAGCGAAGTCTCCGACTGCTCCGAAAGTTCGGCGCCTCCCAGGGCGGTGACCTACGGTGCAGTTGTCCGGCCGCCCGACGGTCTCGAGGCGCAGGAAGATTTTCACCTGATTCATGAGCACCTCGCTCCGGAACAGGTCGGCGCGATCGCGGCGCGCGCGCATGTCAAGACCGTGATCCTGACTCATTTCGTGCCTGGCGATGATGACGAGACGGATCCGGGAAAGTACACCTCGGGCGTCAGGAAGACGTTTTCCGGGACCATCATTGCCGCGAAGGACCTATTCGAATTCGACCTGCCGTAGGGATCATGAACGGCGGCGGGCTTGGTCTCTTTTTTGTCCGGTGTCGCGTTTCTCCCCGCTCCTGTACACTACTTCGCAGTCGGAGCCGCGGCCGGATCTGAAGGCGAGTCCGCTTGGCCGGCGTCTGCGGCCGTGAGATAAATCCTGTGCTCTCCGTAGGCGATGTAGAGGTGCAGCTTGCGCAGAATGTCGAGTCCCAGAAGGAGAGTGGTGTCCTCGATCGTCGGTCCGAGCGCGGGATCGCCCGCCAGCCTTTCCACCGCCAGCCTTGCCGTGTGCGCGGCGGCGTCCGGCAGGAAGGCAATCGCGGGATTGGAAACCCGGACCGCACCAAAAGACAGCTGTTTGAAACGGTACTGGTAGCGAATAAAGGAATCGGACGTCGAACCGGGAATTTTTTCGACTCCCGGAGAATTCTCGCCGAGGTCGAACAGCTGACGGGCGTGATCGTTGCTCAGCACCGTCATGAACGCCCCGGTATCGACGATGGCGCGAATCTCCCTCCCGTCGAGAACGACCGGAATTTCGATGTGTCCGCCGTCTCCAATGGACGCGGGAATGGAATCGTACGCAGACGTCCAGTAGACGACGCTGCCGGTGCAGTGTTCGGGCGAGAAAAGTTTCAGCTTTCTGTTGCCGAAGTCGATATCCACGTCGTAGCGGCGCAGAAGATCGGGCGAGAGGATCCCGTCGAATTCCGCATCGTGTTGCCCCCGCGGCTCCCACATGAAGGTCAGGTTGCGGCCTTTCATGTCGCCCAGCCCGAACTCCGGAACGGTGACCAGCTCCGTCGATGACTGGCCATGCACGTCGATCATCCCCTCGTCGTTGCTCATTTGCGCCATCACATGCAATCCCAGGCGGGTTGCGGTATCGGAAAATATGGTTGTGGTGACGCCGCCGGTGTCGACCAGCATCTTCGCGGATGTACCCCCGATCGTCACCGGAACAATGATGCGGGAGTCGTCCGCCATGTCGAGCGAGGCGAGCTTGCACGAGCGTACAGTTCTCCGTGGCGGCCACAGCGGCAGGCATGGTGGCTCCGAAGGCAACAACCGCGGCGACCGCCAATTCGTGGAACCGGAAAATGCGCATACCCCTATCCGTCGCTCGCGTCATGCACGACGCGACGCCCGCCTGACCTGAGTTAAGCTTGCACGAAATAAGCCGCGAAACACAAGGGGCGGCCAGGATCCTGTTGCCGCCTCTCAAGTTGAATCCGGTCCGAGGCAGGCCCGCGAGCCGTGCCTGTACCCAACGTGGCGACAACAGCAACGTCTTCGATCGGCGTCGGCGGGGCGGATCATTCAAACTTCCCGCCGCGACCCCGTCCTTCCGCGAAACGTCCGGCCCCGGCGGTTGCTTCGCCGCTTTGAAGCGTCGCCAACCCAAGCGCAAATTCGCGGGCGAGCGCGTCATGGAGATCGCACCCGAATTGTTCGTACAGCGACTGCCTGTCGTTGCGCATACAGACCTGCGGAAACCGGGCGATGTCGCGGGCGAGGCGTTCGGCTTCGGCGCGCGCCTGCCCCTTCGGTACAACCCGGTTCGCGAGCCCCATCGTAAGCGCTTCCTGTGCGCCGACGGGCCGGCCCGTCAGGAGCATGTCGAGCGCGCGCGATTCGCCGACGAGGCGCGGCAGGCGCACCGTGCCGCCGTCGATGAGCGGTACGCCCCAGCGCCGGCAGAAAACGCCGAACACCGCATCCTCTTCGGCCACGCGCAGATCGCACCACAGTGCCAGCTCGAGGCCGCCCGCCACGGCATGGCCGGCAATCGCGGCAATGACCGGTTTCGAGAGTTGCATGCGCGTCGGACCCATCGGCGCGTCGGCGGCGAGGGGATCGAACGATTCAGCCGGCCGGGCGATGCGGTTGCCCTTTCCTTCGGCGATCGCCTTGAGATCGGCGCCGGCGCAAAACGTACCGCCATCGCCCCAAAGTACGGCAACGGATGCGGCGGTATCCTGGTCGAACGCCAAAAATGCCTCCGCAAGTGCGTCCGCGGTTGGCCGGTCGACCGCGTTTCGCCGTTCGGGCCGCGAGAGGATTACCGTGGTGACCGGACCGTCCCGTTCGACCCGGATGCTGTTCGTGGTCATTCCTCCTCCAACGGTTTCAGGAACTCCTGTCACCCGTTTCTAAATGCTGCACATGCCGTTGCGGGCCGTGTTGGCAATCGCGCCGCGCGGCTCGTAAGATATCGCCGGATCGTGAGAATTTCACCGGTCCCGAGACCGAAGGGGGATTTCGTGAAGCCTGCACTTTTTGCCACCACGGCGATCGTCGCTTTGACTCCAAGGAGGACTCCATGAAGACGATACTTTTGGCGACCACCGCGGTCATTGCCCTGACAGCGGGAGGAGTCGCGGGCGGCGTCACGCGGCCCACGATGACGGTTCACGGCATGGCGGTCGACCCGATGAAAGTGCCGGCCGGCACGCTGTACAACCAGAACAGCAGCGCCAACGGCGGAGCCGTCTGTTCGCAGAACTTCACCTCGGGCAGCTTCAGCTCGATCTACAATTGCGCCGGCGCCGACGATTTCATCCTGGCCAGTCCCGCAACGATGATTGCGGTGGATGCGAGCGGAGTCTTCTACAACGGTAGCGGACCGGCCAAGGGCGCCCGTGCCGTTCTGTACACCGGCGGCAAGGTTCCGAAAGCGATGCTCGCCACGGCCAACAGCACCTCCCCTGGCCCGAACGTTACGGTGGGGCTCAAGCACAAGCTCAAAGCCGGAAAGCACTACTGGATTTCCGTCGTCGTCAACTGCAGCTACACGGGCGGCTGTGGCCAGTGGGCGTGGGAGACGCGACACCCCGCCAACTTCGATCCGGCCGTCTGGGAGGATCCGGGCAGCGGTGGCAAGTGCTCGACATGGAAACCGCTGCGAAAATGCGTCAGTTCTGGCGACTTTCGGGGCGATGACTTTCTGTTCGACATCAGGGGCAAATAGCGAACTGCGTCCCGGCTCCTCGGCAGCGGCGGCTACCGCTCGTACGCGCCGAGGTCGATCGCGCCCTCCTTGACGCGATTTCTCCCGAGAAAATCGTGCGTTCCGACGATACTCGGGTCGAGCACCTTGCCCGCTCCGATCGCGGGTGAGGTGCGGGCGATGTCGAGATCGGGCGGCGTCGCGGTGTTCTCGAATCGCGGATTGGAGAAGGGCGGCGAATGCCGGTCGAGACCGGTGGCCGCACGATACGTCTCGTAGCCCCGATAGCGCTGGTGTTGCCAGACAAACGTCGCCTTCTTCGCGCCGACCTTCGCGAAATAGAGATTGTAGTCGATCTCCGCCGGATCGGGCGTGCTCGTGGTGAAGTCGTTGATGAGGAGCGCCTGGGCGCCGGCATAGGCGACGTTGTTGAAAAAGCGGTTGTGCATGGCGTGAAACTGGATCTGGAATTCGCCGCTGCCCGTCATCTTCGTATCGTTGTCGAACAGCGTGTTGTTCACGACGATGCAGCGGTCGGTGCCCCCGCGCTTCGCCCCGTACCCGCCGATCGAAATGCCGGCGCTGTTTCCTGCGTAAACCACGTTGTTGCGCGCGATCACCTCACTCGTCACATGATCCTTGTGCTCGCTCGCCAGCTCGATGCCGAGATCATCATTGTGCATGAGATTCTGCTCGATGACGATGTCGCGGCCGCCATCCACGTAAATGCCGTCGGACGCATATTGCCGGCCATAGTCGGGGTTCCCGTAAGAGGTAATATTGTACACCACATTGCCGCGAATCTCGCCGTCTCGGGCCTGGTCGTAGGCGGGGTTGGGCGAGACGTGTTCGAAGCCGATCGCGCCGATGCCGATATTGTCGTCGTCATGCACGATGTTGCTGACAATGGCGAAGTTCTTGACGTTGCCGTCGAGCGACAGCGTCTCGCTGCAGCCCGTCTTCAGCCGGTACAGTTCGTTGCCGCTGATCGCGATGCCGTCGATCGCCTGCGGCGCTTTCGTACCGTAGACGGTGAGACCGAACGCGTCGGAGCCGCATTGGCGCGGAGTCGTTTTGGCAGTGGTCCAGATGTGGTGAATGCGGTTGTTGACGATCTGCAGCGCGCGGCCCGCGCCCAGCACATAGATTCCGAGCGGCACGTCCTTCAGCTTCGCCGTCGTGTAGTTGCGAAGCTCGAAGCCCTCGACGATGACGTAGCTCACGTCCTTGAGCGTGAACAGGCCGAACTGGCGGCCCGGGATTCCGAGACCGGTCCCGTCGATCGTCGCCGTTTCGCCGGGATAATTCGCGAAGGTGATATAGCCGTTCCGTGCATCGCCGGATTTTGTGAAGCCAACGTATTCGTTATAGACGCCGCCGCGCACCAGCACGGTATCGCCCGCCGCCACCACCTCGGCCGCGTGCTGTACGGTGGCCCATGGCGAGCCCTTCGAGCCGTCGTTCGTATCGCTGCCGTTGGTCGCGACGTAGTAGGTCGCGCCTGAAGGCGCCTGGTTGAGCAGCGTCAGCGATGCCGTCGCCGAAACCGCGCGATCCGCTCTCGCCTCGGCGGTAATCGTCACCAGCGCCGGATTGGGGAGACTCTGCGGCGGGGCGTAGACTCCGGACTTCGAAATTGTTCCTGACTCGGCGGCGCCGCCGTCGGCATTGTTGACCTGCCAGACGACGCGCGTATCGGTGCTTCCCGAAACGGTTGCCGAGAATCGAATTGTCTGCCCCGCGACGAGCTGCGCGTATGTCGGCGAGATCGCGACCTTGACGCCGGCCTGCGCGGCGCAAATTCCCGCAGCACCGCCAACAGCCAAGAATGCGAAGCCCAAGGCAAGTCTGCGAAACAAATCCCGCATCCGTTTTCCGATCGTCTCCTGTTGGGGCGGCGAGCATAGTTGCCTGCGCGACGTGTTCCAATGGCACTGGCTCTCGCGCCGATCCGCCTTGAAGCTGGCTCGGCGGCGGCAATCTCCGTGCTACGTTCCAGACATGCGAGCGGCCGTCTGCACGCGTTACGGAACGCCGGATGTCATCGAGATCCGGCAAGTTCCCAAGCCAGTCCCGAAAGACCACGACGTGCTGGTCGCGGTGCATGCGGCTTCGGTGGGTCGAACCGACTGCGGCATGCTCGCGCCGCACCCACCCGTCCTTGGCCGCCTGATGTACGGACTCTCCCGGCCAGGGCGAAAATCCATGCCCATGATCGCGACAGCGTCGCCGATCGACTCCACTTCGCCGGCAGATCAGACATTACAGCCTGAACGCGCAACCTGTTGGTCACTTCCTGCATGATATGCCCGACCGCGCCGCATGGATCGGGCCGCCACATGTCTCAGATCGCCGAAGGATTTCTTGTTCCGGACGTGGCAATGCAGGAAGCCGCAGCCTGCGCCGGCCGCAATGACGCGCGCGGAATGCGCGCCCTCCTTCGCCCGCATGCCTTCGAGGCATTTGGCTGGAGCGGGTATGTGCTCTTCATCGCAACGGAATGGTTGCGCGAACAGGGCGTAACGCTGCCGCGAAGCACGGTTCCGTCAATTCAAGACATCGTCGACCGATACGACCCTCTGCTGTGCGCCAACGGAGCGGAATGCGAAGTCCTCGCGCGCCGCCTGAACGGCTTTTCCCCGTCGACGGAAGAACTGGTCCAATACTGGAGCGAAATGGCCGGCGAGACGGAGGAGGCATCGCAGTTCATGCCCGACGCCTGGGCGTGGCTGAACCGGCTCGTTCGCTCGGGCACCCAATCGGACTGGTGTTTGCTGTTCGAAGGTTGAGCGTGTACAGCTGCGTCGATGAGAGAGGTGGAGAGATGGTGCGCCCCCGAACGAGGAAGTCAAAAAATACAAAAAGCGCCCGCGCGGCGAAATCGGCCGCGCAGCAGCATCTGATCGGCATTCGGCTCACGCCGGCGATGAAGCATCAGCTCGACGAGGTCGCGTTCGAGTGGCAGACGACGCGCTCCGCGGTCATGCGCGAACTGATCACGCACGCGCTCAAGTCGCCGCCGAAACGCAAGCGCTGAGCTTTCGGGAACGGCGCGTCAACGCAGCTATCGCCCAACCGGCCCGAGTTCCAAGCCTGGCGAACGTTTCGGCGTCGTCCGGGAGAGCCCGCGCGAGGACGCAGGATGGCCTGTTGGGAGTTCGTCCAGCGACCGGCTTACGGTACGGGAAAGGCGGGCACTGCCGCTGGAAGATCGGGCTCCCCCAACATCATCGGCGAGCCGGTCATAAGACGCCGCAATGGCCCGAAGAATCAGCTTCTCGTATCGGTAGAGAGAACTGCTCGCGAAAAGGCGCAATTGCTCGGCGCGATTGCGGTACGCACAGATACGCTTCGCCTTGGTCATGGAAAATGCTCCGCCACAGCCCGCTCCCGAATGCGACAGTTTTATGAAAATTTGCGCGGATTGGCTATG
>DATGGN010000081.1:0-6784 GCA_035308485.1 Rhizomicrobium sp.
TGTCCAGCTGACGCGCGATGGCGGAAAGCAGTGGACCAACGTCGCCGGCAATCTTCCCGATCTGCCGAAAGGCACCTGGATCAGCTGGGTCGAAGCAGGCCGCTACGACCCGGCAACGGCCTATGTGACGGTGGACCGCCACAGTTTCGGGGACATGGCGCCTTACGTCTATCGCACGCGCGACTACGGCAGGACCTGGACCATGCTGATCGGTCCGGGAACGCCGGGGGTGCGGGGCTATGCGCATGTGGTCAAGGAAGATCCGAAGGCGCCGAACATCCTGTATGTCGGCACCGAGTTCGGCCTGTACATCTCGTTCGATGGCGGATCGACGTGGGCCCGGTTCCAGCCGAACAACCTGCCGGCCGTTGCCGTTCGCGATCTCGCATTCCAGACCCGGGACGACGATCTCGTCCTTGCGACGCACGGGCGCGGCATCTGGATCATCAGCGACCTTTCGCCGCTGCGCGCGCTGCGCCCGGCGGTGCTCGACAGCGAGGCGGCGTTGATTCCGGGCCGTACAATCCAGCAGCGTATCGAAGGCAACGGCGGCTGGGCCAATGGCGACGCGCAATATTCTGGGCAGAACCCGGCCGAGGGCGCGGTCATCACCTACTATCAGAAGGCGCGTCAGGTGATCGGGCGCCTGAAGATCGAGGTGCTGAACGGCGAAGGCAAAGTGATTGCGACCGTGCCGCCGACCAATCGCAAGGGTCTGAACCGCGTCGTCTGGTCGATGCGGGACGACCCGCCGCAGACGCCGCAGGGCGCGACGCTCGTGTTCAACGCGACCCGCGGTCCGCGGGTGCCACCCGGCACCTACACGGTGCGGCTGACCAAGGGCAGCAATACGTACACCATGCCGATCACGGTCGGTCTCGACCGGCGTGCGACCTTCACCGTCGCCGATCGAAAACTGCAATACGCGGCAGCAAAACACGTGTCCGACCTCTTCGGCCGGATGAGCGCGCTGAATGTGAAGATTGTGCAAGTGCGCGATGGCGCCCAGGCGCGCGCCGCCTCGCTTCCACAGGGTGACGCGTTGCGCGGGAAGCTGCAGTCATTGGCGGACGACGCCGATGCTCTCCGCCAGAAAATCGTCGCCACGAAAGAGGGCGGGGCGATTACCGGCGAAGAGCGGCTGCGCGAGCACCTCGATTATGTGTACGGCGCCATCATGTCGGTGGAAGACCGCCCGACAACCTATCAGATGGCACGGGTCGCCGTTCTCGAACATGAGTTGAAGGACGTCGAAGATTCCTTCGCGATGCTGGAGAAGTCGAAGCTCGCCGACGTGAATGGCGCGCTCAAGGCGAAGGGCCTCCAGGAGATCACCGTCGCCGCGATTGCTCCCGCAGACGGGGGCGGGCTGGGCGGCGGCGTGGCGGGGCAAGTGGCCCGCAGCCTTCTGGGTTTGCGGCTGACGAACTTCTCGGCCCTGCGTAGCGAGGCCGACGAACGGGATTGACCGCGGCTTTCCCGGCGGCATTTTCCTGGCTTGGGACCCCTCGGCAGGGACGTCAGCGGCCGGGCAATTGCTGCGATTGACAATCAGTCGCAACTATCCCATATCCCTCGCCATGATCGTGTGTGTTTGCAATCGGCTTTCCGAGGCCAGAATTCGTGTCGCCATATCGCATGGCGCCGAGGACCCCGAACAGGTCTATGCTGGTTGCGGGGTGGAAAGGAATTGCGGCCGATGCCAGGAAACGATCGAAGACATGCTTCTCGAAGCGCAAGCGGAGAGCAGTCTGGCCAAGGCGGCCTAGACGCGCCCGGCCCGCAGCCGCGCGCCTCACTTCCGGGAAATCCCGACGTTATCCGCGCCCTGAACGCGGTTCTCAAGAACGAGCTCACCGCGATCAATCAGTACTTCCTGCACTCCCGCATGCTCGCGGATTGGGGCCTCTCGCTGCTAGCCAAGGCGGAATACGGCCAGTCCATCGACGAGATGAAACACGCGGACAGGCTGGCGAAGCGTATCCTGTTTTTGGGCGGTCTCCCCAATTTCCAGGATCTCGGGAAGCTCCTTATCGGCGAAGAGGTCAAGGACGTTCTGGACTGCGATCTCAAGCTCGAACTCGGTTCGCTTCCCGACCTCAAGAATGGTGTTTCGCTCAGCGAACGCGTTGGCGACTACGTCTCGCGCGATCTTTTCGTCGACATTCTCGAGAGCGAGGAAGAACACATCGACTGGCTGCAGACCCAATTCCGTCTGATCGAGCAGATGGGTCTCGCCAATTTCGTGCAGCTGCAGACGAAGGCGAACGAATCCGGCGCCGAATAGCGGTCAGTCCTCCGGCTCGCGATGCATCCAGGGCAGCAGAAGCCCTATCGGAAGAATCCACAGCGTTCCTGCGAGCGCGTAGTAGAGCAACGTCACGAACCAGCCCGCCTGCGGCAGAACACGCAGGCCGATTGCGGTTGCGATCACGGCGTAAAGCGGCAGCCAGATCACCGTCATGAACGTACCGAACAGTTTCTTCAGGCGCGGTGTCATGCGTCCGCTTTCCGGTGAATCGTCATAAGTTTATCAAAACGCACAGGCAGCGGACATCTGGCCCCGCGGCAATGGACCTGGGCATCCCTGCCCGTTAAGTACCGGCGCATGACGGTAGCCGCAACCCTCACAGGCCTGCGCTCGCCCTCGCGGCGCGCGGTCGGGTGGTGGTTGATCGTGATGGCGGTTCTCGTCGCCGCGATGGTGACGCTTGGCGGGCTTACGCGCCTCACCGGTTCAGGACTTTCGATCACCGAATGGCAGCCGGTAACCGGTGTCATCCCGCCGCTCTCGCACGAGGCGTGGCAAACGGCTTTCGCCAAATACCAACAGATTCCGCAATACCGGTTGGAAAACCGCGGGATGACGCTCGAGGCGTTTCAGGCGATCTTTTGGTGGGAGTGGACGCATCGTCTGCTCGGGCGACTGTTGGCTGTCATTTTCCTGCTCCCATTCCTGGTGTTTGCGGCCACCGGCGCGATCGCGCGCAGGGAGTGGCCGCGCATGATTTTGCTGTTCGCGCTCGGCGGGCTGCAGGGCGCTGTCGGCTGGTGGATGGTCGAAAGCGGGCTCGAGACGCGCGTGTCCGTCAGTCAATACCGGCTTGCCATCCATCTCGGCGTAGCGCTGATCCTTTTGGCAGCGTTGTTATGGACAGCCTTTGAATATCTGCGCCGCTCCGATGCGGCGTCGGCCGCCACGGCGGATCGCCGCAGGATTGCGGTCCTCGGATGGATTCTGCCCGCGCTCGTGTACGTCCAGATGCTGCTCGGCGCGCTGGTCGCCGGCTTGCACGCGGGCCTGATCTACAACACCTGGCCGTCGATGGACGGTCGCCTGTTTCCCGAAGGCTCCCTTGCCCTGTCACCGTGGTGGCGCAATCTTTTCGAGAACGCCGGGCTGGCGCAGTTCGATCATCGCCTGGTGGCGTACATCGTCGCCGGGGCCGTGCTGGTGTTTTGGGCGATGGCGCGCAGAACCCGAGATTTGCCCGCCCTGCGCGCGAGCAGCAACGCCCTGCTGGCGATCGTCGGTCTGCAAATCGCGCTCGGCATCGTCACGCTGCTGAACCAGGCGCCGCTCTGGCTCGCCGCACTCCATCAAGCGACGGCTGTCGCGCTTTTCGCTGCGGCGCTGTGGAATGCGTTCAAAGTTTCTCGCGCGCCACTTTGAATTGTCATAGCAGGATGTACCACCAGATCAATCACCGCTCGCAGAGAGCGCCTGGTCGAGATCGGCAATGATGTCCTCGACATTTTCGATGCCGATGGAGACGCGCACGACGTCCGGCCCGGCGCCAGCCGCTTTCTTCTGTTCGTCATCCAGCTGGCGATGCGTCGTCGATGCGGGATGGATGATCAGGCTGCGCGTATCGCCGACATTGGCGAGATGGCTGAACAGCTTTACGCCATTGACGAGCGCGACGCCGGCCTCGTACCCGCCCCTGACCCCGAAGGTGAAAACGGCGCCGGCGCCCTTCGGCGAATAGGCGCGTTGCAGGGCGTGCGACGGATCGTCCTCCAATCCCGCGTAACTCACCCACGCGACCTTCGGGTGTGTCTTCAGCCAGCGCGCCACCGCGAGGGCATTGTCGCAATGCCGTTGCATCCTGAGCGGCAGCGTCTCGATGCCGGTGAGCACCAGAAACGCGTTCATCGGCGAAAGCGCGGGTCCCAGATCGCGCAGGCCCAGTACCCGGCAGCCGATGGCAAACGCCATGTCGCCGAACGTCTCCCACAGCTTCATGCCGTGATAGGACGGGCAGGGTTCGGAAAGCGATGGGTACTTGCCGTCTTTTCCCCAATCGAATTTCCCGCCGTCGACGATCAATCCCGCAATTGAATTGCCGTGACCGCCGAGGAACTTCGTCGCCGAATGGACGACGATATCGGCGCCCCATTCGAGGGGCCGGATGAGGTAGGGCGACGCAAAGGTGTTGTCGACGATGAGCGGCACGCCGGCTTCTTTCGCCACGCCCGCCACGGATTCGATGTCCGTTACGATGCCGCCCGGATTGGCGATGCTTTCGATGAAGATCGCCTTCGTCTTTGGCGAGAGGGCGGCGCGGAAGGAACCCGCATCGCGCGTGTCCGCCCATTTCACATGCCAGTCGAACTTCGCAAAGCCGTGGCTGAACTGGTTCACCGAGCCGCCGTACAGCTGGCGTGCCGCGACGATCTCGTCTCCGGGCTGCATCAAGGTGTGCAGAACGATGAACTGCGCGGCGTGGCCGGAGGAGACCGCCAATCCTGCGCGGCCGCCTTCGAGCGCGGCGATGCGTTCCTCGAGGACCGCGTTCGTCGGGTTCATGATCCGCGAATAGATGTTGCCGAACACCTGAAGGTTGAACAGCGCGGCAGCGTGGTCCGCATTTTCAAACACATAGGACGTGGTCTGGTAGATCGGCGTCGCGCGTGCGCCGGTGGCGGGATCGGGTTGTGCGCCGGCGTGTACGCTCAGCGTGTTGAAGCCGTATTCGCTCATGACACCTCCAAAAAAGACCTCATGCTGAGCCTGTCGTAGTGTCGGGTTTCCCCGTGATTTGTTCAACGCTTCAGTGCGCCGCCTTTGGCGAAAAGCAGCGGTTTGCGATTGTCGATCAGCTTGCGGTTGACGCCCATCCAGCTGATCTCGCCGGACATGCGTCCATACTCGATCTTGGGACAGCGATCCATGACCACCGCCAGCCCGGCCTCCTGCGCCAGCGCGGCCGCCTCTTCGCTGACGACGCCGAGCTGCATCCAGATCGTCTTCAGTCCGAGACGATCCTTCTCCGCCAAGGCTTCCTTCACGATTCCCGGAGCGGCATCCGAGGCGCGGAAGATATCGACCATGTCGATCGGCGCCGGCACGTCGTGCAGAGACGCGTAGACGGTCTGGCCGAGAATTTCCTTTCCGGCAAGGCCGGGATTCACCGGGCGAATGATGAAACCCTTATCGAGCAGATACTTCATCGCGAAATAGCTCGGGCGCATCTCGTTGCCGCTCGCGCCCACCATGGCGATGGTTTTCGTCGAACGAAGGATGTCGCGGATCAGCGCGTCGGAGTACGGCGGCATCTAGAAAAGCGCCTCATGCTGAGCCCGTCGAAGCATGAGGCCCTCACCCTTCGTGGTTCGACAAGCTCACCATGAGGATTACTCTTCATCCTGAGCCTCGCGAAGGACGACAGGCTCAGGGTGAGGGAATTTTTTCACTCCGGCCACTTCGGTGTGCGCTTCTCGAGGAACGCGCCAATGCCTTCCGCCGCTTCGGCCTGCAGTATGTTCTTGGTCATGATCGCGCTCGCATAGTCATACGCTTCGGAGAGCGGCATTTCGAGTTGCCGGTAGAACGCTTCCTTGCCGATCTTCACCGTTCGGCCGGGTTTCGCGGCGATGCGGCGTGCAAGCTTCATCGTCTCGGATTCAAGCTGATCGGGCGCGACCACGTGGTTCACCAGGCCGATGCGCTGTGCATCTTCTGCGCTGATCATGTCGCCGGTGAGGAGCATCTCCATCGCATGCTTGCGTGCAACGTTGCGCGACAGCGCCACCATAGGTGTGGAGCAGAAAAGACCGATGTTGACGCCCGGCGTTGCGAAGCGTGCCGCGGCGGACGCGAGTGCAAGGTCACAGCTCGCGACCAGCTGACAACCGGCCGCCGTCGCGATGCCCTGCACCTCGGCGATCACCGGTTTGGGGTGGCGCACGATGGACTGCATCAGCCGCGAGCATTGTGCAAAGATTTGCGCGAAGGCTTCGTGACCGGCATCCGGGCCGCAGCGATGCGCCGTCATTTCTTTCAGGTCGTGACCGGCCGAAAAGGCAGGACCGTTCGCGGCAAGCACAATGGCCCGCACGGCGTTGTCCGCCGCCAGGGCATCGAGCGCCTCCTGCAGGGCGGCCATCAGGCTTTGGCTCAGCGCGTTTCGAGCGGCCGGCCGGTTGAGAACCAGCCGCGCAACAGCCCCGTCGCGGAGCGTCAGAACCGGAGGATCGACATGGGGAGCATTCATGGAGCTCAATGTAGAGACGCCGGTGAAAATGTCATCCCGGAGCGGCAATATTGCGTTGAAACCACAAACGCTATATCTTGAATCAAGCGGCGCTGTCCCCCACGTCTCTCGATACGCCCACAAGCGGGCGCGAAAGGGCAGTAAATGATCGTGTCCCTTGGAGTGGTGTAAGAGCACGTAGTCTATCGCGAACCCCGACGGATTTGGCCGGAGTGTCAGGCTGTGACGGCTGACAGTCTGATGATGGGATCATCGCTCAACGGCGCGATGGTTTCCAGCGACATGTA
>DATGGN010000082.1:0-4410 GCA_035308485.1 Rhizomicrobium sp.
GGAAGATTGCCGTGCACGCGGTGAACTGGCTCGTCGCTCGCGGGGACGTCGTGGACTGTACGGTCAAGGTCCGCTCGACGCGGGCGCCCGTGGCCGCGCGCGTTCTGGCGCGCGAGGATGGCACCGCCGACGTCGAATTGCCGGACGGCGAGAGCGCGGTCGCGCCCGGCCAGGCGGCGGTATTCTATGACGGCACGCGCGTTCTCGGCGGCGGCTGGATCGCGAAATCCGAACCGGCCGCCCGCGCGGCCTGACTGCCACTCACCACAGAGGCACAGAGAGCACAGAGGATTCCTCCGCCTTTGCCACGCGATGTCTTCTCCGTGTTCTCTCTGGTGACTGAATGAGCGCTCGGGAATGAGCGCCGATCTGGCGTTCCTCAAAGGCTTCCTGGCGCGGCCGTGGAAGGTTGCGTCACCGGTTCCGTCGGGACGCAGGCTCGCGCGCCACATTGCCCAACAGATCGATCCGCAGCCCGGCGGCATCATCCTCGAACTGGGCCCGGGGACGGGGGCGGTCACGCGCGCCATCCGCGCCCGCGGCATCGCCGAAGAGGATCTCGTGCTGATCGAAAGCGATCGCGAATTCGTCCAATTGCTCCGGGGCGGGTTCCCGCGCGCGCGGGTCGTTGAAGGCGACGCCTTCGCCTTTGCAAAGCTTCTCGGCAAGGACGCCCGGGGCATACGCACGATCGTCTCGGGGCTGCCGGTCGTCGGCGAGCCGTTTGCCCGAAAGAGGGAATTTTTGGAATCGGCCTTGAACGCTCTCGCGCCCGGAAGGCCGCTTGTACAGTTCACCTACAGCAGGCAGCCGCCGCTTCCGGAATGCGGCGGCGTGGTGATCGTGCGCGCGGCGACGGTTTGGGAAAACATCTGGCCGATGCGAATCTGGGTCTACCGCCGCTCGGGCACGAAATTGCGGAACGTCACCGAATAACGGAGCGCATCGACGCCCGGAATGCTGTGATACCACTCCCAGCGCGCGGCACCGCTCAACAGATAGGCCGAGCGCGGCGCCAGCGATTGTTTGCGCCGATCCCACGAATCGCCGCGTTTGCGCCGGAAGCGCAACATGCACGGCGCCAGGAACGACAACGCGATCACCTCCGAATACATCGGCTTGTCGCGATGCCAGCCGATCCCCGCGCCGGGCGCATACTCGGTGACCAGCGCCTGTTCGAAATTCTCCGCGGGCAGGCGTGCGAATTCCGCCGCGATTTCGCGCAAGGCGAGCAGAAAGCCCGGGAGCGCGGTGCTGTCGCGCAGTGCACGCGCGCCGTAATCGTAGCGGTAACCGAAGGAAACGATCCGCCGCTTGCCGAGATAGCCGTGAAACTCGAACGGTTTGAACGGCAAGGTGGCAAACTGTTCCGCCAGCGTACGTCCCTGCGTTTCCGTTAGCACGTCCCCGGCGTAGCGGAACCCTTCGGGCAGGTCGGACCCGGCGAACAGTTCCCGTTGTGTCGCCGCCATCATGGGACTTTCAACGCGTTCCTTGGACAACCGCGCGCTTCGTGCCGGAGGAGATGGCGGTCGGCGCGGACCATTCGCCGATCTTTTCATCAGAACGATCGATCCGGCAATCTTGTGCGGTGCGGCAACGGAACGAAGCAGCCGGGGGACACGTTGACCACAGGTTGCATTGCGGAGATTTCCCCATGGGTGGATTGATCTATCTCGTCGGCCTTATCGTCGTCATTCTTGCGATCCTCTCGTTCCTCGGGCTGCATTGACATGAGCGGCGACGTCTATGTGGCGGACCCTGTCCGGGCCCAGGCGTACGCGGCCGATGCCGCCGTCGGAGCGCAACCCTATATCGACTGGCGCGCGGTGATAGCCGGCGCCGTGCTCGCGGCCGGCGTGGCGTTTACGCTTCTCGCCTTTGGCTCGGGGATCGGCCTTTCGGTCTCTTCGACCGCACCGACCTGGCGCGATTCGACGCCGTGGCTGTGGCTGCTCTCCGGCATCTATCTCGTTTTCGTGTCGCTCTGTGCGTTCGGGATCGGCGGTTACGCCGCGGGGCGCATGCGCCTCGCGACGCGCATCGGGCAAACGCCCGAAACCGCGTTCCGGGACGGCATGCACGGCCTGTTCATGTGGGGTCTCGCGATCCTGATCACGGCAGTGCTTGCGCTCGTCGGCGCGGCGATCGCCGTCAAACCCGCGGCGCCCTCGGGCGGCACAGCGGGCGCGGCGAGTTCTGTCGCAAGCGAAAACGTTCTCGCGACCGAGCTCGATGAGCTGTTCCGCAGCTATCGCTACGGGCCGGCGCCCGACAATCTTCGCGCAGAAGCGGGCCGCATCCTGCTCAAGAGCTCGAGCCACAAGGGCATTCCGCAGGACGACCGTACATATCTGTCCAACATCGTCGCATTGCGCGCCGGCGTGAACAACGCAGAGGCGGACGATCGGGTGAACCGGGTCATCGCCGAATCGAAGGACGAGATCAGGCGCGCGCGCGGCGCGGCAGTGATGGAGGCTTTCCTGGTCGCGGCCGCGCTTTTCCTCGGTGCCGCGGTTGCCTGGTTCTCCTCCGAAGAGGGCGGCCGTGACCGCGAACTTGGCCGTTTTCCCGTCTGGGATTGGCGCATCCATCCGCGACGTTAGGAAAGTACAATTCCGGCGCTCGAAGGCTGGCAACACGCGCCATGGCGCGGCCCGGGCGCAGGAGTTGTCGACGCTGCGATTCCGACTAGCATCCCGTGCCGGGTTTCGATGGTTTCGGCTGAGGCTGGCTCTCACGCGCTCCGTGAATGATCTGTAAGATTTCGCCGCGCCGCGGCCTTCAAATGACCGCCTGTGCGCAATTTTTCGTGTGCGTTCGCCGAGGAGCCCGCGGCACGTTCCGTGCCGGGATTCTTTCTCCTTGGCGCGGGCGGGAAAGATGGTTAGGCATCCCCTCAAACCGCCAAGGAGTGCATATGAACATTATTTCACGGCGAGGCCTTCGCCGCGCGGCAACGGCCGCTTTTTTTGCCTCTCTGGTTTTCACGCTCGGCGGTTCGGCCGGCATGCCAGGCGGGGACGGCGCGGTGCTGCGGGCAACCCTCAAGAACGGGTTGCGTGTTATCATCGTCAAGAACACCCTCGCACCGGTTGCGGCGACGGCGGTCAACTATCTCGTCGGCTCGGACGAAGCGCCCGACGGATTTCCCGGTACCGCCCATGCGCAGGAGCACATGATGTTCCGCGGCAGCCCGGGGCTTTCGGCCGACCAGCTCGCCAATATCGGCAGCGCCATGGGCGGCGCCTTCAACGCCAACACGCGCGAGGCGCTGACGCAGTATCTGTACACAGTCCCCGCCGAAGACCTCGACGTGGCGCTGCATATCGAGGCGGCGCGCATGGCGGGTGTCGACGACAGCGAGAAGGAATGGGACACCGAACGCGGCGCGATCGAGCAGGAGGTGGCCCAGGACCTCTCCAATCCCACCTACGTTCAGTACACCAGGCTGCGCGAAGCGCTGTTTCGGGGCACGCCCTACGCGCACGACGCGCTGGGCACGCGCCCGTCGTTCGACAGGACGACCGCGGCGATGCTGAAGCGGTTTCACGACGCGTGGTATGCGCCCAACAATGCCATCCTGATCGTCGTGGGCGATGTCGACCCGCAGGCGACGCTCGGCGAAATCAGGACGCTGTTCGGGCCGATCGCGGCGAAAAAGCTTCCGCCGCGGCCAAAGGTAGTGCTGAAGCCGGTTACCCCGGTGAATTACACGGCGCCCACCGACCAGGCCGTCGGTACACTTTTGGTCGCGCTTCGCACCTCGGGCCTGGATGCCGCGGATTTTCCCGCGCTCGAAGTGCTTTCCGACGTGCTCAGCAACCATCGCTCGGACCTCTATGCGCTGGTGCCGAAAGGCGAGGCGACCAATGCGGGGTTCGTGCTCAATCCGCTCCCCCATGCGGGCGTCGCCTATGCCGAACTGCAGTTTCCCGCCGGGCGCGATCCGCAGGCGCTTGCGCGCGAGGTGAAGGACGTTCTGGCGAATGTGGCGAAGAACGGCGTGCCGGCCGACCTCGTGGCGGCGGCGAAGATCGAGGAACGCCGCGAGGACGCATTCGAGAAGAACTCCATCGCCGATCTCGCCGACGTCTGGTCGGACGCGGTCGCGCTGTACCATCTTCAATCGCCCGGCGACGATCTGAAGCGTATCGAGAAGGTGACGGTCGCCGACGTAAACCGCGTCGCGCGCAAATATCTCCAGATGGCGACCGCTTCCACGGCAATCATGACGCCTGCCGGCTCCGGCCAGGCCGTCGCCTCGGCCGGCGGCTATGGCGGACAGGAGAACATCGCGCTCGGCGAAGCGACACCGACGCCGCTGCCCGACTGGGCCGAACATGCGCTGAGCCGCCTCGCCGTTCCGCCTTCGACGCTCAATCCGACCGTGAGCACGCTCCCGAACGG
>DATGGN010000083.1:0-11778 GCA_035308485.1 Rhizomicrobium sp.
CCACGAGCAGCACGAGGATGAGCGCGGCCAGGAGAAGCCCGACGCCCGAGCGGAAGACGAGCGACCAGCCGGCCATGACGAGGACAACGCCGAGATAGCTCGGGTGGCGGATGTGCGCATAGATGCCGGACGTGACCAGCGTGTGCCCTTCCTGGATCGCGACAAGGCCGCTGAAACGGCGGCCGAGCACGAACACCGGCCACATCCGTGCAACGCCGCCCGCGGCGTATATGGCGACGCCGAACCAGCGGAGGACGTCGCCGTCGAGCGTCCAGAACCCGATGCGGTCGGTGTAGGGCGCGAGAAAACCGGTGGCGAGGCCGAGCGCGCCGAAAACGGCGAGCACCCAGCGATTGTCGCGCGCCTCGCGGACTCCCTTCCGGATTCCCGCTTCACTGAAGAACGTGGCGAAGGCGAGCGCGAACGTGATCGCGACGAGTGCCACGAATTGCCGGCGGGCAAGGAAGACGTAGATCCCGCCGGCGGCGAACGCGGCCAGCGCCAGCCACGCGAGCGTGGACACGATCACCGCAACCGCCATCGCCGGCGTGGTCTTCATGGCGCAGCCTTTCCTGCGAACGCCGCACAGCCTACCGCAGCTTCGGCGGGCCTGGATGTTCAAAACTGTGCCAATTTGGGCCGGCCGTCCCCTTGGCGCGCGTGGCGGAGGGGAAAAATGAAAACGCGTCGCATTTGCGGCAAAGAAATCGATGGTGTGTTGCAAGCAAATAACAAAATCCGCGAGCGATCATGGTACAATCGTACGTCATGGCGGCTGGCGAGCGATTCCTCTCGGTGCGGCTGGGACCGCAGCATTCCTCGAAGAGGCTGGACTTCGCGCGCACCGACGCGCTGATGCTCGAGCTGGAGAGGCATCAATGGATTCTCTATTTCATGGCGAATAACGAGATCACCGGATACCGCTTGCCAGCTTCACTGGACGCGGCGCGTGGTTTTGCGTGGGAAGTTTTCGGCATCAGGCCGGACGAGTGGATCGAAGACTCCGATAACTGACTATGCCTCCACTTTCGGGTGAGGGGATCTCGAGAGGAGACGGATTAACCGCCAAGGCACCAAGACGCAAAGGCAGCGAAGCTCTGCAACGCCCAGGCGCCGGGACACTTCAAAAAAAAACAATCTGTCATTCCCGCGAACGCGGGAATCCGGCGCCCGCCGGTGTTGAAAGGGCGCATGAGCGCCGCAGCTTCAATTCAACCGGTTGCAGGAGCTGGGTTCCCGCGTTCGCGGGGATGACAGTTTGATTTTTTTCGCCCTGGTCTTGGTCGTTCCGAGGTTTTATTCGGTTCTCTTCGCGCCTTGGCGTCTTGGCGGTTCATTTTGCCGATGCGGGGGAGGTATCTCTTCGACTCGCTGGACAGGGGGCGAATCCGTGACTATTCCCTCTCCATGTCGGCCCCCGTCCTCGTCATCGATTTCGGCTCGCAGGTGACGCAACTCATCGCGCGGCGCGTGCGCGAAGGCGGCGTCTATGCCGAGATCGTGCCGTTCAACAAGGCGGAGGAAGCGCTCGCCAAAGCGCCCCCGAAAGCCATCATCCTCTCCGGCGGCCCCGCCAGCCTCACCGATCCGAAATCCCCCCGCGCGCCGACGCGCGTGTACGACATGGGCGTGCCGGTGCTCGGCATCTGCTACGGCCAGCAGGCGATGGTCGACCAGCTCGGCGGCCGCGTCGAAGGCTCGTCGAAGCGCGAATTCGGCCGCGCGACGCTCGAAGTCTCCGGCCAGAGCCCGCTCTTCGACGGCGTGTGGCAGCTTGGCGCCCGCGACGATGTGTGGATGAGCCATGGCGACCGCGTGACGGCGCTTCCGGAAGGCTTTCACGTCATCGCGCAAAGCGACAACGCGCCTTACGCCGTGATCGCCGACGAGGCGCGCAAATTCTACGGCGTGATGTTCCATCCCGAAGTGGTGCACACCCCGCGCGGGAGCGCCCTCCTGGCAAATTTCGTACAGAACATCGCGGGCGTGGCATCCGACTGGAACATGAAGGCCTTCGCGCGCGAAGAGATCGCGAAAATCCGCGCCCAGGTCGGCAGAGGCCGCGTGATCTGCGGGCTATCCGGCGGGGTCGATTCGTCCGTCGCCGCGCTCCTCATCCATGAAGCGATCGGCGACCAGCTCACCTGCATCTTCGTGGACACCGGGCTGATGCGCGCGGGCGAAGCGGAAGAGGTCGTGTCGCTGTTCCGCGGCCATTACAACATTCCGCTGCTGCATGCCGATGCCGGCGACCTGTTCCTGCGCCAGCTTCACGGCGTCGCCGACCCCGAGAAGAAGCGCAAGATCATCGGCGCGGCCTTCATCGAAGTGTTCGAAGCGGAAGCGAAAAAGATCGGCGGCGCGGAATTTCTCGCGCAAGGCACGCTCTATCCCGACGTGATCGAAAGCGTGTCGCCCCTGGGCGGACCGTCGGTCACCATCAAGTCGCACCACAATGTCGGCGGCCTGCCCGAGCGCATGCACATGAAGCTCGTCGAGCCCCTGCGCGAGCTGTTCAAGGACGAGGTGCGCGCGCTCGGGCGCGAGCTGGGCCTGCCCGAGCGTTTCGTCGGCCGCCATCCCTTTCCCGGGCCGGGGCTCGCCATTCGCGTGCCCGGCGAGATTACGCGCGAAAAGCTCGCGATACTGCGCCAGGCCGACGCGATCTGGCTGGAGGAAATCCGCAAGGCCGGATTGTACGACGACATCTGGCAGGCCTTTGCGGTGCTGCTGCCCGTGCGCACCGTGGGCGTAATGGGCGACGACCGCACTTACGAGCACGTGTGCGCGCTCCGGGCCGTCACCTCGACCGACGGCATGACGGCGGATTCCTTTCCCTTCGAGCACGTCTTCCTCGCGCGCACCGCCACGCGCATCATCAACGAGGTGAAGGGCATCAACCGCGTGGTGTACGATGTGACGTCCAAGCCGCCGGGCACGATCGAGTGGGAGTAGGCGGCGAACTGCGAGGGGCGGCACGAACCCACAGGTTCACGATCTATCGCCGCTCCAGGAACCCACGCCCCGCGAAGATCGCGGGCATCGCCTTCTCGATGCGCGCGGTCCGGGTCGCGGACTGCTTCGCGCCGTTGAAGTGAAACAGGTATCCCCTTTGCCGCCCCGGCGTCAGGGCATCGAACGCGCGTTTGAGCCGCGGGTCCTTGCGGAAGGCTTCCTTCAACTCCGCGGGCACGGGCAGCACCCGGGGTTGCAACTCGACCTTCCTTCGGGCTTTCGCGGCCGCCACGGCCTCGCGCAAATAGGCCTTGATGGTGGCCGCCTTCGTTGCAATCTCGTGCGCACCGGTGAACTTCATCACCCGCGCCGCCCGAACCTGGCCGAGCTGCGCGAGCAGCTTCTTCGGGTCCTTCAGGAGCGCACCCTGAAAGAACAGCAGCGTGCAATATTCCTTGAAGCCCTGAATGAGGACGACGTTTTTCCCGTCCATGGTGTAGCAGGGCTTTCCCCACTTGCACGCCTCGCTCAACTCGAACCCGGACAGGATTTTTTGCAGCGCGGCAATCTCGGCCTGCCACCGCTCCCGATAAGCCATCTCCATGCCGCACCTCCTCGCGAGCGCGAGATTAGCTTGCCTCTCCCGCGAAGCAACAGCGTAGCGGGGAACAGCCTGCCCCGCAGTCGATGCGGTGTGGCGAGCGCGAAACAGCGCGAGCCGGAGGCGGCTGAATGTCAACACCAGCTGCCCCCTCCTGTGAGGAGTTTATCCTCGCGCCGGTCTTCGGCCGGACGCGGGGGCACGACCTTTCCCCGCAATGCATGTGCGGGGGAGACAAACTGTACTGTCGCAAAGCATCCGCTGCGCCGGCACATGATTTCGTGACTACCCCGCGCTCGGGCCGAGGGTGACGAGAAGTTCGTCCAGTTGCTGGAACCCTTCGCCGAACCCGCATGTAGCCCCTGAGGCGATGGTACGGTCGAGCGCTTCCTTCGAGGAATAGAGGTCGTGCATGACGACCACTGTCTCGATGCCTCTCTCCTCGCCGCCTCTTTCTTCAAACGTAACCGTGGTGATGGCCCCGCCCTCGCCGCCTTCCTCGTTTGTCCAGACGAGGCGGGCGTTTGGTATCACTTCGATGTACCGGCCGAAAAATTCCATCGGCTGCTCCAAGGACGCGTGGCCGAACACGAAACGGTACCTGCCCCCTGTACGGGCATCGATGTCGCAGGAAATGAACGTGATTCCGCACGATTTCGGCACCCACCACCGCTTAAGCAGCTCGGGCGTGGCCCAGGCCTCGAACACGAGGCACGCCGGGGCATGGAAGGTCCGCGTGATGACCAGCTCACGGTCGGACTTCGGTTCCACCGTCGTCCGGTTCTCCGCGGTGGAGGTGTCACTCGCTGTACTTACGTCCATCGCTCTTCTCCCTCTGCTTCAGTTCCTCAACAACCTTGTCCAGCGCGTCGAAGCGCGCGACCAAGAGCTGGCGGTATCTCTCCAGCCATGCCGCCTCTTCCTCCAGCCGGCGCGGGCCGAGCCTGCAGGTCCGCACGCGCCCGACCTTCTCCGTGGTGACGAGCCCCACCTCTTCCAGGATGCCGACATGCTTCTTCATGCCCGTGAGGGTCATGTGGAATTTCTCGGCAAGCTCCGAGATCGACGCGTCCGTACGCCCGAGCTGCTCCAGGACGCCGCGCCTTGTGGCGTCCGAGAGCGCGGCGAAGGCGGCATCGAAGCGGTTCTGGCTATAATGAACCATTTGGTTCAGTATACACGTGGATTGGCGGGACGCAAGAGGGGCCGAAGGCACGCCGCGCCGCGCTCACACCAACAGGTCGCGCAGTCTCCGATATTTTCAAGACACGGAGAACACGGAGCGAACCATCGCACGCCGACGGTGCGCATTATCTGATCGTCGCGACCTGGAAGTTCCGGATTGTTCTTCTCGCGCGACGAGTCCATGGTCAGAAAAACGGGACGCTCTTTATCGATAGGCTTGGCACATGGCGCGCGATTCATTGACAGCCAAACGCAGCAGCCGGATCCCGGCAGCGAACAGCAAGAAGGAGCCCAAACTCTCGCGCATGCATGCGCCCGCGAATCTGTCGCCCGCAGACTGGCAACGCGGCCTGCGACGCCAGTTCGGCCGCGAACAGGTTTTCGGACTCGAAAATCTGACCGCAGAACCGTTCTTCTCCGAGTTTCGGATCAGCAACCCCGTCTCGAAGTCGACGTATCGCGTAGCAATACGGGGCCGCGGGCCCGGCGGCAACTTCTGCTCATGCGCCGACTACGCGACGAACGAACTGGGCACCTGCAAACACATCGAATTCACGCTTTCCCGGCTTGAGAAAAAGCGTGGTGCCAAAGCCGCGTTTGCGCGGGGGTACCGGCCGGCGTTTTCCGAGTTGTACCTGCGCAACGACGGGAGACGCCGTGTACATTTCCGGACGGGAACCGACTGCCCGCAGGCGCTGCGCGACGCCGCTGCGGCATTGTTCGATGTCGCGAATGACGGTGTCCTGCCGGACGACCGCTTCGAAGACCTCGGGCCCTTCATGACTCTGGCATCGAAGGCAGGCCACGAGTTCCGCGCCTATGATGATGCGCTCGATTTCATCGCGGGCAGGCGCGATGCAGAACGCCGCGCCGCGAAGCTCGCGGAACTGTTTCCCGAAGGGGCCGCCGACCATCGGCTGCGCAAGCTCCTGAAAGTGCCCCTCTACCCTTATCAGGCTGAAGGCGCGCTGTTCGCCGTTCGAAGCGGCCGGTCGCTGATCGGCGACGACATGGGATTGGGCAAGACCATCCAGGCCATCGCTGCGACCGAGATCCTGGCGCGGCATTTCGGCGTCACGAAAGTTCTGGTCATCTGTCCGACGTCGCTCAAATACCAGTGGCAGAGCGAAATCGCCCGCTTCTGCGGTCGGCAGGCCGAGAAAGCCGCGCGCGTCATCAATGGCGGGCGGGCACAGCGGGAGATTGCCTATCGTGCGGACGATTTCTGCAAGATCACGAATTACGAGAAGCTCAAGCCCGATCTCGACCTGATCGGCGCCTGGGCGCCCGAACTCGTGATCGTCGATGAAGCGCAGCGCGTAAAGAACTGGAACACGATCGCGGCGCGGGCCCTCAAGCGCATCGAAAGCCCCTACGCCATCGTGCTGACGGGTACGCCGCTCGAGAACAAGCTCGAAGAACTGGTTTCGATCGTACAGTTTGTCGATCAGCACCGGCTCGGGCCCACCTGGAAGCTTCTGCACGAGCATCAGGTCAAGGACGAAGCCGGCCGCGTCACGGGCTACGCGCGGCTCGAGAAGATCGGCCAGACTTTGGCGCCGATCATGATCCGCCGGCGCAAATCCGAGGTGCTGCGGCAGTTGCCCGGCCGCATCGACCAGAACCTTCTGGTTCCGATGACGGAAATGCAGATGCTCTACCACCAGGAGAACGCCGACATCGTGGCGAAGATCGTCAAGCGCTGGCGCAGGACGCGTTTCCTTTCCGAACAGGATCAGCGGCGACTGACGTGCGCGCTGCAAAACATGCGTATGTCGTGCAACAGCACATATTTGCTCGATCGGGAGACCGATCACGGTGTGAAGGCCGATGAACTGGCGGCGCTCCTCGACGATCTCTTCGTGGAGCCGGCCGCAAAGGCGGTGGTGTTTTCGCAGTGGACGCGAACCCACGACATCGTCATCCGTCGCCTCGACGCGCGCGGCTTTGGTTACGTCAGCTTTCATGGCGGGGTGTCGTCGGAGAAGCGGCCCGCACTGGTCGATCGTTTTCGCCACGATCCCGCATGCAGGGTGTTCCTGTCCACCGATGCCGGCGGCACCGGCCTCAATCTCCAGCACGCTTCAACGCTGGTGAACATGGATCTGCCGTGGAACCCCGCCGTCCTTGAGCAGCGCATCGCGCGCATTCACCGCATCGGTCAGCAAAAGCCGGTACAGATTATCAATTTTGTCGCCAAGGGCACCATCGAGGAGGGCATGCTCTCGGTGCTGGCATTCAAGCGTTCTCTCTCGGCGGGAATTCTCGATGGCGGCAGCGGCGAGATCGCGCTCGGCGGCTCGCGTCTCAACCGCTTCATGAAGGACGTGGAGAACGTTACCGGGCATATGGGCGAGAGCGAACCTGTGACACCGGCCGAAGAGTTGAGTAGCAGCGCCGTTGCCGAGGACGGTACAGGAGGCACGGAAGCCGCGACGGCGGATGGGAATGGCCATGCCGTCGATGTTGCGCCGTCGAACGGGCGCCTGGTGCCGAGGGCCGGGACCATGTCCGATCCGTGGCTGGCGCTCGCGCAGGTAGGCGCGCAGTTCGTTCTCGCCCTCGCCGCCGCCAATGATCCCGGGGCGCCCGCACATCCATGGATCCAGCGCGATCCGGCGACAGGTGTACAGAGCCTGAAAATGCCCCTGCCCCCGCCGGAAACGGCGAGACAGCTCGCCGAAGCGCTTTCCGCGCTGGCGGAGGGTTTGCGGGGCAGGACGGTGTGATTCTGGATCACTGTCTGGATTGCGTGCGAATTGTCGGCCGGCACGAACGCGGCGCGCCGGGGCGGCCAAACGATCGGGCCTCCTCGGCGGGAAGGGCAGCCGGATCGGTGGCAGGGTGAGTTCGGCCCTGCTCCGGCAAGCCAAACGGCGGACGGGCATCGATACCGATACGGAACTCATCGAGTTCGCGCTGGCGTCCGTCGCACGCGAGGACCGGTTCGCCGGCGCGTTCAGGAAGTCGCGCGGCACGGTCGACCCGGAGCTGAAGCTCGGCTTCTGACGTGGCGGATTTCGATGCCGCGCGACGCTGGGCGCGGTTCGGGACTGTACGTACCTCCGGAATCCGATGCGCAAATTGACATTTGCCCTCCGAGCGGCGCTGATAGCTACGCTAGCGTTGTTGCAATCTGAACACCTGGAGATAACCTCATGGCTTCTGCGCGCCTGCTTGCAGCCTGTTTCCTCGCGCTCTTTGCCACGCGGGCCGTCGCAGCCGACCCGCACCCTCCGCAACTCAACGTTTCCTTTTTGGCTGAACCGGCACCCATCGTGCAGGACGGTTCCACCCGCCTGGTCTACGAGATGCTCGTTACCAACTTCTCGGGAAACAGGTACATACTGGACACCGTCGAAGCGAAGGCGGGCGCCGCACAATTCCAATTTTCCGGACCGGCGCTTGCCGACATGATCATTCCCCTCGGCGGATCGGGGAAGCCGGACGGCGCCGCGGGTCGAACAATCGACGGCGGCCGCAGCCTGGTGGTTTTTCTCTTCCTCGATCTTGGGGCGCACAAGGCTCCGGCCGCGATCGGGCATACGGTCCGCCTGACGGACGACAAAAACGCGACGCACGCCGTCACACTTGCGCCGTTGGCGGTTTCGAACGAAACGCCGATCGTCGTCGCGCCGCCGCTCCGTGGCACATGGATCGCCGGCGATTCGGTCAGCAGCGCGAAGAAAGCGGCCCATCGCCGGACAGTACTGCTTGTCGACGGGCATGCGTGGCTCGCGCAGCGCTACGCGATCGACTGGCTGCAGACCAAAACGGTCAACGGCGTGCGTACAACATGGAAAGGCCCGGAGGACAGGAACGACAGCTACTTCTGCTACGACCAGCCGATCTACAGCGTCGCCGCGGGCAAAGTGGTGGATATGGCCGACGGCCTCCCGGAAAATGTACCGCACTCGGGCAGGTACGCGATTCCCATCGACTTCAACAACGCCGCCGGCAATCACGTCGTCGTGGAAATCGCGCCTGGCCGTTACGTTCTGTACGCACACATGCGGCCCGGCACCGTAAAGGTCAGGGTTGGAGAGCTGGTCAGGACCGGCGAAATCCTGGGCCATGTCGGCAATACCGGCAGCTCGGTCGAACCGCACCTGCACATGCATATCGATGACCGGCCGTCCTTTCTAGCCGGCAACGGTGTTCCCTACGAATTTACGCAAGAGTACGAAAGCGGCCCCGTCAACGCCAATGTCAGTTCGCCGACGGTCATCAGCTTCGGTCCGGTCGGACAACAACGGCCCTTCCGCAACGACTATCCGGCCGCAAATGCGCTGGTGACTTTCCGGTAACGGCGTGCGTCATCGCGCGACATTGTCCGCGTACCAGCGCGCGTACTCGAGGCTGACCGGGACTAGGCCAAGACAGCGATCGATGTTCTTGGACACGGAGTTCCGGCCGCTCGATGGCTGAAGGAAAATATCGGTCGCAATTGTCCGGTCGCTGAACCCGAGCGTGGCACCAGGAAACCTTTCGCGGATTTCGCCGGTCGTTTGCACGATATTGGCGCCGACGTCAAAAACAACCGAAATGCCGAGCACACCCGATTAAACCGGGCAGGAGACGGCGAGGAGCAGATACAAAGGATATTGCGCGCGCAACAAAGTGACCTCCGCCGCGCAGGCTCACCGTACAATGTGGTCCCACTGCCTTGCCTACGGTGAATCTTCGAATCTTCCTCCGCGTCCACTGCGCATTCACCGCGACCTCTGCGCTAAGCTTCAGGGCGGTGAGGCGCTTCAGACGATAGATTATTTGGTTACGCTTTCAGCACCCTGCGGAGCGAGGCTTCGATCTGGCCGCCGCACCAGGTATCGCCATAGTCGCGGCGCGCTTTCGCGGCGAGCTTTTTTAAGGGCGGCAGATCAGCGACACGCCGCGTCAAACCGGCCGTCGCGGGCGCGGACTCATCGAAAATCGCAGCAACTGTACGGAAACGGTCCGTCATGGTCGACCACAGCGTGGCCGTCACGACATCGGCGATGCCCGGCGTTTCGCCATCCAGGAGAAAGCCATCCTCCGCTTTCAGTCCATGGCGGCGGCCGGTTTCTTCCCAGAGCGACATCCATTTCTTCAGGCGCGGAACAAACTGCCGCCAGCGCTTTGGCGTCCACATCAGGCGGCCGCCATCGAGCGTCATCTCGTCGAGCACGTCGTTCGCGTCGCAGACAATCTTCATCGTCATGGCGCGCGAGCCCGCGTCGGCCGGAATGAGACCGAGCGTGTCCCCGAGATAGAGGACGATGGCGGGCATTTCCGCGATGGCGGCGTCCGCCTTTTTGTCCACGAGCAGCGGCGGCCCCATGAACGGGACGGGCATCTTGTTCACCGCACCCCTCATCAGCTTCGCGATCGCCGCGTCGCCCTTCTCGGTCCAAGTCTTTCCGGCAAAGGCGAGGACTGCGCGCACGAACTGGCCGCGAAACGGCACGGACCAGTAATAAAGATCGTAGTCAGCCATGATGCGGCCTCCGGGTCGGCCCTCTGTATAACGCGGCGCAGGCCCTCTGGCGCGCGTCCATGAGGTGTCGGTAGAAATGGCACGTAGACCCGCGGAGCCCGGGGGTGGCGGAAGGGGCGTAAAGCCTCTATGCAACCGCTCCGACACAGTTCTCGACTACCCATCCCCTCGAAACAGGAGTTCCTCATGCACGCGAAATCGATTGCGGTGGCGCTGTCGCTCGTTCTCGGCACGGCCGCACCTGTCGCCCTGACACCGGCGGTCGCCGCGACCAAGGCAGCCCCGGCCCAGCTCGAGATCATTGACACCAAGGTTGGAACCGGTGCGGTGGCCAAACCCGGCGAGCCGGTGACGGTCAACTATACGGGCTGGCTCTATGTGAACGGCGCCAAGGGCAAGAAATTCGATTCCTCGTTCGATCACGGCGAGCCGTTCACCTTCCCCCTCGGCGGCGGGCAGGTGATTCCCGGTTGGGACAAGGGCGTTGTCGGCATGAAAGTGGGCGGAAAACGTACGCTGATCATTCCGTCGGACATGGGTTACGGTGCGGGTGGCACGCCCGACGGCACGATCCCGCCCAACGCAACGCTGATCTTCGACGTCGAACTTGTGAAGGTGGGTTCGTAGGCGGACGTACAGGCGACAAAACGCGAGATAATCTCAACGCTGTCATACCGCTTTCGCGACGCGAAAGCGGGATGACAGCATGGCTTTTATGAAGGTGTTGCCCCGCCGAAACACGTAAGCCTTACGCCGGAGCGGCTTTCCAGAAGTAGCGACGAAAACCGCGCTTCTCGTCAAAATCCTTGATGCGAAATACCATCCGCACCTTCCGGCCGGATTCGATTTCACCCTGATCGACATCGGTGATGTCGGCCATGAGGCGGCCGCCCTCGGCGAAGGTGACCATGCCGTAGTGATTTGGGGGGGCAATCGTATAGGCCAGGAAATCCGCGGACCACGACAGGATCGCTCCTTCGCGCTCGGCAAAGCTGTACGGATCCTGGCTGTCGAGCGCGCCGCAATTCGGGTTGACGCAGATGCGCGTGCGCGGAAATTGCGCAGTGCCGCAGACGCGGCATTGTCCACCGACGAGACCGAGCAGCATGTCGTTCTTGCGATAGAGCACGGAAAGCGCGGTCTTGCGGTCTATTTCGGCGCGCATGCCCTTCTCGAGCTCGATGAGCCCATTGAACGCCAGATATTTCAGGTAGTTCGTTTCCGGTTTGCCGCGCGCGAGCGCGCCGGCCACGGTGCACCTTTCCCGAACACGCTCGACACCGGACGTCGTCCGCAAAAGAATCGCATCGCAGCCCTGGCCAAATTGCGCAACGAGAACAGTTTCGTTCGACCCTGCTTGCTCGAGCGCGTGTGCAAGCATCAACAACGCGTGCGCCGTGCCCGTGTCGCCAACCCCTCCCGAAAGATTATCGCGCACCCTGGCCGGATCGATTCCGCATCGGGATGCAAGCTGTTTGTCGAGCCCGGCAAACGGACATGGCAGGATGAAATGAGCGATATCCGCGCCGCTCACACCCGTTTTTTCCAGCAGCGCGCGGAC
>DATGGN010000084.1:0-33808 GCA_035308485.1 Rhizomicrobium sp.
AAATTGTCATGGCCCGCGAAAGCGGGCCACCCAGTTGGTGTTGCAGGAAGCTTCACACGTTGCTTCACACGTTGTGAATTGCCGATCTCGAGACAACGTGGAAAAGGTTGCGCCGAAAGCGACAATCAATTGTTTTGCCGCGCTCATACCTCAATTCGTGAATTCGAAGCCGAGATACCAGGTGAACTGGTCGGTGGCGCTCACATTGGCGATGCCCCGCCCCGCCGAAACGAGCAGATGCTGATGCTCGTTGAAATCGTAGGTCGCACCGAGGTTGAATCCCGTCAGCGGCGGGATGCCTTGTACATTCGGCGTCTGGTGGAACACCTCCGCGCCCATCAGGAGCGCGTCGCTCAATTTGCGCTGAAGCAAAACGCCGGCGAAACCGTAGTTCCGGTCGCCGGGATTGATCCAGTAGCCGCCGCCGGCATCGATGGTCCAGTTCTCATCGAGATCCTTCTGCGCCCAGAGCGGCAGAAAGAGATCGACGCTTCGGCTTGCGAAGCCGTTTGACGCCGCCGCGAGCGGAATTTCTACGAGAGGATATAACGCGACCTGCGGCCGCCAGCCCGCTTCGTCCTCCTCGATGAAACGGTATTTGACGCCAAGTTCGGCATCGCCTGCGCCGAATTTCGTGCCCTCGTCGCCGGTCGCAAACCCGACCGGCAGCTGGACGTGCAGTTGCGTGTCGGGAAAGCCTCCATAATTGAATTCCATCGCCGGCAGATCGCCGGTGGCGCCACCGTTGGCTCCAAAACCCGTCGTGAAGAACAACAGTTCGTAATGCCCATAGGGCGGCGGTTCCGGATCGTCGGTCAGATAGGGCGGACCGGCGCGCGCCGGCGCGGCAAATAGAAGCGCAAGCGCTGCGACGATGCCCAGCCGGTATGCCATTCCCCCGATATCGCGCGATCGACATCGTTCTGTCATCTCCGCTGTGCCTGTATGATCCCAAACACACGCCGGAGATTCGCCATGCGCCTTGCCGCATTCACTGCACTGACATTCTTCGTCGGCCTGACGGGATTTGCACACGCCGAGCCCACTGTTGCGATCGACACCTCGATGGGAACGATCACGGTCGAACTCGATCGCGCGCATGCGCCAAAGACGGTCGACAATTTTCTCCGCTATGTCGGCGAGGGGCATTACGACGGCACGCTCGTCTATCGCATAGCGCCGGGCTTCGTCATCCAGGCCGGGAGCTTCGACTCGGCCACGAACAGCCGCCCCGTACACGATCCCATTTCGCTCGAGGCCGGCAACGGCTTGACCAACAAACGGGGCGCGATCGCCATGGCGCGCCAGGGCGCTCCCGATTCCGCGACCGCCGAGTTCTTCATCGATCTGGCGGACAATCCCAATCTCGATCGCCAACCCGATGATGCCGACGGCATGACGGGCTATGCCGTGTTTGGCCAGGTGGTCTCCGGCATGGATGTGGTCGACAAGATAGCCGCCATACCGATCGGCCAGGGTGGTCCGATGCCCGGCCAGTGGCCGCAGACGCCGATCACCATCACGCGAATCCGCGTTGTCGGAGCCACGTCGCCGGCCGCGCCCGCTTCGTCTGCGGCGCACTGACGCGTTCGCGTCCCGGCAACAAAACAAATGCGAAATTCGCATGAAATAACGGGAACTTAGGAACGTTTCGACACGCAACCGGTTAACGCGCTGATGGGCGTCGTAACTGCGTCGAAGGGTGCGGGTGTGCGAACGAACGAATATTGCGAAGAACGCATCGCGCGGTATCTCGAACTTGCGGAAGCGGCGCAGGAAGCAGCGGGCCGCGCGTCGAACGTGGGGCTCGAGGAAACCTACGCGCACCTCGCCCGCCAGTGGATCGATCTCGCCAGGATGGCGGAACGTACGATTGTGCTGGCGCGCGAAATCTCCAGACCTTCCCTCGGCGAAAGCCACCATCAGACTCCGTAGCGGGTTGAATCGCCCGATATCCGCAACCTCTTGACCCTTTGTCGCGCTTTGTGGATGCACGACAGAAAGCCGCACGCCCAACCCGGTTGTCGCTTTCTCTTTGTGGCAAAGAAGATGGCGGCAGGAACGAAGGGTAGGTCCGATGCCTCGAAGGCGCGAAACTGCGGCGCGAAGGCGCGTTGCCCTTGTCGTCGTCCTTGCGGTTGTCGTTGCCGCCGCGGTTCTCGCGCTCCGCTTTCCCCATTGGTTTCGCCCGCAGCCCTATCCGGGCATGCCGCCACTCCTTGACCGCACCAATGTTTACAGCGAAGCCGGTCGCAATCGCTTCAGCGCCGCGACGCGGGCCGCGCTTTCGCGCGTGTACGTTCCTGCCATCCAGTCGGGTGATGTCACCGTCATCGACCCCGCCACCGATCACGTCGTCGGTCGCTTCCGGACGGGCCGCAACGCGCAGCACGTCGTGCCGTCCTGGGATTTGCGCACGCTCTGGGTGACGGGAAGCGCCACGCCCGGTCGCCGCGACGGCAGCCTCACGCCCATCGATCCCGTGACCGGCGCGCTTGCCGGGCCGAAGGTGCCGGTCTCCGATGCGTACAACATGTACTTCACGCCCGACGGACGCGCGGCGATCGTGGTCGCCGAGGCGGAGAAGCGCCTGGAATTTCGCGATCCCCATACCATGGCGCTCAAAGGCGTACTTGCGACGCCGCAATGCGCCGGCGTCAACCACGCCGATTTTTCGACTGACGGAAACTACGCGATCTTCACCTGCGAATTCGGCGGCGGCCTCATCAAGGTCGATGTTCGCTCGCGACGCATCGTCGGCCACCTGCTTCTGTCGCGCGGGCGCATGCCCCAGGACATCCGGATTTCACCCGACGGCAGCGTGTTTTACGTGGCCGACATGATGGCGGACGGCGTTTTCCTGATCGACGGCGACCGCTTCGACGAGATCGGCTTCATTCCGACCGGGACCGGCGCGCACGGGCTGACCGTCAGCCGCGACGCGAAGAAGCTGTACGTCTCCAACCGCGGCGCCCATTCTGCGAAGGGCCCGCCGCACGGCCCCGGCAGCATCTCCGTCATCGATTTCGCGACGCGGCGCGTCGTCCGCACCTGGCCCATCCCCGGCGGCGGCAGCCCCGACATGGGCAATGTGAGCGCCGACGGAAGAACCCTCTGGCTCTCGGGCCGCTTCGACAACGTCGCCTACGCGATCGACACGCGGACGGGCTCGGTGCGCAAGATACCGGTGGGTCGCGAGCCGCACGGGCTTGCCGTCTGGCCGCAACCGGGACGCTACAGCCTCGGCCACACCGGCATCATGCGCTGAAAGCGAATCCGCCTGCGTGCTATGCTTGGTGTCACGCATGAGCACGCCCGACGATGAGACGCCGCCTGCGCGCGAGGAATTGCTTCGTGCCCGCGAAGATCTCGAGCGCCAGCTTGCCATCCTCCGCCATCCCTTCCGCTTCGGAAGAAATCGCAAGCTCGAGGAAAAGCTCGAGACCATGGTGAAGGACATCGACGAGTGTCTCGCGGCAATGGAGGAAGACCGTATCTGAAGGCGCGCCCATTCGGCGTTTGTGATCACAACAAAGTTGTAGTGAGCAAAATAAAGAGCGCCAGTCAGCACAATCGGTCAATTATTTGAGTTGGATAGTGGTTAGCCAGGCAAATTATTCGCCCAGCGTCCGAACGCTCGCATTCGTTCGCCAATATTGGCGTGCTGATCGATGCGGTGGTCGGCCCCCCGGTGCGGGTCGTACGACACGCCCCTTAAAACGGGTTGTTTACCGGCGCCAGGCAAAGTCCGACAAACGGCACCCCGAAAGCCGTTTCGCCCCGCCGGTCAGATCCGACCCAACGACAGGATTGGCGGGGCGTTTTTATTTCCGGGCGTCCAACATTTCCAAGACGCGGCGCAGATCGTCTTCGCTGGTCGAACCGCCAATCTCCTCGGGGACGATAAAGGCAAACTTGCCGTCGCGAGTCTGCCAAAGGCTCCCGGAGCGGAATGCATATTCCTTGAGTTTGGTGCAGCCGCGATTTGCGAGTTCCTTCTCGACCTCAAGCCGAGGGACAATGCGAGGCATGCTTAGGCTGCCAGCATGCCACTGGCGATGTATCGAACCCTTCCTTCCGGAGTCGGTTTTTGGAGATGCCGCTTCACGTCGCTGAGACTGGGCATCCACCGAATCTCCGAAACGATGAACCCGCAATTGTGGCGCAGCAAATCCGCTACGATTTCGTTGAGATCGCCCTGAATTGCGTCAATGTCGCTCCCAGCAATGTAGAAGCCTGGGACGTCGTCGCTGGTCACACGGTAACGGCCGTCGCTCGTGCGTTCGAAAACCAGATCAATGGGAATTTGGTAGGCCAATCAGCGCAGACTCACAGAACTCTGTGCGAAGAGTATAGAATATTAGCTTGATTCTTTTCTTGCGTATTTCGCCCCTGCCTGATTCGAAACCGCAAATGGTTAACGGTGCTCTGTTTGGCTGACCCCAAGCCGTCGTGAACCATCGTAGAACGCAGCCAAGAATACACTTTGATACCAATATCTTACGCACCCGCTTGCGAACGGGAACAAAACATGCACACTGGTCGCTTCGCGACCCGCTTGGGATTCGGGAAGCGCTGTGAAATAAGGAGGCGAGCGATGATGAGAGAGGCAGTTTTGCGGGTCGTGGGCCGGGAGGAAAAAAGCGATCGGAAGCGGGCGCTGGAGCAGGCGCTGTCGCAGATCGACCGCGCTTTCGGCAAGGGTTCGGTGATGAAGCTCGGCCAGCGCGAGGTGGTCGAGACGGACACGGTGTCAACGGGTTCGCTGGGGCTCGACATTGCGCTCGGAATCGGCGGGCTCCCACGCGGCCGCGTGATCGAGATTTACGGCCCGGAATCGTCCGGCAAGACGACGCTCGCGCTCCATGCCGTTGCCGAAGTGCAGAAAAAGGGTGGCGTCGCGGCCTATGTCGACGCGGAGCACGCGCTTGATCCTGGTTACGCAAAGAAGCTCGGGGTCGATATCGACGAGATGCTGATCTCGCAGCCCGATACCGGCGAGCAGGCGCTCGAGATTGCCGATACGCTCGTGCGCTCCGGCGGTGTCGACATCGTGGTCATCGATTCGGTCGCGGCGCTCACGCCCAAGGCCGAACTCGAAGGCGAGATGGGCGACCAGCTCCCGGGCCTGCAGGCGCGGCTCATGAGCCAGGCCCTCCGGAAGCTTACCGGTTCGATCTCGAAATCGAACTGCCTCGTCATCTTCATCAATCAGATCCGGATGAAGATCGGCATCATGTTCGGCAATCCGGAGACGACGAGCGGCGGCAACGCGCTCAAATTCTATGCTTCCGTACGTCTCGATATCCGCCGCATCGGCGCGATCAAGGATCGCGACGAGGTGATCGGCAACCAGACGCGCGTCAAGGTCGTGAAAAACAAGGTCGCACCGCCGTTCAAGGAAGTGGAATTCGACATCGTCTATGGCGCGGGCATTTCCAAGGTCGGCGAGCTCATCGATCTCGGCGTGCGCGCCGGCATCGTCGAGAAATCCGGTTCATGGTTTTCCTATGACGGCATGCGCATTGGCCAGGGCCGCGAGAACGCGAAACAATTCCTCGTCGAGAACAAGGACGCCGCGGCGAAGATCGAGGCGAAAATCCGCGAGAACGCGGGCCTCATCGGCCAGACTCTGATGGAAGGAAAGGACGGGGACTCGGCTGCGATGGCCGAAGACTGACGACCGTTCCTTATTGGCATGGGGAACGGCTCCAGAAGGGGCGCTCGCGAGCAATCGCAGGGCGCCCCTTCGCGGTTTTGAGCGTCCACGGGGAATCTGCAAAGATTGCGGGCAGCCGATACCGACGCTTCAGCGTTGTCCCGCCAATTCGCGAGCACGTTTCATGCGTACAGAAGCGAGTGTGGATTCCCGGTTGGCGTTCCCGGACGAGGCGACGCTCGTTGCGAACCTCGTCGATCTCTCCCGCCATGCCGACTCGATCCGGCGCTATCTCGCAGCGCTCGACGCGAAGCACTTCGTACACCCGAACGGCAACTCCGCCCCGCTTGACGTAGCGCTTTCTCCGCCCCAAGCCGCGCTGTTGGCCTGGCTCGCACAGCGTTGCCCGGTTCCGCTGTCCGTAGAGGCCGGATTCGGGATGGGCACGTCAGCCAGTGTCATTCTTGGCGCACGGGGCGCCACCGGCAAACCGTTCGAACATCTGATATTCGATCCCTTTCCCAAGCGTGGGGTGCTCGTCCAGTCATACCTCGAGGCCGAGTTCGGCGACCGCGTCCGCCGTTGTCACGAACGATCGGAAACGGGTCTGGGAAGGCTCTTGAGCGAGCGGGGACAGAAATGCGTCGGGCTGGCCTTCATTGACGGCGGCCATCTGTTCGAGACGGTGATGACCGACTTCCGGCTGGCCGATCTGCTGTGCTGCGACGGCGGTTACATTGTATTCGACGACGCGCTGTTGCCCGCAATCGAGACCGTCATCAATTACGTGCGTTGCAACCGCCCCGATTATGCGCTCGCGCACCTCGCCGCACCCAACACGACGGTCCTGAAAAAAATTGCGCCGGACGCGCGCGAGTGGAGTTCGTTTGTACCCTTTCCGGTCGCGCAGCGCGAAAACTGGACAAACCCTCATGCGCCTGCGCGCTCACGTTGGTTTCGAAGATTCGGCCGATAAGCCCGAAGCGGCCGCGGCTTACCCGCCCCCAGCGTTGTGCGTACAGAGATTGAGTCCGTCTGCGACCCGGCAATCGTGACGGAATTGCGGGCGGCTCCCGATTGTCTGCGCCAGCCTGTCGTTGAGCACATAGACGGTGTCGGCGCGCAGGCCATCGCGCAGCACCGCTGCCGGCGTCAGATCGCAGTCCTGATGGATAACCTGGTTCGATATGCGGCCGAGATAGACGCTGTTGAGCGTCAGGCCGCCGCGCGCGGCCAGGCGCGCGAGCGCCGGCCATAGTCTCGGGCCTCCCGGCGTGGCGGCGGCGCACTGCCAGGCGGGAAGAATCACCAGGTGGCGGCGGCCCGGCAGCGCGGCCGCCCAGGCCGGAGAGCGCAACGAGGTTGCGTGCTCGGCGCGCACCGTTCCGGCGACGCCGTGCGGAACGTACAGGACATCGAAAAATTGGATCGCCAGCGCCGCCGCCAGCACGCCGCGACGTATGAGGGGCGACGGCACGGTTTCCGTCAGTCCAACGATGGCGCCAAGCATCAGGAGATAATAGGCGGGCCAGAACAGGCGCGCGGATCCGCGGAACCACGTCAGGACATCGAAAATGAAGTGCGGCACGGGAACAGTAAAAAGCACGCGATCGGCGAAGCTCACCTCCGTCGAGAGGGCCAGCATTGCGCCAATGAGAGCGGCGGCCGTCAACGGCGCGAGCGGACGAGACCAAAGCCTGCTGATGAGCGCAGGACGTCTTGCGAGCACGATCACCAGCAGCAGGATCACGCCCAACCCCAGATAATTGTAACCGACCAGAGTCCATCCATGTACGACCGGAAAGGCCCTGAGATAAAGCGCCCATGGCGATTGCGGGTTGATCGGGGCCAGCAAATTCATGGCGTAACGCGTGTAGCCGCCGCCGACGAACGCCGCCGGTCTGCCGAGGACAATGAAGCCGAAAACCGTCAGCGAGAGCAGTGTTCCGGCGACAAGCAGCGCGCCCCAAAGCAGGCACGCGGCCAAAACGCGTCGTTTGTCCGGGTGACGCGCTGCATCGTATCTGTACAGAAGCAACGCGTGCGCGACCGCGGCGGCGCCGACCATCAGCGTCATCAGGGCAAAATAGGGCTGGATCGCGCCGGCGAGTGCCGAAATCGCGACGAAAGGCAGGAGGTTGGCGGCGGGCGTCCGTTCCGCCGACATTTGGAAATAGAAATAGATGCAGGCCAGAATGAGCCATTGCGACAGGAGCGCAAAGTGCCCGTACAACTCCTTCATCAGGATCGGGGAAAACAGAAAGAACGCGCCGCCGAGCAGGGTGGTGATCCAGTCTCCCTTCGAGAAGCGCGAGACGAGTTTCAGCCCGAAGAACCCCTGCAGGACAAAACAGGCAACGGCGTAGAGCCCGAGATATTGAAAGTCCAAAGGCAGGAGTGAGGACACGAACCGGAGCGGCGTTCCTACCAGCGGAATAAAGTCCAGATAGGATGCCGATACGCCAGTCGGGTAATCGAGGCGACCGATCCAGGTGGGCGGGAATCGCAGGACGGTGTCGCTGCGCATGAACTCCCAGCCGATCTGGTATTGTGCTGCGTCTCCGACGAGCCAGGAGAGGTTGCGGGGATCGATCTCCCGCCAGCCGACAATCAGCCACACCTCAGCCAGGCCGGCCGCGATAGCGATGACGAAATAAAGAAAATTGCGCCAGCGCTCACCCGGCAAACTCGAAAAAGCGCGCACTACGGCATTCGTCCCTTCGCCCGATCGTGCCGGTGATTAGAGGAAGAAACCGGACCCGCCACAAGCCCGGCAGCGAAGGGGCCGGCGCAGAAATCCCGCTTCAGCGGCTTCAATTCTGGACATCCAAATCGCAGCAGGGTTAGAACCGGGCATGAAATCCTTAAGCGAAATCCGCGCGACATTCCTCGAATTCTTCCGCGAACGCGGCCACGAACTCGTGCCGTCATCGCCGCTCGTGCCGCGCAACGACCCGACGCTCCTCTTCACCAATGCCGGCATGGTGCAGTTCAAGAACGTCTTTACCGGCCAGGAAAAGCGCGGCTACGCGCGGGCGACGACGTCGCAGAAATGCGTGCGCGCCGGCGGCAAGCACAACGATCTCGAAAATGTCGGCTACACGGCGCGCCATCTTACCTTCTTCGAGATGCTCGGCAACTTCTCGTTCGGCGATTACTTCAAGGAAGCCGCGATCGCCTACGCCTGGGAGCTGGTACACAAGGTGTTCGCGCTTCCCGCCGATCGCCTGCTCGTGACCGTCTTCGCGGAAGACGACGACGCGTTCGATCTGTGGAAGAAGATCGCCGGATTGCCGGAATCGAAAATCATCCGCATTCCGACCGCGGACAATTTCTGGTCGATGGGCGACACGGGCCCCTGCGGACCGTGTTCGGAAATCTTCTTCGATCACGGACCGAGCATCGCGGGCGGACCGCCGGGTTCGGCGGAACAGGACGGCGATCGCTTCGTTGAAATCTGGAATCTCGTGTTCATGCAGTTCGAGCAGTTCGCGGGCGGCTCTCGCGAACAGCTGCCGCGGCCGTCCATCGACACCGGGATGGGGCTCGAGCGCTTCGCGACGGTCTTGCAGGGCGTACATGACGTTTTCGACGTCGATCTCTTCCGGCACGTCATCGCAGCGTCCGTCGAGCTGACGGGCGAGGCCGCCGCCGGTGCACACGCCGCGAGCCACCGCGTGATTGCCGATCACCTGCGCTCATCCGCTTTCCTGATCGCCGACGGCGTGCTGCCTTCGAACGAAGGCCGCGGCTATGTGCTGCGGCGCATCATGCGCCGCGCCATGCGCCATGCGCACCTCCTGGGCTCAAGGGATCCGCTTCTGTACAGGCTCCTGCCCGTGCTCGTCGCCGAAATGGGCGCCGCCTATCCGGAACTGAAACGCGCCGAGGCGCTCACCTCGGAGACATTGCGGCTGGAAGAGATTCGTTTCCGCGAGACGCTCGCGCGTGGTCTCAAGCTGCTCGAGGAAGCGACGGACGGGATGGCGCGCGGCGACCGGCTTTCCGGCGAAACCGCCTTCCGTTTGTACGACACCTACGGCTTTCCGCTCGACCTCACCGAGGATGCGCTCCGCGCCCGCGGCATTGCCGTCGACACCGCAGGCTTCGACGCGGCCATGGCGCGCCAGCGCGAAGAGGCCCGGAAAGCCTGGGCGGGATCGGGCGAAACCGGCACCGACGCGCTGTGGTTCGCGCTTCGTGACGAAATCGGCGCGACGGAATTCCTCGGCTACGACACCGAAGAAGCGGAAGGCCGGATCGTTGCCATCCTGAAGGACGGCGCGCGCATCGAGCGCGCGTCGGCCGGCGAGGCGGTCCGCATCCTGACCAACCAGACGCCGTTTTACGGCGAGGCGGGCGGGCAGGTGGGTGACGCGGGCGCAATGTTCTCGGCCAAAGGCGCGGAGGCCCGCGTCGTCGACACCGAAAAGAAGCTCGGTGCGCTCAATGTACACGTCGTCGAAATGGTGCGCGGTACCCTTGTGCCGGGCGATGTGGTCGAGTTGCGCGTCGACGGCGAAAGACGGCGCGCCACCCGCGCCAATCATTCGGCGACGCACCTGCTGCACGCCGCGCTCAAGCATGTTCTCGGGCCGCACGTCTCCCAGAAGGGCTCGCTCGTTGCGCCCGATCGGCTGCGCTTCGACTTCAGCCATCCCAAGGCGCTGACGCATGACGAACTCGAGCGCATCGAGAACGAGGTGAATGCGGTCATCCGTCAGAACACCGACGTGACGACGCGGCTGATGCCGACAGCGGACGCGATCGCCGCCGGCGCCGAGGCGCTGTTCGGCGAGAAGTACGGCGACGAGGTGCGCGTGCTTACCATGGGCGAGGCGGAAGCGAAGGCATACTCCGTCGAGCTCTGCGGCGGCACGCATGTACGCCGGCTGGGCGATATCGGGCTCTTCACGATTTTGTCCGAGAGCGCCGTTGCCGCGGGCGTGCGCCGCATCGAGGCGCTGACGAGTGAAGGCGCGCGGCGCTGGCTCTCAGGCCAGGCGGACATCGCGCGCGAGGCCGCGGCGGCGCTCAAGACCAATCCGTCCGAATTGCGCGAACGCGTGCTTCAGCTTGCCGACGAGCGCAGACGCATCGAACGCGAACTGGCGGATGCGCGGCGCGCGCTGGCGCTCGCGGGACCGGCGCGTGCAGATGCGGCGCAGGAAGCGCGCGAGATCGCCGGCATCAAGACGATGCTGCGCGTCGTCGATGGCGTCAGCGCGAAGGATCTGAAAAGTCTTGCCGACGAGGCGAAGGCGAAGATCGGTTCGGGCGTGGTCGCTCTCGTTGCCGTCGCGGACGGACGGGCGTCGCTTGTCGTCGGCGTGACGGATGATCTCAAGAGCCGCATCGATGCGGTCGATCTCGTCAAGCGCGCGGCGGAGGCACTGGGCGGCAAGGGCGGCGGCGGCCGCGCCGATCTTGCTCAGGCCGGTGGCCCCGATGGCACGAAAGCGCAGGACGCGCTCGACACCATCTCGCGCCGCCTCGCCGACCTCGCGCCGGCGGGGTAATCACCCCGCAATCACAAAAAAACGCCATGGGGCTCGGCGCGGTTGCTGCCTCTAACCTCACCATGGCCGGCCAAGAGCCGGCCATCCAGCGGCCGAGACGAGCCATTCGCTCTCCGAGGCGAGCGTACCGGGTGGCCGGGTCAAGCCCGGCCAGGGTGAGGAAAGGGAATGGCGGTGCGCCAGGCGTCGGTCATCCGGTCAACCCCACCAAAGCCATTGTTCCAAGAGATCGTTCCAGTTCGGATTCGTCTTTTCGATCAGCGCGAGTTTCCATATGCGCTTCCAGCGCTTGATGTTCGTTTCGCGCCGGATGGCGTTTGTGTACAGCGGGTGCTCTTCGAACCAGACGAGCTTGGTGACATTGTATTTGTGGACGAATTCCGATCCGTATCCTTCACGATGCGCCCTCATCCGCCGGGGAATGTTGCTCGTCACGCCTGTGTAAAGCGTACCGTTGCGCTTGCTCGCCAGGATGTAGACGAAGCCGCTCGGCATTGTTCATCGCCACCCGTTCATGTGTCCGATGCCCACTGGATGGCCGGCTCTTGGCCGGCCATGGTGAGAAAGAGCGGAACGAGAGTTCGGCCTGACGTCATTCCATTTCGCTGGCGCTCCACTACCGCTTAAAACGGCCCTTTGGCGAAGACGCAGATCTTGTTGCCCACGGGATCGCGCAGGTACGCGCCGTAGAAGGTGGTGGAATCCGCGGGCCGCGGTCCTGGCGCGCCCTCGTCTTTGCCGCCGTTTGCAAGCCCCGCGTGATAGGCCTTGTGTACGGCGTCCTTCGAAGGCGCGACGAACGCGATCATTGTTCCGTTGCCGACGGTCGCGGGCTTTCCGTCATGCGGCGGACAGACATACACGCCGTGCGAATCCGAACCCTACGGTCCGTAGCCGATCCAACCGCTGTCCTCGAATTTCCGCTCGTTGCCGATGGCGTCGAAAACCGCGTCGTAGAATTTCCCGGATTTCTGGGCGTCGTTCATGCCGATGGTGACGTAACCGATCATCGCTCCCTCCTGGTTTTGGTCGGGCGGGAACATAACAATTCTCAAGAACAAAGCAAGAACACAGACGCAAGCCCGCCCTGCGCGGAACGCATGCCGGTCAGTGAGCCGCCATCGCCGTTTTGAGATTCGCATCGATTTTGTCAAGGAAGCCTTCCGTCGTCAGCCAGCCCTGATCGGGCCCGACGAGCAGCGCGAGGTCCTTGGTCATGAAGCCGGCTTCGACCGTGTCGACGCAGACGCGCTCGAGCGTGTGGGCGAACGTGTCGAGCGCGGCGTTGCGGTCGAGCTTCGCCCGATGCGCGAGCCCGCGCGTCCAGGCGAAAATCGAGGCAATCGAATTGGTCGAGGTCGCGCGTCCCTTCTGATGCTCGCGATAGTGGCGCGTCACCGTGCCGTGCGCCGCTTCGGCTTCGACCGTCTTGCCGTCCGGCGTCATCAGCACGCTTGTCATCAGTCCGAGCGAACCGAAGCCCTGCGCCACCGTGTCCGACTGTACGTCGCCGTCGTAATTCTTGCACGCCCACACATAGCCGCCCGACCATTTGAGCGCCGAGGCGACCATGTCGTCGATGAGACGGTGTTCGTAGGTGAGGCCCGCGTCCTTGAAACGCGCGGCGAACTCCGCGTCGAACACTTCCTGGAACAGGTCCTTGAAGCGGCCGTCATAGGCCTTGAGAATGGTATTCTTGGTCGAGAGGTACAGCGGGAAATTGCGGGTGAGCGCGTAATTCATCGAGGCGCGGGCGAAATCGCGGATCGAATCGTCAAGGTTGTACATCGCGAGCGCGACGCCGGAGCCGGGAAAATCGAACACCTCATGCTCGATGCGCCCGCCGTCCTTTCCGGTGAACACAATGGTGAGCCTGCCGGCGCCGGGAATGCGGAAATCGGTCGCGCGGTACTGGTCGCCATAGGCGTGACGGCCGATGATGATCGGCTTCGTCCAGCCGGGCACGAGCCTCGGCACGTTCCTGCAGATGATGGGTTCGCGGAAGATCACGCCGCCCAGGATGTTGCGGATGGTGCCGTTGGGCGATTTCCACATCTTCTTGAGATGGAATTCCTCCACCCGCGCTTCGTCCGGGGTGATGGTCGCGCATTTGACGCCGACGCCCACGCGCTTGATCGCTTCCGCCGCGTCGATGGTCACCTGGTCGTTGGTCGCGTCGCGGTGCTCGATTCCGAGGTCGAAATACCGGAGCGTGATGTCGAGATAGGGAAGGATCAGCTTTTTCTTGATGAGGTCCCAGATGATCCGCGTCATCTCGTCCCCATCGAGCTCGACGACGGGATTTTCGACCTTGATCCTGTTCATGAATATCCTCGGGATAACTGCGCGGCGCGCGGTATAGCGGGGGCGTCGCACTGCGTCAAAAGAGGGGCCGTAGTGACGGGTCTGCCACACATTGCCCAACGCACGAAGGCGAAACCACGTCGACGAGGGCGCACATGGCTTGTGCCGCCGTTGATCGTAGTTCTAATTGCCGCCGGCCTCCTCGCCGATTACTGGATCGCGCGCCGCAGTGGGCCTCACGATGTGCAACTAGAGTCGGTTGCGATGGACCGCGAAATTGTCGCTGGACGGAGGGTGGGTGGACGCCAACTTTATACCTATCAAACTATGTTGCGCGTTGACATAACGAGCAAAATCGACGTTGAGAGCTATGCTCTCAGGTACCGACTCAATATCTGGGTTGATGCAAGCCCGTGCGTGGATAACAAAGTCGATATGGCGCAGCGTTTGTGGAGCTGGTTTCCTGACTTGTATGATGAACTGGGACCGACCACAGTATGGTCAACGCAACCAAGCGGACATCCGTACAGAACAGCTCCTAGCGGGCCTCGGCTGCCGTCAGGGAAAATCCGCTACCATACTTACCTGATTTTCAGGTTTTCTCCCACGCCGAGTGCACTTGGAGTCGAGCCTCAACTCTACACTTACGATTTGTCCAAAAAATCGGTCGCCATCTGCCTTGTTGTGCGAGGGGCGGGCAACTTCTGGGCCGGCGGACTCCCGGATTTTCGCTCGTTCACGTCGAACACGGTGATTGTTCCTGCGCAACAATTGCAAGCTGCATTCGCGCGAGGGAATCTTGGATGAGACGTGCTCCAGCCATCATCCTGTCGCATCCGCAACTGGGCGAGAATATCGGCGCGGCGGCGCGGGCGATGGCGAATTTCGGGCTCTCGGATTTGCGGCTCGTGGCGCCGCGCGCCGGCTGGCCCAACGCAAAAGCAACCGCAATGGCCGCCGGTGCGGCGAACGTTGTGGAATCCGCTCGCGTATTTCCAGGCGTTGCAGAAGCGCTTGGCGATCGGAATTTCATCCTTGCTACCACGGCGCGCGATCGCGGTATCGCGCGCGAAGTGCTCACGCCGCCCGAAGCCGTGCGCCGTCTGAGGGCGGCTTCCGCGCGTGGCGAGAAGACGGGAATTCTTTTCGGTAACGAGCGCGCGGGTCTCGACAATGACGAGATTTCGCTTTGCGACGCCGTCATCACGATTCCAACGGCGGAATTCGCGTCGATCAATCTTGCGCAGGCCGTACTGATCGTGAGCTACGAATGGTTTCGACTGGGCGATGCAACCCCCTCGGCACGCATCGAGCGCGGCCCCTTGCAGCGGAAGCCCACGCGGACCGAACTGATCCATACGTTCGAGCATCTCGAGCGCGAGTTGCTCGCGAGCGGTTTTCTCTACCCGCCCGACAAGGTGGACGGAATGATCCGCGCCATCCGCGCGACGCTCCATCGCGCGCGCCTCACCTACCAGGAGTCCCAGACGCTCAGGGGAATGATCGTGGCGCTCACCAAAGGCAAACACCGGGTCCGGAAATAAGAAAAGCTCAGCGCAGAGGTCGCGGTGGCTGCAGAGGATGCGGAAAAATAAATTGTCATGGCCCGGCGCGGCGTTCCCGCGACCGGGCCACCCAGGTCACGCGCGCGTCCGCGCGCGAATAGGCCAGTACCTCCCTCGGCGACCCCGCGACGTTCTTCAGAAATCCATCTCGCGATCCCGTCGCCGTCAGTGGTGGCACAAACTGGGTGGCCCGCTTTTGCGAGCCATGACAGTTTTTGGTCTTTCTGCTATCGCGCGCTTCCTCCGCGGCGTGGCGCTGAATCTTTCTTTTTGCGGATTCCCTACGCAATCCCTATTATCTGGCCCGGGACGGTCGCGGACGAGGCGCTCGCCAATCCGGTCAGGTCCGGAAGGAAGCAGCCGTAACGAATCCGCTTTGGGTCGCGGCCGTTCTCTCACTTTCCCCCAAATTCGCAGCCGATATCCCGCCGGAAAATATTTTCGGCCGATGTAAAGGTTGCTTGACATCATGCTTGGACACCCTTATGTAAAGCATACTTTACTTCGGAGACGACCCATGACTTTCGTAAAAGATGCCGCCAAGACCTATCTCGTCGAATTCGGTACTGTTGCGGCCTTCTACACCCTTGCCGTGATCGCGCGGCCGTATCTGCTGCCGATCATTCCCTATGCGCCGCTGCGCATCGTCGCCACCGTGCTGCCGATCGTCCCTATCTGGCTCATGCTCGTCGTTGTCGTGCGATTCTATCGACATACCGATGAGCTCGAAAAACGCAAACTGCTCGAGAACGTCGCCATCGCCGCCGGCGTGACCGCCTGTCTCACGACATCTTACGCACTGCTTGAAGACGCGGGCCTACCCAAACTGGCGATTACCTGGGCCTGGCCGACGCTCGCGATCTGCTGGGCTGTTGCCACGGGCGTCACGGCGCTGACCAACCAATGACGGGCGCGATCCCATTCATGAAAAACGTTCTGAAAGAGTTGCGCGCCGAACGCGGCATGACCCAGGCGGATCTTGCCGACCGGCTTAATGTTTCGCGCCAGACCGTCAATGCCATCGAGACGGAGCGTTACGATCCGAGCCTGCCGCTCGCTTTTGCAATCGCGCGGCTGTTCAAATGCCGGATCGAAGATATTTTCGGCGCGGGCGCCTGAGCCGCTCGCGTCCGCCCCTCCGCTTGCTATATTTCCTGCACCGATGAACGACACTGCAGAACCGACGCTGGGCTTTGCGCCCCAGCCCGCGAAAGCGGACGCCTACCGCGTGCTCGCGCGCAAATACCGGCCGCAGGATTTCACCGGCCTGATCGGGCAGGAAGCGCTCGTCCGCACGCTCAAGAACGCCTTCGCGACGGGGCGCATTGCCCACGCCTTTATGCTCACCGGCGTCCGCGGCGTCGGGAAGACGACGACCGCGCGCATCATTGCCCGTGCGCTCAATTGCGTCGGCCCCGACGGCACGCGAAAGGAACCGACCATTCATCCCTGTGGCGTCTGCGAGCCGTGCATCGCGATTGCCGAGTCGCGCCACATGGACGTGCTCGAAATGGACGGCGCCTCCAACAACGGCGTCGAAGAGGTGCGGCAGATCGTCGACAGCGTACGCTATGCGCCGGCGAGCGCCCGCTACAAGGTGTACATCGTCGACGAAGTCCACATGCTGTCGAAAGCGGCGTTCAATGCGCTCCTGAAAACACTGGAAGAGCCGCCGCCGCACGTCGAATTCATCTTCGCAACGACCGAAATCCGCAAAGTCCCGGTCACCATTCTGTCGCGCTGCCAGCGCTTTGATCTGCGGCGCATCGAGACCGACGCCCTCATCGCGCATCTCGCAAACATCGCGGGGCAGGAGAAGGTCGAGATCGAGCCCGCGGCACTGGCGCTCATCGCGCGCGCGGCGGAGGGCTCGGTGCGCGACTCGCTCTCTCTGCTCGATCAGGCGATCGCGCACGAGGAGGGACACGCAATCCGCGCCGACAGCGTGCGCGACATGCTCGGCCTCGCCGATCGCGGCCGCATTCTCGACCTGTTCGAGAAGACCATGCGCGGCGACATCGCCGCGGCGCTCGCCGAGCTTTCGGACATCTACAACAGCGGCGCCGATCCTCTCGTCGTGATGCAGGACCTGCTCGAAATTACGCATTTCCTGACACGGCTGAAGGTTGCGCCGGACGCGCAAGGGTATTTCGACGGTGGCTCGGGCGAGGCGAAACGCGCCGCCGCAATGGCAGCCGAACTGTCGATTTCCGTGCTCACGCGCGCCTGGCAGATGCTGCTCAAGGGCCTCTTCGAAGTGCGCGATGCAACGCGTCCGATCGCGGCGGCGGAGATGGCTTTGGTGCGCCTTGCCTATGCCGCCGATCTGCCGCCCACGGACAAACTCGTGCGCGACGTGCTCGAGCAGGACTGGTCGACGTCCTCGACTCCCGCGCCGCGAAGTACGCGTACAACGCTGTCCACTACTGCCGTCGTTCGGGGCGGCGATTCGGTCGGCGCGCAGGCATTGCCGCGCGCCGAGAATGAAATCTCTCCGCGCATGCAGACGTCGGAGGGACCCACGCTCGGCACACTGGCCGACATTGCCGCGCTTGCCGCCGCGAAGGGCGCCTCCGTGCTCAGGGTGCAGATCGAAAACCATGTGCACCTTGTCCGGCTCGAACCGGGGCAGATCGAATTCCGTCCAGCCGCGGCGGCGCCGCGCACGCTCGCGGGCGACCTTGCGCAGAAGCTCAAGGAATGGACGGGCACGCGCTGGGTGGTGACGCTCGCACGCGAGGGCGGCGAGCCGACACTTGCGGAACAGAGGAAAGCCGCACGCGAAAAGAAGCTCGAACAGGTGGCGCAGTCGCCGATGGTGCGCGCGGTGCTCGACCGTTTTCCCGGCGCCGAAATCGTCGCCGTCCGCGACCGGGAAAGCGATTTGCCTGCTTCCGAAAATGAAAGTTAGAGCCAGAGAAAATGCCCTCACCTTGAGCTTGTCGAAGGGTGAGGGCCGCATGTTTCGACAAGCTCAGCATGAGACGTTTTTTGGCGCCCCGATCGTCTAGTCCATGGCATCGCTTCCAGCCGGACCTGAGATCGAAAAGCTGGTGCAGCTGCTCGCCAGGTTGCCGGGCCTGGGGCCGCGTTCCGCGCGCCGTGCAGCCCTTGTGCTGCTCAAGAGACGCGAAACCCTGCTCGAACCGCTCGGCCAGGCGATGCGCGACGCCGCGGTCGCCATCCGTGTGTGCGAAGCCTGCGGCAACCTCGATACGGCGAGCCCTTGCGCGATCTGCCGCGATCCTCGGCGCGAGGCTCATGTTCTGTGCGTCGTGGAGGATGTAGCCGATCTGTGGGCGCTGGAACGGGCCGGTGTATTCAAGGGACGCTATCACGTGCTCGGCGGCGCGCTTTCTGCGCTTGATGGCGTCACGCCGGAAAAGCTGAACGTCGCGCCGCTGGCCGCGCGTGTCGCAAACGGCGTCGACGAAGTCATCCTCGCCATGAACGCAACCGTCGAGGGACAGACGACGGCCCACTACCTGATGGATGTACTTGCCGGCTCGAGAGCGAAACTTACGCGTCTCGCGCACGGCGTACCCGTTGGCGGCGAACTCGATTATCTCGACGAGGGCACGCTCTCCGCCGCCTTCCGCGCCCGCCGCGAAATGTAAGATTCACAATGAGACAGTGAGGCGGTGAGATAGCCGTTGCGCGGCAAGATAACGCGAATTCGCAAAGACAGCAATCAATCACGCGCTTCGCGCGCAATCATAACTCCTGTTGGTAGGTGTACAATATCTCCCTGAATACAGGTATCTCACTGCCTCACCGTCTCATTGTGAATCTTCAAGCGAATAAGCACGCTAAACGGTGACAAAAAGGTCCTGTAATCCCCTGAAGAAAGGGAGCGAGCGCCAGCGCGGCGGCGCATCCGGATCGGCGAGCTTCAGATTCGGAAAGCGCGCAAAGAACGCGGGCAGCGCGACCTGTGCCTCGAGTCGCGCGAGCGGCGCGCCAATGCAGAGATGGGCACCGCCGCCGAATGCGACATGCGGCGCATCCTTTCGCGCGATGTCGAAGCGGTGCGGATCGGAAAAAGCCTCGGGGTCGCGATTGGCGCCGCGCAGAGACAGGAACATGGACTGCGCCGTCCTCACCGGGCAGCCACCGATCTCGAGATCGCGCGAGGCGATGCGTCCCGTAATGTCCACGGGTCCTTCGTAACGGAGCACCTCTTCCACAGCCGAATTGATCAGCGAGGGCTCCGCTTTGAGCTTTTCGAGTTGGTCGGGATGGAGCAGGAACAGCCGCACACCGTTGCCGATCAGGTCCGTCGTCGTGAGATTGCCGCCAACCAGCAGCGACTGGAGATTCACCGAGAGTTCGCCGTCCGTGATTGGCGCGCCTTCCGCCTGCAGCGCGACCATGTCGCTCACGAGATCGTCGCGTGGCTCGGCGCGGCGCGCATGGATCAGGTCGTTCATGTACGCCGAGAGGGCGGTCGCCGCTTCGACCAGCTGTTTGGTCTGTTCGTCGGTGCGGAAAGGATTGAGGAAAAGGATCACGCCTTCCGACCAGCGGCGGAATTCGACGAGTCGCGTCTCGTCCACACCCAGGATGCGCGCAATAACATCGATTGGCACAAGAACGGCGAAATCGGCCATTACGTCGAAGCGGTCGCGCCCGTTCAGGCGGTCGAGAATCCCGTTTACCACGGCCTCGACCTGCGGACGGCAGCGCGCCACCCGCTTGTACAGTGCCTTCGCGAGCGGATTGCGGATGCGCGCGTGATCGGGATCGTCGAGGAGGAGGATGCCTTTGCGCTCCTCGTCGGGATCGGCATTGATGCCTTCGACGCGCTCCTCCCGGATGCGTTTCTGCAGCACCGCCTCGGGCTCGGCCTTCTCCGGATCGCGCCAGAGGGTCGTGTCGGAGAGAACGCCGCGGACATCGGCATAGCGGGTGAGAATGAAACTCCCGGCCATGTTGTCGCGCCGCACCGGGCATTCGGCACGCAGACGGTCGAGGATCGCGTGCGGGTCCTGGTTGAAATCGGGATTGAGCGGGGTCAGGTCGAAGACGCCAGGCAGCGGCTGGTCGGTTTGCTTGTCGGGCATTCGCGGCCCTTCCTGAAGGCGATCCGTTCTACCGCTGCCCGCCTCAAATCGCCAGTGCGCCAACCGCGGCAAGGCCGGCAAGAGAGGCGCCGGACAGGCGCCGAGCGCTGTGCGCATCGACGCCACCAAGCGCGTAAACCGGAACAGTCACCTTGTTGGCGATAATCCGTACACGCAGCGATCCCAGAAAATTTTGGCCAGCGTGACTCCGCGTTGCAAACGCCGGCGCGAGAAAAATCGCATCCGCACCGGCACGTGCGGCGCGTGCGCCGGCGGCAAGGGAATGCGCGGCGGACGTGATGAGCCAACGCCGGCGTTTCGTACGCCAGTGCGTGGCAAGCGGGAGCTTCGCCTCGGGAAAATGGACACCGTGAGCGTGCAGTTCGGTGGCAAGATGCGGATCGTCGGCGATGATCCAGACGAGCCTGCGCTTGCGCGCGATGCGCGCTATGGCCGACGCGAGCGCCCGCCTTTTGGCGCTGTTTCTTTCGCGCAGCACGACCATGCTGCCGCGCGGAAGCGCGCGGATTGAAGGCAGTGGATCGGGCAGGCGTGCATCGTCGGTGAAAAGCACGAGCGCCGGCAGGCGAGAGCGCGTTTGTTCCGCGTGCTGCCACGCCAGCCTTGCCAATTGCGCCCTCGCGAGGTTATCCGCCAAAGGATGTCCTCTCCGTCCCTCATGCCGGACTCACCGGCTGCACAGAATCTCGCCCACATTCTCGCGCGGATCGAGGCAACCCGGAAATCGGCACTGAAGCCCGCATCCTCGACAACGCTGGTGGCGATTTCGAAGACGTTCGGTCCGGAATCGATCCGCGCTGTGATCGCCGCAGGTCAGCGCGTCTTCGGCGAAAATCGCGTGCAGGAAGGCAAATCCAAATGGCCGGCGCTCCGGTCCGAGCACCCCGAGATTGAACTGCATCTCGTGGGTCCGCTGCAGACCAACAAGGCGCGGGAGGCAATCGCGCTTTTCGACGCGATCCATTCGCTCGATCGGCCGAAGCTTGCCGAAGCGCTGCGTCATGAATTCGAGCGAACGGGGAAGCGGCCTCTTCTTTTCATCCAGGTGAACACGGGCGAAGAAGCGCAGAAGGGCGGCGTCTTTCCGCTCGGAGCGCCGGGTTTTATCGACTTTTGCCGCGAAACGCTTCGGCTGCCCGTTTACGGACTGATGTGCATCCCGCCCGTCGACCAGCCGCCTGCGCCCCATTTCGCGTTGCTCGCCAAAATGGCGCGCGAGCACGGTCTCGAGGGGCTCAGCATGGGCATGAGCGACGATTTTGAAACCGCCATCCGCTTTGGCGCAACCCATGTGCGGATCGGCACGGCAATATTCGGCAAGCGGCAATAAGGCGTTTGCGGCGGGCTACCCGGCGGCTATCGACTTGACGTTCGCACAATCCATTTCAAGGTCGCCCGAATCCGTTTCGACGCTCAGCTTTCCGCTCCAGGAGACGTTTTCCTTTCTCGTCTTTTTCTTCAGCACAAGACCGGTGAGCGAACCCTTGACGGTTTTCCCGTTCTCGAGCGTTACCACGACCGTTTCGGCATCCATAACGTCGAGGACCTGGGAGCCCAACTCCGCCAGTTCAGCCGCATCGTCTTCTGACTCTGCCATCTTTCTCTCCGTGCGTGGAAACTGAGTTCTGAGATTCCGTGCGATCGATGGTGGGCGCGACTGGGATCGAACCAGTGACCCCTACGATGTCAACGTAGTGCTCTCCCGCTGAGCTACGCGCCCTTCCTTGGGGCGTTCCCTATATCGCCGGCAATCCGGCGCGGCAAGCCGAAGGGCTCATGCCGCGATCATGCGGTCGATCTCCTGCACGATTTCGCGCAGGTGAAACGGCTTCGAAAGCACCTTGGCGCGCTTTGGCGCGTTTGCCGAAGGATGAAGCGCGACGGCGGCGAACCCGGTGATGAACATGATCTTGAGGTTCTCGTCACGTTCGGCAGCCCGCTTGGCGAGTTCGATCCCGTCGAGCCCCGGCATGACGATATCGGTCAGGAGCAGATCGAAGCTGTTCGCGCTCAGCGATTCGAACGCCGCTTCGCCGTCGCCAAAATCGGTGACCTCATGTCCCGCCTTGACGAGCGCCGCGGCAAGAAAGCGACGCAGCGATTCATCGTCTTCCGCCAGAAGGATTCGTGCCATGACACCCCTTGGGCGGGACCTTAATCCCATATGCGAACCCGCGTAAATCGGGATCGCAGGGATCACGCGAAGTTTCGCGAAACGCGCTTGCCGAACGCCCCGTGTTGGTGATCTCCTGAGCGCGTTGGAATCTGCAAAAGCGCGAATGCCGGTCTTTCCGAGGAAAGAGCAGGACCCGGTCCTTGAGGACCTGATAGCCGAGCCCGTACGTGTGGTACGGCCCCAGCGGCAGCGGGTACCGTTTGTCTTCGCTTCCCCGCATTCGGGCCGGCTCTATCCGCCGAGCTTTGTCGAGAAGAGCCGGTTGAACGCGACGACGCTCAGGCGCTCCGAAGACGCCTTCGTGGAAGAGTTGTTCGAACCATGCCGCGAACTGGGCGCGCCGATGCTCATTGCCCGCTTTCCGCGCGCCTATCTCGACGCGAATCGTGCGCCGATCGAACTCGACCCCACCATGTTCGACGGCGCACTTCCTTTCGCCGTCGACCGCGGGAGTCCGCGCGTGCACGCCGGACTCGGCATCATTCCTCGCGTTGTTCGCGAGGGGACGGAAATCTATCGCGCAAAGCTCCCCGTGCGCGAGGCGGAGTTTCGCATCCAGAATTTCTATCGCCCCTATCATTTGCAACTCGCGCGGCTCGTCGAAGCCACGCGCGCAGTTTTCGGTGTCGCGGTTGTCGTCGACTGCCATTCGATGCCGTCGGCCGCCGCTTCGCCGGATGCGGTGATCGGCGACCGTCTGGGGCTGTCTGCATTTTCGGAGGTCACCGCGGCAGCCGAGCGCGCGCTCGCCGGGGCCGGCTTTTCGGTTGTACGCAACGCGCCATATGCCGGCGGACATACGATTCATCTGTACGGACGACCGGGTGACAACGTCCACGCGCTTCAGATCGAGATCAATCGCGGACTCTATCTGGACGAAGAGCGCGTCGAACGGGGCAGCCGATTCGCGCAGGTGCGCCGTTCGCTCGGCGAAGTGCTGCACGCCTTTGTGTCGCTCGTCGCCCTGGAAAGCGCCGGCGCCGCGGCGAGAATCGCTGCCGAATAGTTAACCATTATTAGCGATTCGTTAATTCCCGCCGCCATTTCTCCCCCGTCATGTACCCCGTCACAAAATCATGATTCGCCTGAAACACACCTGTCGCGAACCGACGACATTCAGGTTGGTGCAGTGATTCGCTCAAGTGGAGCTCCATGCGCGAACAGGCTCTGTACCGTACGTCTCTGCCAAAGGCGGGCAACCCGCGGCGCGCGGGCGGCGCAGACAGGCGAACGCGTCCCGGGGTCCCGGGGGAACATTTCCGTGCCGCCCGGTACCGTACACTTTTCGTGTCCGACGTCCACCTCGGTACGCGCGGCTGCAAGGCCGAACTGCTGGCGGACTTCCTTGCGCACAACAGCTGCGAGACGCTTTTTCTCATTGGCGACATTGTGGACGGCTGGCGCCTGCGCCGCCGCTGGTATTGGCCCGACGCGCACAATCGCGTGATTGAGGCCATTTTGCACAAGATCGATTCGGGAACCCGCGTCATCTATGTGCCCGGAAACCACGACGAGATGCTGCGGCCCTATTGCGGCCGCTTCATTTCGGGGGTGGAACTCATGCAGGAGGCCGTGCACGAAACGGCCGATGGCCGGCGCCTTCTCGTTATCCATGGCGACCGCTTCGACGCGGTCATTGCCTATGCGCGATGGCTCGCCTATCTGGGGGACAGCGCCTATACGCTCGCCCTTCACCTGAACGAAGCCTTCGCGGCGCTTCGCCGGGCGTTCGGCCTCGAATACTGGTCGCTTTCGGGATTTCTGAAGCGAAAAGTCAAGAATGCGCTCGAGTATATCTGCCGGTTCGAGGCCGCAGCCGCCCGCGAGGCAAAGAGCCGCGGTTTCGATGGGGTAATATGCGGCCACATTCATCAGGCAACCATCAAGACGATCGAAGGCGTGCTTTACATCAATGACGGCGACTGGGTTGAAAGCTGCACGGCGCTCGCGGAAGATAGGAACGGCAATCTGGAGATTCTGTGCTGGTCATCGCCCGCGTCTCGCTCCGCCGTTTTCGCGAGCCCAACGCGCGAGTTCGCTTCCGCTTTCTCCTGAGCCCGGCCTGACCGTGGACCCGCGCGACGCGCCTCTCCGCGGCCCGCTTGCCCCCTTCACTCCCGGAAGGAAGCTTCTGATCTTCACCGACGCCTGGGCGCCCCAGGTGAACGGCGTTGTGCGAACGCTGGAAACCCTTGGCCAGGATCTTCGCACGCTTGGCTGGCAGGTCCGCTATGCCACCCCGCTCGACCATTCGACGCTGCCGCTGCCCACCTATCCGGAAATCCGTCTTGCGCTGTTTCCACGAAGACGCCTTGCCCGCACCGTCGCGGAATTCGCGCCCGACGCGATCCATATCGCCACCGAGGGAACGATCGGGATGAGCGCGCGGGCGATCTGCCTCGCGCGAAACATTCCCTTCACAACCTCGTTCCACACGCGCTTTCCCGAATATGTACACGCCCGATTTCCCTTCATTTCGACCGGTACGGTGTACCGGTTCCTGCGCTGGTTTCACGGTCCGGCGGCCGCGATCATGGTCGCCACGCCCTCGCTCCGGAGCGAGCTGGAGGCGAACGGATTCCGGAATCTGCGCATCTGGACGCGCGGCGTCGACGTTGCTCACTTCCGCCCCATTCCTGACGCCCAAATGCCGTTCCCCCGGCCGATCTGGCTGTACGTGGGGCGGATTGCGGTCGAGAAGAACATCGAAGCGTTTCTCCAGCTCGACCTGCCGGGCACCAAGGTCATCATTGGCGAAGGTCCGGCGCGACTCTCGCTCGCGCGCGCCTATCCGGATGCGAAATTTCTCGGCGCGAAGTCGGGCGAGGACCTCGTGCGCCACTATTCGGCAAGCGATGTGTTCGTTTTCCCAAGCCTTACCGACACGTTCGGTCTGGTCATGCTCGAAGCGCTGGCCTGCGGTTTGCCGGTCGCCGCGTTCCCCGTCCAGGGGCCCCGCGATGTGATCGGAAACGCGCCGGTCGCGGCGCTCGATTCCGATCTTCGCCGCGCCTGTCTGCATGCACTGGACATATCCCGCGAACATGCCCGCGCGTTCGCACTTAACCGATCCTGGCGCGCGTGTACGGAGCAGTTCGTTTCGAATCTTCCGAGTCGGGCAGGGCGAAGGGTCGGGGAGCAGCCGCCCGCCCAGTCCGGGTCGCTGGAACCTGTGGTCTAGGCGGGGCACCGGCGCCCTTCCCTTCGTGGCCGATGTCGATAGAATCGATTTGCGCCCGCCGAATCACCTGACTTCCCGATGAGCCCGCCACCCACCTCTGAAAGGAGCTTCCGACTCGCGCCTGCGGAAGCCGCGTACCTTACCGCAGTGGTGCTGGGCTGGGCGGTCCTGGTGATTTCGCGCGGCAAGGACGCGTCCTGGGATTTCCGCAACTACCATTGGTACATCCCTTACGCGTTCCTCCATGGACGGCTCGGCATCGACGTCGCAGTCGCCCATCAGGCGACGTATTACAATCCGTTCCTGGACACGCCGTTCTATCTTCTCGCCACCCATTTGCATGCCTGGCTCGCGCTCGGCATTTTGGGAGCGACGCAAGGCGCCAACGTCATCCCGCTTTATTTTCTCTCACGCTCGCTGCTCCGCGTCGAGCCGCGGTGCCTGATTGCGGCAATTGCGACGCTGCTTTGCATGCTGGGGAGTCTGACACTCTATCTCGCTGGCGCAACCTACTACGACAATGTGATGAGCCTGTTTGTACTTGCGGCGCTGGCAATCGCCATCGGGAAGCGCGAGACACTGCGGGACGGAACCCTCTCCGGGAACGCGTGGATTGCCGGCGCCGGAGGACTCCTGCTTGGCATGGCCGTCGGCCTCAAACTGCCCGAGGCGCCTTTCGCACTCGGAACTGCGGCGGCGCTGGTTGTCCTGCCGGGGAATGCGGCGAACCGCGTCGTGCGGCTTCCGGCAGCCCTGGCCGGCGGACTGCTGGGCTTTGCGATTTTCGAAGCATACTGGATGACGGAAATGCTCCGGCTCACGGGCAATCCCGTTTTCCCGTACTTCAACCAGTATTTTCATTCGCCGCTGGCGCTCCCGGCGCCTTATCGCGATCTCCGGTTCATCCCGCACAGCCTGGAGCACCAACTGCTCTTTCCGCTTCTCTTTTCGATCGACTGGCGCGTGGCAGACGATCTTCCGTTCCGCGACATCCGGGTCGGCATCGCCTACGTTCTCGTCATCGCTACTGTACCGGTCTGGCTTTTGGCGAGGCGGCGGCAAAACCCCCTCATCGCTCCTGATGTGGCTGCCGCCCTGTTTGCATTTGCGGCGGTTTCCTACGCGATATGGCTGAAGATATTCGCGATCTACCGCTACATCGTCGTTCTGGAAATGCTGGCGCCGCTTCTGATCATTGCTGCGGTGGGACTGTGGCCGCTTACGCCACGCGCACGAATCTTGATCGCCGCCGCAATGCTGTTGTGGGTGCAGGCCACGTCGGAACCGATGGAGCCCGGTCGCGCGCCGGCAACCGATCCGTACGTGCAGGCGGCGATCCCGCCCATCCCGCATCCCGATCACACAATGGTCCTCATGACCGGTGAGGCGCCGCTCGGTTATCTCGTGCCTTCGCTTCCGCAGGCGATCCCGGTTCTCAGGATCGACGGCTGGCTCATTCAGCCGCAGGACGGCTCCCGGCTCACCGCGGATACGCGCAGGCGGGTGGACTCCTTCCACGGCGATCTCTTTGTGATCGCCGATGCCGGCGAGATTGCGCGCAGCCGCGACGCGCTCGCCGCCTACGGGCTTGCCATGAATGCTGCGGAATGCCGAAATATCGAAACGAATCTCGGCGGGCCCTATCGCTTCTGCCCGCTTTCACGTGTGCAGAACGGAAAGACATGAACCAGTCGCCAACGCGTATCGCCGTGATCGTGCCCTGCTACAACGAAGAAGCGACGATCGGTCGCGTCGTACGCGATTTCCGCGCGGCCCTGCCGGGAGCGGAAATTTTCGTTTACGACAATCGTTCGAGCGACGGCACGGCCGCTCGCGCGCGGGAAGCCGGCGCAGTTGTCCGGGAGGAGACGCGCCGCGGCAAGGGCAACGTCGTGCGGCGGATGTTTGCGGATGTGGAGGCAGACATATACGTGCTTGTCGACGGAGACGACACCTACGACGCGGCAGCGGCTCCCCACCTTGTACGCACGCTTATCGAAGGCGGCTACGACATCGTGTCGGGGCGCCGGGTCGCGGTGGGCGAGCACGCCTATCGCGCCGGACATGTCCTCGGCAACAAGATATTCACCGGCATTACGGGACTCATGTTCAACATCAACATGGTTGACATGCTTTCGGGCTACCGCGTGATGTCCCGCCGCTTCGTGAAATCGTTTCCGTTTACGGCCGAAGGTTTCGGCATCGAGACGGAACTCACGGTACATGCGGCGCGGCTGCTCATGCCCATGATCGAAATCGATACCGCGTACAAGGAACGCCCCGCCGGTTCCGTCAGCAAACTTCACACCTGGGCCGACGGCTTTCGCATTCTTTTCACCATTGTGGCACTCGTGCGCGAGGAACGGCCGCTCATCTTCTTCACCGGCCTGTTCGTGCTGCTCGCCATTGCATCGCTCGTTGTCGGTACACCCGTGGTCGTTGAGTATTTCCGCACCGGCCTCGTGCCGCGCCTGCCGTCGGCCGTGCTGGCCGTGGCGCTGATGCTCCTGGGATTCCTCGCGCTTGCGAGCGGCTTGATTCTCGATACCGTGACGCGCGGCCGCTGGGAACTCAAACGCACGGCCTATCTGCGCATTCCGGGCCCTGGGGACCTCCTGCTGCCATGACAGGCCCTGCCGCGCGCTTGAGCCGGCTGCACCGAAACCGTTTTCTGCAATTCGCACTGATCGGCAGTGCGGGATTTCTGGTCAATGAGTGCGTCCTGTTCGTTGCCCTGCACCTCGGGTTGAACAAATACCAGGCGTGGTTTCCGGCCTTTGCCGTGGCCGTGACCTTTACATGGTGGGGTAATCGCAGCCTGACATTTCGGGACCGTGCGGCGACGCACAATCTTGCCCTGGAGTGGCTCACATTCGTCCTGACCAATGGTCTTGGCGCTCTGGCGAATTTCGCGGCCTACTATCTATTGGTGAAGTACGTTCCTGCCCCTATTGGGAATCCGCTGCTCGCAAACGCCATCGGTACGCTGGTAGGTCTTGTGTTCAACTTCACCGTGGCCAGCCGTGTGGTCTTTCGTGAGAGGAAGGCTTAGGCGCGGAAATTTTCGGGGCCGGATTATCGCAGCCGCGCCAGCTCTTCCACGACCGCGGTTCCGGACGGCAGATCGACGTCCGTGCGCGTGGTTTCGGTGAGTCGAGACAGCATCATGTAGAAGCCGCAGGTGACGATGATCTCCACGATCTCCTGGGGCGAGAAATAGCGGCTCGCCGCCTTTACCGTCTCCTCGTCAGCCCGCACCTTATCGATCACTTCGCATGCAAAGCGCAGCAGGGCCTGTTCGCGATCATCAAAACACGTATCCTCGAACCGGCCCGCCTCTACCGCTTCGATTTGCGCCCTGCTCAATCCCGCCGCCTCAGCGATCGGAACGTGCTGGACCCACTCGTAGGCGCCACCTTCGCGCTGCGAGACCGTCAGGATTACGAGTTCCCGCATCCGTGGCCTGAGTTTCTGCCGGCCGAGGATTGCGCCTCCGAGGCGCATGCACGGCACGAACGCTGCCGACGCATTCGCCAGCATTTTCATGACGTTCAATTTTCGCGGCATGCGCGAAAAGGCCTCGCGCACCTCCTGGGGTGCGTGCGCCATATCGGCATAGGAAATGAGCGGCATAGGACAATCCGTTGTTGGAGCCGTCATCCAACAATGGACGAGCAGGCGCCGGACTCGCAACTCCCGTGCGCGTCACTCCGGCCCATTTGGCGCCGGGCCGGTCTGGGGGTCAACCGCAACCGACTTGATGATGGCGAAAATATCCTCGCCCTCGCCGAGCCCAAGACGTTCCCAGGAGGCGCGTGTGATGCGGGCGATAAGCCTTACCCCGCCGCAGCGAAGCCCGACGTCGACATGGGTCCCGCTTTGGGCGTGACCGCCGCCAACCTGTACCGGCAGCACGTTGTTGGCACTGATCGCCTCGGGACGCGCGCGGGCGATGATGACGTCCTCGGCGCCGATTCGAACCCGAAGCCTGGATCCGGGCGGCCGTGCTACCTGGGGTATGAGAATGATGCCGCCATCGAAGCCGAGCGCGCTCAGCCCGTCGCTGCGATGTTCCAGCACCTTGGCCGGAAAAACCGTTCCGTGCGCGGGCACGAGCCGCCCGAGCGCGGGATCTGAAAGCAAGTCGAAAACGGATCCCGAGGCCGCGACTTTTCCATCATGAAGCACGATCAAATTCTCGGCCAGGCGCGAAACTTCTTCGATGGCGTGCGTGACATAAATCATCGGCAGCCGTACGGAATCCCTCAGGCGTTCCAACCAGGGGAGGATCTCGGATTTGCGCTGCGGGTCGAGCGCCGCGAGCGGTTCGTCGAGAAGGAGAATCCGCGGACCGGAGAGCAGCGCGCGACCCAGGGCAATCCGGCTTTTTTCTCCGCCGGACAGTCTGGCAGGTTTGCGTTCGAGGAGCGGAGCGAGGCCAAGCAATTCGACCACATCGGAGAGGGCAGGCAAGATTGCGCCATCCTGCGCCCTGCGCGCACCAAAGAGCAGATTGCGCCTGACCGTCAGATGCGGAAACAGGCGCGAATCCTGAAACACATAACCTGTTCTCCGGAGCCGGGCCGGCACGAAAATCTGTGCATTGGTATCGAGCAAAACCTCGCCGTCGATGGCGATTCGCCCATGGTCGGGGCGCAGGAGTCCGGCGACCGCATTGATGATCGTCGTCTTTCCCGATCCCGATGGCCCGAACAGCGCCGTCACGCCGGCGCGTTCAATACGGAAAGCGGAATCAAGCAGGAACCCACCGAAGTTGTGGCGGAGGGACACTTCGATCGTCATGCGCGAAGCGCTCGATTGAGGCGACGGTCGGCCAGACCCGCACACGCTACGCCGATGAGCGCAAGCGTTATCGAGATCGCCGAGAGACGGGCCGCCTCGGTTTCCCCGCCCGGCTGCTGGAGCGCGCTGTAGATGGCGAGCGGCAGCGTACGGGTTTCGCCCGGAATGTTGGACACGAACGTGATGATCGCGCCGAATTCGCCGAGGCTCGCGGAAAATGCCGTGATCAGGCCGGCAACAACGCCCGGCAGGGCAAGCGGAAAAGTGACGCTCAGGAAGCGGTCGAAAGCGGATGCGCCGAGCGTTTCCGCCGCCTGAATGAGACCGGCATCCTGCGTTTCCAGCGAAAGGCGGATCGCGCGGTATTGGAAGGGAAACGTCATGAGACCGGCCGCCAGCGCCGCGCCAGTCCAACTGAAGGCGAAACGGATGCCCCAATGGGTCTCGAGCCAGGCACCGAACGGCTCGCGTGTGCCGAAGATCATCAGAAGGAGGTAACCGATCACCACCGGAGGAAGCGCGAGAGGCAGATGCAGAATTCCGTCGACGAGGCCACGGCCGGGAAATGTTTTTCGCGCGATGAAGAGCGCTGCGGCGAACGCCGGCGGAAACGTACAGGCGATGGCGACCGAAGACACGCGCAGGCTTAGCAGCAACGCCTCGGTTTCAGCGGGCGTGAGCGGCGTCATCGAACGCCGAGGCCGCAGCGGACAAAGATGGCACGCGCCTTCATTCCCGCAACGGAGCGACCGCAGCCCTGTACGGGTGACGCCGTTCCTTTGGCGGCGCCTGCCGGATAGACGATGGGTCTGGACATCCGCCCCTCCTGAGCGTGCTGCCAGATATCATTCGCAACAGATCGCGTCACCATGTGTGGGCTCGGAGGCGAGCCGGAACTCGCCTGCGCGCCGGCGCGTTTCCGGCCCGGACACACACGGAGGACGAGACACCATGGACATCCAGAGCACAGCACGCAAAGCCGGACGCAAGGTCGGACGCCTGCTCTCGGCTGGCGAGCAAACCGGTACCGACACCGACATCCTGGATCTCTTGCAGAAGGATCACGACGAGGTGGAGGAGCTTCTTGACAAGCTGGTGGAAAGCCGGAGCGGCAGCGAGCGGAAATCGCTGCTGAAGAAGATCAAGGGCGCACTCGTGCCTCATGTACGCGCGGAGGAAAAGGTCGTTTACGACGCCGTCATTGCCGTCAAGGGCAAGAAGGAAGCGCAGGACGGCGAGGAAGGGTATCTTGAACACGGACTGGCCGACCGGATGCTGGCGACGCTCGGGAAAATCTCGGGTGCCATGTCGCCGGAATTTGGAGCCGCCGCGAAAGTCCTGAAGGAACTGGTGCTGCACCACGTCCGCGAAGAGGAAAACAACATCTGGTCGGATGTGCGCGAACACTTCTCCGATGACGAGCGCGTGGAAATGGGCCGCAAATTCCAGCTGGCCAAACAACGCGTGCGAATCGTGTGAGGCACTAACATATGTTGCAGGTTAGCAGATGATGCATGGAACGGTCGCCGCCGGGCGACCGTTTTCATCACGTAAGGCCGCGGAGTTGGCGCTCCAAAGCCCGTCGCATCGATAAGGATGCGAGCAGGCCTGAGGGCAAAGAGCGCCGCTCGCGGCTTTTCGACGGGCGCAATCACGCGAACACCAAGACGGAACCCGCAAAACCGCGGACACGTTTTCTGCTCGCACTGTCAGGAGAACGTACACATGGACAAGAACAGAATCGAAGGCAACGCCGACAAGATCAAAGGCGAAATGAAAGACAAGGCCGGCAAGGTGCTCGGCAACGATCGCCTGCGCGCCGAAGGCCAGGCCGACAAGGCGAAAGGCGAAATCAAGGATGCGGCGGGCAAGGCTGCCGATGCCGCACGCCACGCCGTCGACAAGACGTCGGATACGATCAGCAACGCCTCAAAGCATTAATCGCGGCGAAAGCCGAAGAGAATGGCGCCGGGAGCATTCCCGGCGCCTTTTCTCCATGTGGCGAAATCGTCCTCCAGACGGGCGGAAATCGCCGAAAAGATTGCCACGACGGCGCCGAAGATCAGCGAAACTGCCATCCACAATGCCGCGTAGCTCGCGGCCCGTCGCGCATTGTCGAGCCGGCTGCGGGCCTCGGCCTGCATCGCGTCGACCCGCGACATGGCCTCGTCCGCCCCGATAGCCGCCTGGGCCGAAACCAGGTCGGACAGCCGTGCGCGATCTTCCGGCGGGATCGTCCCGCCGCGCAGGGTCGCCGCCTGTACAATCCGTTCCGCTTCGGCGTGCGCCGTCTCGTCGCCGGAAGAGGCGCGATAGGCGCGGACCTGGGCCCGGCTCCCGCCTCGTTCGGGACGAAAGAGTACGTCGACAGCGTAAGCCGCCGGCGTTGCTGTGGTATTCTGCGAACCGCGCAGGCCGTAAAGCGCCCCAATGGCGTTTGCGCCCCCGCTGGCAGCCAATCCCATAAGGGCGACGATCGCAATCGTCCCGAGGATCGCGACTGCCCAGGACACAAGGCCATGCGCACCGGCGCGCAGCTCCTCCTGTCCCCGTGTTTCCGGCAGCGCACCCAACAGGCGGCCGGCAAGATGGCCGCCCACGGCGAAGCCGAAGGCCTGTGCCGCGAAAAAATAGATGGCGCCGGCCGTCAGGAAGGCCGGAAGGGAGGGGCCGGTATGTCTGACCGGATTGACGAGCAGGAGCCCGAATCCGGAGCCAAGCGCCAGAAGCACGAGAGTAACGGCCATGGCCGCAACCCCTCCCGCGAAGGCGAGGCCCCATGCGAAGCGAAAACCGGTGTTTTCGTCGGTAACGACCACGGTTTCGGTCATAACGGAATCCCCCGAGCGAGCGGACACGATGGTTCTTCAGGCGTGGCCGGTGATCAGCCACAGAAGGATGATGATCGGAATGGGCACGCCGATCAGCCACAAGAGGCAGGAGCGCATGAAATCCCCCGAAAAAGAGAGCGCATCTTGGAACGCAGTCTGACGAACAGAGTTCCCGCCGCGAGTGCCCGCGATCGTGTCATCGCGTTGCAGGCTCCGCAAAGGAGTGCCATCGTAACCGGCGGCGCCAAAGGATGATGCCATGTCCCTCGGACTGATCCTGCTCATCATCATCGTGATCTTTCTCGTCGGCGGGTTCAGCGGCCGCTTTGGCGGCTACGGCTACGGCTATGGGCACCACGGCATAGGCTGCCTCGGCACCATCCTCATCATCATCGTGATTCTGATCCTTCTTCACCGGATCTAACGCGGGGACGCTTGCTCGTGCAGGACGATCTGACCCGCGCCCAACACTACCGCGCCCTGGCAACGCAGATGCGCGATTCAGCACAGTCCGAAACGGATCAGGCGCGGCGCCAGGAATTGATCGAGATTGCCAATCAGTACGAAAAGCTCGCGGACAGGCTCGTCGGCAAGCACGCCAGCCGGGAACGGGCGTAGCTGTACGTCCTTTTCGTCCCATGTGTACGATGTGCCAGCGGCCGCGGGTGGTGACAGCCGAAGCACAT
>DATGGN010000085.1:0-19950 GCA_035308485.1 Rhizomicrobium sp.
ACGGGGCCGGCTTCCACACCGAGCGCCACGTTGGCCACGTGGGCGAGTCCTTCTCCGGCGACCTGTCGGGTCGGTTGCCGGGCCGCTCGGCCATCGGCCACACGCGTTATTCCACCGCCGGGGGCAGCTTTCTGCGCAACGGCCAGCCGATGTTCGCCGACCTTCAGGCCGGCGGCGTGGCCATTGCCCACAACGGCAACCTGACCAATTTCCTGACTCTGCGCGAGCAACTGGTCGCCGACGGCGCGATCTTTCAGTCGACCTCCGACTCGGAGGTGATTCTCCATCTTCTCGCCCGCTCGCGGCGGGACCGGATGGTGGACCGGTTCATCGACGCCCTCAGCCAGATCGCAGGCGGCTACGCCCTGGTGGCGCTGACCAACAAGAAGCTGATCGGCGTGCGCGATCCGCTGGGCATCCGGCCGCTGGTGCTGGGCGACCTCGACGGACGGCCGGTGCTGGCGTCGGAGACCTGCGCGCTCGAGATCGTGGGGGCCAAGTTCGTCCGCGACATCGAGCACGGCGAGATGGTGGTGATCTCCGCCGACGGGGTGGAGTCTATCCGACCGTTCCCGTCCGCCAAGGCCCGGCCCTGCATCTTCGAGTACGTCTATTTCGCGCGCCCGGACTCGACGGTGGAAGGGCGCAATGTCTACGAAGCGCGCAAACGCATCGGGCAGGAGCTGGCCCGCGAAGCTCCGGTTGCGGCCGACATCGTCATTCCGGTACCGGATTCCGGCGTCCCTGCGGCGCTCGGCTATGCCGCCGAGTCGGGCATTCCCTTCGAACTCGGAATCATCCGCAATCACTATGTGGGCCGTACATTCATCGAGCCGTCGGACCGCATCCGCCATCTCGGCGTCAAGCTGAAGCACAATCCCAACGGCGCCATGCTGAAAGGCAAGCGGGTCGTGCTCGTGGACGATTCGATCGTGCGCGGCACGACATCGAAGAAGATCGTGGAGATGGTGCGCGACGCCGGCGCCGCCGAAGTCCATTTCCGCATCGCCAGCCCGCCAACAACCAACTCCTGCTTCTATGGCGTCGATACGCCGAACGAAGAAGAACTGCTCGCCCACGCCATGACCGTCGAAGAGATGCGATTGCACATCAAGGCCGACAGCCTCGCCTTCGTGTCGATCGACGGACTCTATCGCGCCACGGGAGAGGCGAAGCGCGATGCCGCGCGCCCACGCTTCTGCGACGCGTGTTTCTCGGGCGATTATCCGATCGAACTGAGCGATATCGCCGGCGGCCGCAAGGACGCGCAACTGTCTCTCCTCGCCGAAGTCGCGTGACCGGTTCGCGGTTGTCCGGGCGTATTGCGCTCGTCACCGGCGCCTCGCGCGGCATCGGGCGCGAGGCGGCAAAAGCCCTTGCCGCCGAAGGTGCGCACGTCATTCTCGTCGCGCGTACGGTTGGCGGTCTCGAAGAGACCGACGACGAAATCCGGCAGGGTGGCGGCGCGGCGACGCTGGTGCCGCTCGATCTGCGTGATTTTCCCGCGATCGATCGCCTCGGGGCCACGATCCACGAACGTTGGGGGCGTCTCGACGCGCTGCTCGGGAACGCGGGGGTGCTCGGTACGCTGACGCCGCTCGCCCATTTGAACCCGAAGACGTTTGCCGAGTGCATGGACGTGAACGTCACGGCAAACTGGCGATTGCTGCGCTCCTTCGATCCGCTCCTTCGTGCCTCGGATGCCGGCCGCGCGCTCTTCGTCACCTCCGGTGCGGCCCACAAACTGCACGCGTATTGGGGCTGCTATTCCGTCAGCAAGGCTGCGCTCGAAGCGGTGGTGCTGACTTACGCTGCCGAGTGCAACGGGACCAACATCCGTGCCAACCTGCTCAATCCCGGGCCGTTGCGTACGCGCATGCGTCAGAAGGCAATGCCGGGCGAGGATCCCGAGTCGCTGCGTCCGCCGGAGGCCGTCGCGCCATTGATAGTCGACCTTCTTTCCCCGGGCTGCAGCAAGAACGGCGAACTGCTCGCGTTCACATAGGGATTCCTTGGTGCGGCACCGGTTGGCTCTGCCTTCATCGACGCGATCCGAACGAATTGTGCTTCAATGACGATCAAACAGCTGCCGGGGCTGTGGTCATGCCGACTGGTCGCGCGCAGAGCTTGACCGGCGCCGATTCCGCGAGCGCGAGCGCGGCGGTCACAAACACGAACGCAGCCGCGGTCCAGAGCCATCCCGGCGCAAGAGGGCTGCCCGTCTCTCTGATAAGCCAGGTGACGAAAAACTGCGTCGAGCCCCCGAAAATCGAGATGGCGAAGGCATAAACGATGGCCACGGTGCCGGAACGGACTCGCACAGGAACGGATTCGGTGAACGACACGATTACCTGCACCGCGGTGAGTTCCAGGAGCACGGACAGCGAACCCATCAGGACGTACAACAGCAACGTCGAACGGACATGCGTGACCGTCCAGAACACCGGCAGGATCGATACGAGCAGCAGCGAGGCGCAAAGCATCATTACCGGCTTGCGGCCAAAACGATCGCCAAGAAGCCCGCCCGCACAATCGGCGATGAGCCCCGCAAGCGAGATCACGACCGTGACGCCGAAAGCAATTCCTGCAGCCAGATGCAGGGTATTGAGCGCAAATGTCGTCGCATAGTCGATGGTGTAGGCGCCTATGGTCAGACACCCCAGAAGAACGAAACTCAGAACGATAACCCACGCGTAAGACTCGCCGAACCTCCCGTCGCGTTGCGCTTCCCACACAGCAACATCGTCTTCGGCCGCGTGCAGCGTTTCCGGCAGCCTGCGCCGGATGAGAACTCCGAACGGAACGATGACGACGCCGAGCAGAAAGGCGATGCGCCAGCCCCAGGCCGCTAGATCATGGGCGTTCAGGATGATCGAGAGGACGAGGCCGACACAGGACGCCACAAGGATGGCCGTGTTCTGAGTCGCATATTGCAAGGAGCCATAGAAACCGCGACGTTCCGGTGGTGCGGCTTCGATCAGCCATGCGGTGCTGGGGCCGACTTCGCCGCCGAGCGCGAAACCCTGTACGAGGCGGAAACACACAAGCAGGATGGGTGCCGCAAGGCCGATCTGCGCATAACCGGGAGTGAGCGCGATTCCCAGCATGGCTACGCCAATGAGAATGAACGAGAGGATCATCGCCGGCTTGCGGCCAAGCCTGTCGCCGAGGATGCCCAAAACGATCCCGCCGATCGGCCGCGTGACAAATCCCACGCCAAAGGTCGCAAGCGACAGAATCAGATTTGCAGAGGCCTCGTGTGACGGAAAGAACGTCTTGCCGATGTAGACGGCAAAGATTGCGTAACTGAGGAAATCGTAGAATTCGAGCCCGTTGCCGAGGACTATGGCAAGAACATGGAGAGCGGGAATGGATTTGGGCGAAGGCGAGATGGTCATATGGCTCCGTCCCGGCGTTTGCGGCCGGTGCCCCGAGTGGCGGTCCGGAGCTTGCAGGAATATGCCGCGATGATCAAAGGCTCGACCGTTCTTCGCGAGGCGGCCCGCTACATCCCGTCCCGACCGCTAAGGCGCTATGGACGGCCGGTGGCACTCTTTTTCCATGGCGTGACCGAACGCATCCAGGATCCGCGCATCGAGATCAACCATCACACCGTGGATGCGTTTCGCGCCATTGCGGTTCAATTGAAGCGCGATTTCGACGTCTTGCCGCTCGCATCAATTCAGGAAGTGCTCAAGCGCCCGGGGCGTTATCCGCGGGCCGTCTTTCTGATGTCGGATGACGGCTATGCGAACACGCTTGTCGCCGCCGACATTCTCGAAGAGCTCGGTTTGCCGTGGACTCTGTTTGTCAGCACCGAGCATGTCGAGACGGGAGACTTCAATCCGCTCATCTTCGCCCGCCTGTTCATATATTTCGCACCTGACGGTACCTGGCTTCTTCCCCATGTCGATTCGGCCATCGTTCTGCGATCCGAGGAGGACCGCAGAAAAGCAGCATCGTGGCTGCTGGATGCCCTGAAGCGTTTGCCCGTCGCCAAGGCGCGCGCGACCGTTCTCGCGATGAAGAACGCGATTGCCGCGGAACGCCTGTCGGAGCTCGGTACGATATTCGCCACCGAGCGGTATCTCTCCTGGGCCGATGTCGCGTTGCTCGCGCGGCGCGGCGTGGAGATCGGGGGCCACGCGCATTGGCACTGGCCGATGAACGCAAATCAGAGCGACGAGGAGATCCTGCTGCAGGCCACGCTTCCGCGTGCAGCGATCGAAGCGCATGTGGGCCGCTGCCTTTATTTTTCCTATCCGTTTGGAAACGAGGGCGACATCTCACCCGCGGCGCGGCGGGCGGTCCGCGAGGCCGGCTACACCCACGCGTTTACCACCCTGTCCGGTACGCTGCGGGGGGGCACCGACCCATGGCTTCTGCCGCGCTATGCGCTCAAACCCCAGGAAACCAACCTTTCTGCGTTGGTCCCGCTGCTGCGCTTCGGTGACCCTCGGGTCGGCCGCATCACCCGAAAACTTGCGGCCTGACGGTCCAAACGTCTCGCAATGACACGTGTCGGTACGCCCGATCGCGTCGGGGCGTGATGCGGTAACCATTTCTTGCCTCATCCGCTAACCATTTCGTACCGAAGCGAAACAGCCCGCACGCACGACCGTGGCGCGGTGAGTGCACCTGCAACGCCGGAGTTGAGGTTCCGGGATTGCTGCCGTGGCTCTTCGCGAGCAACTGGCCGAAAAGAGAGATTGGGTGACCGTATCCGGTCCGGCGGCACTTTTTCCATCGCCGAAACTGAGGCTGGTCCAATCCGACCGCTGGGCGCCGCAGGCTCCGCGAAGCGCGGCCGCATACCTGCTTGCAAAGTGGCTGACGGATGTCACGCTTTCGGTCATGGCTCTTCTCTTGCTCGCGCCGCTCTTCCTCGCAATCGCCTTTGCCATCCGGCTCGACAGCTCCGGTCCGGCGATCTTTCGTCAGTGGCGCGTCGGCCTTGACGGACGGATTTTTCGCATCTGGAAATTCCGTACGCTCAGCGTCGTCGAAGACGGCGACAACATAGCACAGGTCACGAAAGCCGATCCGCGCGTCACCCGCGTCGGCAGATTGCTGCGCCGTACGAGCATCGACGAGCTGCCACAGCTGATCAACGTGCTCCGCGGTGAAATGGCGCTCGTCGGGCCGCGTCCGCATGCGCACGCGCACGACCGCTATTTCGTGGAGCGAATCGAAAACTACGCGGTGCGTCACAGCGTCAAGCCGGGAATCACCGGCTGGGCACAGGTCAACGGACTGCGCGGCGAGACGGCAACGCTCGAAGAGATGCGCCGGCGCGTCAGTTTCGACCTCTGGTACGTACGAGAGGCGAGTTTCGCGTTCGATCTGCGAATACTGCTTGCGACTCCGGGCGCGGTACTTCTCGGCAGGAATGCGTGGTAGATGAATGCGCCGTTCAAATTCCGGCCCAAACCCTACGCCGAAGTGATTGCCGGCGGATTGCGCACGGCCTGCGTCGGCCGGGCCGAGCTTGCGGAACTGATGGTACAGGAGTGCCGTGAAATTCGCGCAACCGGCGTATCGCCGAAGATTGTGTTTCATGTCAATGGCCAGGCGTTGTCGCTGGCCGCGAGAGACAGCGAACTTCGCCGCTCGTTCGAAATCGCCGATCACGTACACGCCGACGGACAGCCGGTCGTATTTGCCACAAGGCTCTTTGCCTCGCCGAGCGTTCCGGAAACGTCGCCGGTCACCGATTTTTTTCACGATGCGGCGGCGGCGGCGTGCAAAGCCGGATTGCGCTTCTATCTGCTGGGCAGCACGGAGGCAGACAATGGAGCCTGCGCCGAGGCCATGCGCCGGCGCCACCCCGGTCTCGTCATTGCCGGTCGCCGAAATGGCTATTTCAGCGTGGAAGAAGAACCGGCGGTCTGCGATGCCATCAATGCTGCCGATGCCGATGTGGTCTGGATCGGCCTGGGAATCCCTCTGCAGCAGGCGTTCTGCATGCGCAACCGGCACCGCCTTCGGGCGGGGTGGCTTGTCGCGGCCGGCGGATGCTTCAACTTTGTTTCGGGTCGCTATACGCGGGCGCCCCGCTGGATGCAGCGTTCCGGATTTGAATGGCTGTACCGTCTCTGGCGAGAGCCGCGGCGCCTGTTCTGGCGCTACGCGGTGACCAATCCCCACGCGTTGTACCTTCTGCTAACGCGCACTTCCTCGATCAAGCCTTTTCAATCCGTCTGGAACGGTCGCGGTCTCGAAGCGGGAAATGCGGGATGAGTGCGCTCGCGTCCTGCGCGCAAACGCCTCTGGTCGAACACGCCGCGCGGAACAGAAATCCGGGTGCCGTCGTCTGGCGCTATGCGCTCTCCAGCGCAGGTCCGGTGTGCATTTCGGCGGCGCATTTCATCGCCGCGTTTCTTTTTCTTCATGCGTTCGCGCGTACCGATTTCGGGCTATTCTCCTTTCTTCTCGTCATAGTCCCGTTTTGTCTCAGCATCGCAGGCGCCATGATCGGTGCTCCGGTCGCCGTCGCGTTTCGCCATGCATCGGTAAACCCGTCCGAGCTTTCGACCTACCTGAAGACGAACCTTGCATTTGCTTCGGTTGCGGGAATGGCGGTGTGCGTGCTGATGCGATCGAGCGGCGCGGGATGGCCGCTCGCGGTCCTCTCGGGCGCCTACGGCGCGATGATGACGCTACGCTGGTTTGCGCGCACGCTTACCTACGCGCGCGGGCCGGCGGTCCGGGTTCTGGTCTCCGACATCCTGTACAGCGCGACGCTCGTCGCCGGGCTGCTGCTGCAGCGCCACTTCAACCGGCTCACGCCGCTGTCGGCAGCCGCCATCCTGTTCGGCTCGTGCTTTATCGCCTGGTTCGGTTTCGGATGGGCGTATCTGCGCGAGCAGATCGCCGCGGCCGTAACCGGTTCGCTCGCCGGTTATGCGCGGATTTGGAACGACTTCGCGCGGTGGTCCGCGCTGGGCGTTGTTCTGACCGAATTCACGGTCAATGCGCATGCCTATCTCGTCACGTTCATCGCCGGTCCTGCAGCCTTTGCGCCGCTTGCAATCGGAACGCTCCTGATGCGTCCGGCCCAACTTGTGCTCACGGCGATCCCCGATCGCGAGCGGCCGTCGATGGCGCGTCTTCTCGGCAGCGGCAATTACGCCGGCGCGCGCCGGTCCGTGAACCACTTTCGGATTGCGGCGGGTGCAGTCTGGCTCGTGACGGCGACGACGGCGACCGCGCTTCTTCTTTGGCTCCCGCAATTTGTTCTTCGCAAGGGCTACGACCCTACGCAGGCGCTGGTGGTGCTCGGATTTCTTGCCGCCATCACCGCGGTGCGCGCCTTCCGTACGCCGGAAGCTGTTCTCCTGCAGGCAGCGGGTCAATTTCGAGCGCTGGCATTCGTATGTCTTTGGTCTTCCATCGCTTCGCTCGGAGCGACACTTGCCCTTCTGCTTTTCGCGGGACCCGTCTTCTCCCTCGCGGGCATCGCTGCCGGCGAGATTGTCGTGGCCGTACAGATCCGGATGGCCGTGAATACATGGATGCGAAGCCGTGCCTGATATAACGATTACAATTCCGACCTTTCGTCGCCCGAAGGGTCTCGAACGGCTTCTCCTGGCGATCGACGCGCTCGAGACGGAAGCAAATGTTCGGGTGCTCGTTGCGGACAACGACGCCGAGAAGCGCGAGGGCGTCGCCGTCGTCGAACGACTGAGATCGGCATCCGGCCGATGGCCGATTGAAGTTTTTGTCGTCGAACAACGCGGCATCGCGCAGGCCCGCAATGCGCTGGTCGCGCGCGCCCTTTCGGGCCCGTTCGACTGGCTCGCCATGCTCGATGACGACGAATGGCCGGAATCCTCGTGGCTCACAGCATTCCTGCGCGTCGCCACCGAAACCGGTGCCGATGCGCTTCATGGCGCGGTCGTTCCGGAATTCGAGAAACCACCCGGGCGCTGGGCGGCGCGCTGTTATGGCTTTGCGCCCTTGCGCAATCCGACGGGACCGATCGCGATGATCCACGGCACCGGAAATGCGTTTCTGAGCCGTCAGGTGCTCGCAAAGCTTGCGCGCCCCTGGTTCGACCCCGGATTTGCGCTCACCGGCGGCGAGGACAAAGACTTTTTCACACGGCTCAAGATTGCGGGCGCGCATCTCGCCTGGGCGGATGAAGCGGTCGTCCATACCGAAATGCCGTCCTCCCGCGCCAACGCGCGTTGGGCCGTGAAGCGTGCCTTCCGCGTTGGCAATTCCGATATGAGGGTCTTTCTGAAACACACGCACGCTCTGCCTGCGAAGGTGTTCGAAGGTGTGAAAATAGGCGGCGCGCTGGTGCTGTCGCTGCCGTTTGTCCTGCTTGCCGCCCCGCTCGCCGAGTGGCGCGTGCTCCCCGTGTGCAAATTTGCGCGGGCCGCGGGCAAATTGTCGGCCGCTCTCGGTCTGCGCTACGACGAGTATGCCGTGACGCATGGCCGATGAATCGCGCGCCAGTTCCCCCGTTTCCATCACTGCCGCGTGAGGCCTTGCCTGCGTGCTTCGACAGATACGGCGTGACCGTCTAAGATCAAATCCTCACCTGAGCCTGGTCCCGCATGATTGAATCGGGAGCGGGTGCGACTTGCTGGAGGGCATCATGCGCATCGGGTCGATTGCTGCGTTCTTCGTGATTCTGTTTTCTTTTGCACCCCTGTCTGCGGGTGCCGCACCGTCCGGCGCCCAGCCGGGCGTCTGGGCCGATGGCGCGCTAGCGACCGCCGTCAACAGTCCAGTTCGCGATCCGAAAAACGCAGCGCGCGACCGCTTTCGTCATCCGCGCGAGAGTCTTTCCTTCTGGGGCTTGAGACCGGGCATGAGCATTCTCGAGATTTGGCCAGGGGGCGGGTACTGGACGGACATTCTCGCGCCCTACGCGAAGGCGACCCACGGCACGTACACCGCGGCGCTTCAGGCGACCTCGCGCCCGTTGCCCGCAAGGTTCGCCGACAAGGCTCTGTACGGCGATATCAGGACAACCGTGTTCAACGAAACCTCGGGCCCGCTCGTAGCGCCAGGCAGCGCCGATTTCGTTTTGCTGTCGCGCAACCTGCACGACTGGATGGGCGAACCAGGCATTCCCGAAAAGGCGATGCGCGACTTCTACGCCGCGCTCAAGCCGGGCGGAATCCTGGCCGTCGAGCAGCACCGGGCCGATCCGCGCCCGATGAAGCCGGATGCGAGCGATGGCTACATGTCGACGGCTGTTGTCGTCCAGCTTGCACAGAAGGCCGGGTTCAAACTGGAGGACCAATCCGAAATCAACGCCAATCCGAAGGATACGAAGGATCATCCCTTCGGCGTGTGGACATTGCCGCCGACGCGCCAGAGCGCACCGCGCGGCCAGCCGCCGAATCCGAACTTCGATCATTCGAAGTACGACGCCATCGGTGAAAGCGACCGCATGACACTCCGGTTCCGCAAACCAATGTAATCGCATTGCAAGAACGACAACGGAGGAAAAACATGGCAATGACGATCAACCCCTATCTGAATTTCAACGGCAACTGCGGGGAAGCTTTCCGCTTCTATGCCCATGTGCTCGGCGGCAAGGATCTGCAGATCATGACGTTTCGGGATTCCCCGATGGCGGCGCAGATGGCAGACAACGAGAAAGACTTCGTGATGCATGCGCGGTTCTCCGCAGGCAACGTGATGGTCATGGGCTCCGACGCACCAGGCGGGCGGTACAACAAGCCGCAGGGCTACGCGATCAACATCAACGTCGACACGCCGGAAGAGGCCGAGCGGGTATTCGCGGCGCTGTCCGAAGGCGGCAATGTCGGCATGGCGATGGCCGAAACATTCTGGGCCAAACGCTTCGGGATGGTCACCGACCGCTTCGGCACGCACTGGATGGTGAATTGCGAAAAGCCGATGTGACGGGCGCCTCGCCAGCGGAGCACCGCGCCTGCACCTCCGGACACTATATCAAATGATGTCGTAAGGCATCGCCCGACACTTTGGCACGGCGGTTGCGCGAGCTTCACCCAGATGGCGGGATGAGGCTCGTGCACCATGGTCCCTGTTTCGTTACGGCACAGCTCCGCGGCGTCGGCGTTGCCGAGGTTGCTCGCGACCCCTTGGCTTGACCGCCTCGTTGCCGCCTTTGCCTGCATACCATTCGCGCGATCGCTATGGCATGAGTTGCACAGCTTTGGGCTGAATCCGGCCTGGATCGTGGCAAACGCAAACTTCGTCCTTCTCGTCGCAACGATGGTCGTGCGCCGTACGCCGACGCGGGTGACGATGCATCCCGTGCTCTGGTTGCTTGCTTTCGTGGCGACATACTGGCTCTTCATGTTCGGCCGGTTCGCCGATGTCGGTGTCCGCGCGGCGGCGCCATGGCTCATCTTCGCCCTCAGCGTCGGAAGCTTCTTGATCTCGGTCTGGGCCCGCGCGAGCCTCGGACGTTCCATCGGTCTCGTGCCGGCAAACCGCGGACTCGTAACAACCGGCGCCTATCGCTATATGCGCCATCCCATCTACACGGGTATCTATCTCGCCTACGCGGCGCTCGCGCTGCAGAACTGGTCCTTGCGCAATGCGGCGATCTTTGGCATCGGCGCGGGTCTGTTTGTGATCAAGAGTTTCGTCGAAGAAGCATTCCTGCGACACGACGCCGAATATGCGCACTACATGGCGCGTGTACGCTGGCGCTGGGTTCCGTATGTGATTTGAATCCTGACTCCGAATGCAATGCGCCGCCTGACGCATCTTAGCCCGGTGCACCGGACCGGCGGAAAATAAGAACTGCGTTTTGGTCTTGATCCGGCGGCGACGCTCGTTAACGAGCCCGCTTAACGTCCTCGGCCCCAGTGGCCACGAGGCTTACGGGGACAGCTCGAAAAGCGTGCCGCTGTCCTGAAACCCGCCCTCTTGCGCAACCCCGTAGAGGTTACCCGCGCCATCCTCGACCACTCCGGCCACAGGCCCTTTGCCATCACGACACTTTCGTTCGGGGCAAAAATCATAGAGGCTTTGAATGGAGCCATTGAATTCGAACACGTTTCCGTGTTGTCGAGGTCCGCCAGCATAGGTTGTACCAAACAAATTGCCATTGGCATCCATGATGAGGCCGCCACTGGGATATATGCCATCCGTGCCGTCGAAAACTTCGAGGTCGCTGTATTGCCACTCCGATCCGTTCGGAGACAGTTCGAACACGACACCCTGACCCGAACCGCCCGCAACCGTCGTGCCATAAAGGTTGTCCGATGTACCCATGATCACTCCCCCCTGCGGACCAGCACCGTCGGTGCAATTGATCTGTTGGCAGAAAGTATATGGCAGGCTCTGGGTGTATCCAGACCCCTTGGGACTGAGCTCGAAAATAACACCGTCATTGGTGGAGCCTCCCGAGGCGCTTCCATAGATGTTTCCCAGGTCGTCGATATAGAGCGGTGCTGCGGGATTCTGTCCGTCCGTGCAGTTCGCCAGCGAACAAAAACTGTAAAGCACTTGTTCGCTCCATTTTTTCGTCCCGGTATTCGGGGTCAACGAGAATACAGCGCCCTCGCTCGTACTTCCTCCACCGTAGTACGTGGTCCCATATAGCGGCGACACACCGTCGTACGCTTGCCCCGAAGCGGCTGCGGCGTAGGTGAGACCGGATCGCGGGTCTCCACCATCCGTGCAGTTCTTTAGAGAACAGAACTCGTAGAGCGTCTTCTCTTGCCAAATTCCATTCTTATGAAACAGCTCGAAAACCACACCGTTTCCGCCTTCACTGCCCAGGCCCCCTTTAGTCGTGGTGCCGTAGAGGTTACCTTGCGCATCGATGACGAGGTTGACCCGTCCGGGCTCCCATCCATCGGCGCAGCCGGTCTTCTTACAGAAGTTCCAAAGTACGCTGTACTGCTCCGTACTCGGCGAAAATTCGAAAACTACTCCGGCGCCATAGGGGGCATTGTATTTCCCTCCAACCGCAGTCACACCAAAGAGATTCCCCGACTGGTCGATGGCAAGCCCTGTGGGTGCCGACCCGCTCCTGCACGGCTTTTTCGGAGTTACCGGACAAAACGTGTGAAGCGTCGTTTCCGTGTAAGCCAACGCTGGCAAGGTCGTCGCGCAAACAACTAGCGCCGCGCCTAGAACCATCGCCGAAGTAAGATTCAACCTCATGCCGTGTCTCCCGCCAGCCTCGACCGGTTCCAGTGAACCTTCAAACCGCGCGACGTGCAACGCGCCCGAAGAGGAATCCAACCGACGGAAATTGCTGGAAGCTAAGCCGCCGCCCTTGCCCTGCGTCTTGCGCTGAGTGCCCCGGCCAGCGTGCGCTCTTCCAGGACGGCGGCGGTCGCGTCGCGCGCGGCGAGCAGGACCTTCCGGATCGCGCAGGTCTCTTCGTCCTCGCAGTCTTCGCAACGGTGATAGGCGGTCGTACTGACGCAAGGCGCGAGCGCGAGCGGCCCATCGATGGTGCGGATGACTTCGGCAAAGGTGATGGCCTTCGGCGGGCGCCCGAGAAGGTAGCCGCCGGCGCGGCCCCGGAGGCTGCGGACGATCCCGCGCCGCTTCAGGTCAAGCAGGATCTGCTCGAGGAATTTGCGCGGGACGTGCGCCTCTTCGGCGATGTCCGCAATCATCTTGGGCTCGCCGGCCCCATGCTCGGCGAGCACGATCAAGGCGTGCAGGGCGTAACGGGCCTTCTGCGACAGCATCCACAAAGCCTCTCGATACCATCAGCGATATCGGCTTTCCGGAGGCAGCGTCAAGCATCAGGCCGCGCGCTTCTCCGTCTGTGCGCCCAGTTTTCGCACAAGATAACCCGAGAGCCTGGGCGCCACGAATTCCGCGCCCACCATGAAGCGCATCAGGGGGCCGAAGCTGTCGATCACCGCGGGCCCGGTAACGAAGAGGCCCTCGACCGGTGTCTCGAAATTGTCGGAGACCACGGGCGTGTACCGCTGTGAGGCAATGGCGCTGCGGAGAGCGGGCGCAAGATAGTTCATGCGGCGCGTGTCCGGGCGATACCCCGTGGCGGCGATCACATGGTCGCAGGCCAGCTGCTGGCGCGTGCCGTCTTCGCGGATCGTAGTCAGGAGCACGCCCTGCTTCATGGCCTCGGCGCCGGCAATGGTACGGCCGAGCAGCGTCTCGATCCTGCCCTCGATCTTCTCGCGCATGAACCAGCCGGCGGCCGGGTGCATGTGGCTTGCGACGCCGCGCATACGCAGGGGTTCGGGCAGCCGATAAAAGAGGAGGGGGGCGTTGGCGCAGAAATATGATCTCCAGCCGCGGCCGATTCCGGAAGCGGGCCGGCGGATCCGATACAGGAGCGTCTCGGCGTCGGGATCGGGGATGGAGTTGTATTCGATGAACGGCGCACGCACGACGATGCGAACCGTGGCGCCACTGTCGTGAACCGAAGACGCAAGATCGATCGCGGAAGCGCCGGCGCCGATCACGACCACGTCCTTGCCACGGAAGCCGTCGACCGCACGGTGGTCGTAGCTGTGGGACAGGAGATGGGAAGGAAGGTGTGACATCGTGATCGGAGTGTACGGGAAGCAGGATATTCCGGCCGCTGCCACCACGTATCCCGCAATCACCTTTTCGCCGTTCGCAAGGGTCAGCTCGAAGTCGGCGCCGACTTGCTCGACGTTTTCCACCATCACGTCTTCTACGTTGGGAACGTAGCGTTTCTGGAAGTCCGAGCCATAGGCGAGAAAGGTCTCGAGCGAAACCGGGAGCCCCTGACTGGCATAGGCGACGCCATGCTCGCTGCACCACGCCTTCAGCGTCGACTGTTCGGAGGGCGCGGAGAGATTGGAGGCGAAGCCGTCGGATTTCAGAAGCATGTCGGACGGCATGTGGTCGCGCCAGGTGCCGAGCGTCTTGCCGAAGATGCGGAAATCGATTCCGGCCGCGCGCAGATGGGCGGCAAGCGAGAGGCCGTGAGGACCGGCGCCGATAATGGCTACGTCGCAGCGTCCGCTCATCGGGCGCTCCCCTGGACAGAAGCGCGCGCCGTCAGAGGTGCCAATCCGGGACATTCGTGAGCGGAAAATCGCATTGTTTCGGCCTGTGGCTGAACTGCGAGATGGCCATTCCAAGTTCTGTGCCATTTTTCGCGGTTCACTTCCGGTCAACGCCTGTCGTGCTAAACGCGAGGCCATGTCCGCCAAAGTGCTGCTCCTCTCGAGCGTGGGATGGCCCTCCGTCGCGCGGCTTGCCGCTGGTTTCGCGCATGCCTCCTGCACGGTCGAGGCACTGGCGCCCGCAGGCGCCGTAATTGCGGCGAGCCGCTACCTGTCGCGACGGCATCCCTACAGCGCCATCGCCCCCGGCCGGGCCATGCGGACGGCCATCACCCAGTCGGCGCCCGATCTCCTCGTCGCTTGCGACGACCGTGCGCTCTCGCAGCTCTTGTCGCTGTACAGATTGGAGCGGGAAGACAGCACCGTCCGCGACCTTGTCCGGCGGTCGCTTGGGAACCCGGACGTTGTTCCGCGTCTTATTTCCCGCAGCGGCTTCATCGCCGAGGCGCGAAGCGAGGGCATCCGCGTGCCCGAGACGCTTGCCGTTTCCGGCAGAGCGGAACTGCATGAGGCGCTTGCGATCCTCGGACTGCCGGCGGTGCTGAAATCGGACGGCAGCTGGGGCGGTGAAGGCGTCGTAATCGCGCGCAATGTCGCCGAAGCCGAAGTCGGATACGCGCGACTGACGAGGGTGCCGTCGCTCCTGCGCGGCGTTGCCCGCGCCCTCAAGAGACGCGACGTCCATTTCGCGCGCGATGCGATCGCGCCGAAAGCGCCGCGTGTCAGCGTGCAGAAATTCATCCCGGGAACACAGGCGGCAAGCGCGTTTGCGGCGTGGCGCGGCGAGGTCGTAGGCGCCATCTATTACGACGTGCTGGTTGCCGATGGAACGATCGGACCGCCGAACGTCATCCGCCGCGTCGACTGTCCGCAGCTCAAATCGGCAACGCTCAAAATCGCCCGGCGGTTCGGCCTCTCCGGAATCCACGGCCTCGACTTCATTCGCGATGCCGATGGTGCCGCTCATCTCATTGAGATCAATCCGCGCGCAACACAGGGAAGTACGCTTGCCTTCGGGCCCGGCCGCGATCTGCCGGCGGCGCTGGCGCGCTCGATCGAACCCAACGGAGGCATGAGACCCGCGATTCCAAACGACCTCGTGGCAATTTTCCCGCGCGAATGGCGACGCGACCCTCTGAGCCCGTTTCTCGTCGACGCGTACCACGATGTGCCATGGGACGATCCCGGTGTACTGTTCGCGAGCCTGGGTGTCCGGCCGCCGGGATGGGTGGGCAGCCGAAGGACCGAAACGCAATTCCCAATCAGAGTCGCGGCCGGCCAGCACCCCGAGCTGGTTGCGCCCCAATCCGGTTGAAGGCGCGACAAACTTCGCGCTTTGAGAGAACCTTCCGTTAACCGTTCGGAAGGTGCCGGCGGGTTAAATCCTGTGGAAGAGCGCAGTTCCACTGCCGAGAGGGTTGATCTTGTCGACGGCACAGTCCGGCCTGTTTGCCCCGGCCGAGATCGCAAATTCCGACCGGCCTTTCGGGCTGCCCGAACTCTTGCAGCTGCTGCACAAGCGCGGGCGCACGGTTCTCACCGTCGCCGCGGGCGTCGTTCTGCTCGCCGTTCTCGCGGTGCTCGTCCTGCCGACCCGCTACTCGACAACCGCGGTCGTCATGCTCGACCCGCGAAAGAACAACATCACCGACCGCTCGGAGGTGCTGACGGAACTGCCGACGGACCCCGCTTCCGTACAGAACCAACTCCAGATTCTTACATCGCGCGATCTCGCGGCCACGGTGATCGATCGTCTTGGTCTTGCCCAGGACGAGGAATTCAACCCTGCCATCTCCCCGTTTCCACTGAACCTGTTCGTCCACGCCCGGGCCCCCGATGCGCAGCGATCGGCGATCGTCGACAGGTTCCTGAAGCATCTGCGCGTCGAGGCCGAGGGTCTGTCGACGGCGATCTCGGTTACGGTCACGGCGGAAGAGGCCGAGAAGGCAGCGCGAATCGGCAATACGCTGGTGGACAGCTACATCAACTCCCAGATCGCCCAGAAGACCGACGCCGCGCAGCGCACGACGCGCTGGCTTGCCACCCGAATTGGGCAGCTTGCGCGTCAGGTGCAGGACGGTGACGCCGCCGTTCAGTCGTACAAGGCGGCAAACGAATTGAACGACGGCGGGCAGGGAACGCAGTCGCTCGCCGATCAACAGCTTTCCACCATCAATACGCAGCTCATTCAGGCGCGCGCCGATCTGGCCCAGAAGGAGGCGACCAACAGCCACGTACAGGCACTCATGAGATCCGGGCGCGTGGCGGAAGTATCGCAGGTCGTCGCTTCACCCCTGATCGTGCAGTTGCGCCAGCAGCAGGCGGAAGAGATACGGAACGCAGCCGACATCACGACGCGCTACGGACCGAAACATCCCAAGCGCATCGCTGCCGATTCGGCGCTTCGCGACCTGGACAGCAAAATCGAGCAGGAAGCAGAACGCATTGCCGGGTCTGTCGCCAATGACGTGGCCGTAGCCCGTGCGCAGGTCCAGTCCCTGGAGAACGGCCTCGCGGCAGCGCGCGACCAGTCGAATGCGCAAAATCTCGCGCGGGTCAAGCTGAGGGCGCTGGAAGCGAGTGCCGCGTCGACGCGCTCGATGTACGAATCCTTCGTGACCCGTCTGCGCGAAGCGCAGGATCAGGACGGCGTGACCACACCGGATGCCCGGATCATCTCCCACGCTTCCGTGCCTGCCGCGCCAAGCTTTCCCCCGCGAATGCTGATCCTGGGTGCGTCGATTCCCGCCGGCCTTCTCCTTGGCGTTCTTTGTGCACTGGTCATGGAACGGGCCGGCAGCAGTCTGGCGGAGCGCGACGCCGTCGCAGTCCAGCGTCCGATTTCGGTGCCCGTTGTCGCGTACGTTCCCGGTGCGCGCGATCCCGTTGCGGCGGATCAGATCGTCGACTCACCCGGGTCGGAGTTTTCGCGCGCTCTCGTATCGCTTGCCGCACGCCTGACCGCATTTTCGCCGGAGTCGCGGCCGCGAAGCGTTCTGGTGAGCGGATTTGATCCGCGGGAAGCCGTGGCGAGCGTGTCGCTTGGCCTTGCCCGTGCGCTGGCGCTCCTCGGTCACAACGTCGTTCTGTTCGACGCGGACCTGTCGCGTTCTGCAGCAGCCCGCATGGCCGGCCTCAAAGCAAGAACAGGTGGTGTGACGGGCGTTCTTGCCGGTACCCTCCCTTTGAGTCGGGCAATCGAGAAAGACACGAACTCGCCCGTCCTCGTCCTTGCAGGCATGCCCACTGCGCATATCAGGACGGAATGGGAATCCGGCGCGGCGCGAGCGCTCCTTCACCACCTCCGTTCGGTTTCGGATTTCGTGATCATTCACGCGCCGGCCAGACTCGAGATGGTCCCGCTCATATCGCTGGCGGAAAGCGTTCTTTTCGTAGGCGCATCCGATCAGGCTCGGCCGCTCGAGAAAGCCGCCGCGGCCTTTGCTCCCGCAGCGCCCAATGTCGGCCTCGTGCTCGCGGGCTGACCGGTAACCTTTTTTCCGCCACCGACGAATGGGGGAGTAGAGTCTGCCGGTTCCCGGGAGCGCGTCCCCAATGCACAAACCATTGTTTGTTTCCAGCCGCCGTCAAATGCTGACGATGTCCGCGTCGGCCCTGATTCTTGCCCCAGTGATCGCTCACGCCGGGCTCAGGAGCGCCGTTGGACTGGTTGAAATCACGAACTTTGATGCCTCGGGCACGAAGCTTGGCGCCGGTCTCGTGCCGAAGGTGGTGCTCGGCGAAGACGAGTGGCGCAAGCGGCTTTCCACGGCCGTGTTCGAGATCACCCGCCACGCCGATACCGAACCCGCGTTCACGGGTGCCTATTGGAATCTGCACAAAGATGGATTGTTCCGCTGCATCTGCTGCCAGACGGCGCTGTTCGATTCCCATGACAAGTTTGACTCAGGGACGGGGTGGCCCAGCTTTACCCGGCCTATTGCGAAGCAGAACGTGGTCGAGCGGCCTGACGACAGTTTCGGGATGCAGCGGACGCAGGTTTCGTGCCGGCGCTGCGACGCACATTTGGGCCATGTCTTTGACGATGGTCCACCGCCGACGGGCCTTCGCTACTGCATGAATTCTGCGTCTCTCATCTTTGTCCCGCGCGTGACGAAGCGTGTCTGAAGGAGTTCTTTCGATGAGGAAAATCTGTCTCTTCACAATTCTCTTTGTGCAGGCCGCCGGCTTCCTGGGTTGCGCGCGTGCGGACGAGCCGGCGCGGGTGATACCGGCGCCGGTGGCAGACGAAGCCCAGACGCGTGCCGGCGGAACGGAAGTCGCCGTGCTATCGGGGGGATGCTTCTGGGGCATGCAGGGGGTGTTCGAGCACGTCAGAGGTGTGCGCGAAGTCGTCGCGGGGTACGCCGGAGGTGCCGCGCAGAGCGCACAGTACGAGACCGTCAGCAACGGAACCACCGGACATGCCGAATCGGTGAAGATCACCTTCGATCCGTCGATCGTCACCTACGGCACGATCTTGCGCGTGTATTTCTCGGTCGCGCACGATCCGACCGAACTCGACCGTCAGGGTCCGGATGAAGGAACGCAGTATCGCTCGGATATCTTTTTCGAAAGTCCGGTGCAGGAAAAGGTGGCGCGCGCCTACCTTGCGCAGCTCACCAAGGCACACGTCTTCAATGACCGGATCGCGACGCGCATCGACCGCTACACGGGGTTCTATGCCGCCGAGGGCTACCACCAGGATTACCTCCTTCACAATCCTGACAGTCCCTACATCGTCATCAACGACCTGCCGAAGATCGCGAACCTGAAACGCCTCTATCCAAACCTGTACCGCGATGCGCCTGCGCGCCTCGCCAGCGCGTGGCGGTAAGGCACCCTCATCGGGCGCGCGGCAAGCCCGCGCCACCTTCTCCCTCCCGCGGCGAAGGATATCGTCGTCGAAATCCGTACAGGAGACCCTCTCCCCTTGAGAGCGAGGGTGGCGCGAAGCGTGAGCGCTGAGCGCGGGGGAGGGATAGGATAAGGCTCCGGTGCATCCGCACCGGAGCCCTTGCAAGACACCGATCTTTCGCGTCGCCTACCAGTACGGCGTCACCTGGTAGTACGAGTAGAGTTCCTTCTCGCGATCGCGGCTTCCGTAGGCCCACGGCTCGTCCTTGCGGAATTTGGGCGCTTTTCGCAGCTGGTCTTCGGTCACGTTCACCTCGTAACCGCCAAGGCGCTCGCTGTAGGTGAGCAGAGACCAAGGAAGCGGATAGTAATCGCTGCCGAGACCGAGAAAGCCGCCGAAACTCATCACTGCATAGGCCACCTTGCCGCTGACCTTATCGATCATCACCCGCTCGATGGTGCCGACGCGGTCGCCGGCAGAATTGTAGACGTCCGTTCCTTCAACCTTGTCGCTGCCGATCAGCGAACCCGTCTCCCGCCTGCCGAGATCGGAACTTGTCTGTTGCATTGGCATTGACCCGAGTCCTCCTTTGAAAGGGCGCAGCGGAAACGAAGCTGGAGCGACCGCTGTTCCGGGCTGCTTTCCAAAAAGCCACCCCCGCGGTTGGACCGATCATTTGTTTGTTGTAGCCTGGGAACCTTTCGCAACTACGGACGATATGACTACGGTGTAATCCTGCCCGATCGAAGGTTTCATGACTTTCAAGCCCATCGCGTTCGGCGCGCCGCAGGCGCCGCAAAGCCGCCCCGCTACACAGTCGCTCGCCGCCCGCTATCGTGCCGTCCGGGCCGAGACCGAGCGTCTGGCCGCGCCACTCAGCGCCGAGGATCAGTGCGTGCAGTCCATGCCGGACGCGAGCCCCGCGAAATGGCATCGCGCTCACACGACCTGGTTCTTCGAGTGCTTTGTGCTCTCGACGCACCTGCCGCACTATCGGCCGTACAATCCCGAATACAACTATCTTTTCAATTCGTACTACGAGGC
>DATGGN010000086.1:0-19442 GCA_035308485.1 Rhizomicrobium sp.
AGGCACAGGCCCTGGCCATCGTGCCAGATCAGTTTGATCAGGTCCCCGCGCTTGCCGCGGAACACGAACACATGCCCGCAATGCGGATCATGCTTCAGCACTTCCTGTACGCGCAGCGCCAGTCCATCAAAGCCTTTGCGCGCGGTGGTACCCTCTACTACATGAACAATCCGGCAGCCGGCGTTGCTGAAGAAATGGTAATCGGGTCCACGACCACTTGGCGAAGCTATCTCGCACCCTATGGTCACATCGTTGCCGAGATGTTCACAAGCAACGGAACCGTGACGCCGGCCTATTTTGTCGAGGACCATCTTCTATCCACGACGGCATTGACGGGCACCAACGGCATCTCAGAGTATGATTCTTATGACGCCTGGGGCCGCAGACGGGATCAGAGCGGGGCCGATCTGGCGGAGACCTGCGGCGGCATCTTCTTCCGTCCGCCATCATCAACGCTTCGCGGCTATACCGGCCAAGAGATGATGGACTCTTTCTGCCTGGAGAACATGAACGCCCGCATCTACGATCCAGCCCTCGGTCGTTTCCTCAGCGCCGATCCGGTTGTCGGATATCCGACGCTCGGACAGAGCTTCAACCGCTATTCGTATGTGTTGAACGATCCGCTCACGCTGACCGATCCCACTGGACTCGCACCGGGAATCTATTGCGGCAGCGACAATGATAAGAAGCCGTGCCTTTGGGATGGCGGCAGTGACGATAGTAATGGGTATGACTATACCCCGCCAATTCCGGACGGTTGCAATACACCAGATGGTTCTTGTCCATCTGGCGGCCCTGGCGAATCGTCCGATGATCAGTGCCTTTATGCCCCCGGTGGTTGTGGTGGATCATTTGGCGGCAGTGGTCTGAGTGATGGAGGGTTCTCTAGCCCTGGCGGTGGAGGAGCCGCCGGCGCGGGACCAGCCACACTCGCCTCAAATACACGCTCCGGAACCTGTCCCACGGGGGGGGGAGCAGCAGGAGCAGCTACTGCTGCGGGCGCGGTGGCCGACGCAGAAGCAGCGGCTGAGGCGGCATTGGCCGATATTGCCGCTCCAATTACCGCTGCACTAGGCGTACTCACGCTATCGGGCGATACACCCGACGACCAAGGATCGGATGCAGTGCCAATCTATCGGGCAGTCGGACCGAGCGAACTGATGGGTATTGAGACTACCGGTCAGTTTGGTCCCCCTCCGTCCGGGTTTTCGCAGAAGCAGTTTTGGATGAACTTGGACAGTGCGGAGTGGTATGGGAATTTCGCGGTCTCTAGAGGATGGGACCCCTCCGCTACGGTTGTACAAACATCTGTAAGCCAACAGACCCTTTCGCTCGGAACCCAACAACCACTTGACGGCCATCCTGCAGTTTCATTCCCGCTATCGGCATTGCCGCAAGTGAACGCCGACGCTGCAAAAAATGGAATTCAAATCGTTTCAAATTGCACCGGCAATAAGGGCTAGATCGATGACCTCTGCCATGAAAATTCGAGCCATTGTTTGGATGCGAGAAATCAACGAACTTCAAGCTGAGGGACTGCCATCGGACAGACCGATACATAAAGGTTGGGGCGCCACGTTTTCCTTTCATGGGCGGCTCTATCCGGGGCGGGTCTTAGAGTGCCCAAAGCCTATCCAACCCGGGACAAGCGGTCAGGCCGTTATCGGTGTTTTCTATTCAGACAACGTTGCTAGTGAACTTGAGGTGGGTACGGTTTTCGAATTGCTGGAGGGACCAAAACTCGTAGCAACCGCCAAAGTGCTCAACGTGGAACAGGATTAATGCCAACGACGTGCGCGAGAATCATCTCTTGTTTCGGGTATTTTTTTCGTTTGGGTGGCGCGCTGTAGCTGCAGACCTAAATCGAGGTATCCGGTCAAAGTGCGGCCGAGCCTGTCTACGATCTCTGGCAGAGTTTCGTACTTGGCAAGCGAAACGGAACCTGTGCTGTGGATTTATTGACTGAAATTCTGAATCCGATTCCTGCGAACCAGCAGGAATATGCGCCCGCCGCTTCAGCACAACCAATGACCCGACGCTCCGCAGCGATAGGCATTGCAATAGTTCTTCACAGCGTTATTCTCTGGCTACTCGCCTTCGTAATTCGACCTTCGTTGACCTCACAGCTTCCACACGAACTCCAGGTCGCTGTTGTTGCTACCAATATCGGAGTCAAGGAGGCGCCCGCACCGCCGGTTGACTGGAAGTTCGAGACGCCAGAAACGCCCCTGATACCCGTGCCGGATATCACCATCGTTCCAGACCAGGGCGATGGAGGAATCGTGGCGGACACCATCACGCGTCAGCTCGGCCCACGACTCGATCCCGGGCATGTCAATCAGCGGCCCGAACTGCCACACACGCTTGGCGATCTCGTTAAAGCGCTATCGCTCGAACTGCGTATTCTCGTGCAGCCCGACGGCTCCGTTGGTCAGGCACAAGTTATCCGCTCGACGGGGACTAGCGATATCGATCGTCTGGCAATCGAATGGGTACAGAATACATGGCACTACTTGCCAGCCTCTGTGAACGACAAGCCGATCGCTGCCTGGACAACAGTTATTGTCCGTTTCGCGCCTTTTTAGGCTGGTGGTCGGTCGTGATGAAAAAAAAACACTCTTCGCATCAGCATAATTATCAGTGCGTTGATCTATGCGTTAGGCGCTGCGGCACCGGCCATGGCAGGAAGCATCGAGCAAGTCGTCCACTCGTTCGGCTACGGCGCCGACGGGTCGTATCCGTTCGCGGGTCTGCTTTACGTCAGCGGCATGCTGTACGGTACGACTAGTTCGGGCGGCACACACATCGTCGACGGAGCGCTGTTCCAGGTCAATCCCGCGACGGGCGCGGAGAAGGTGATCTATTCATTTTGCAGTCGTAAGAATTGTGTGGACGGCGAGACTCCCCTGGCGAACCTGATGACGTTGGCGGCACGATGTACGGGTAAGCGTCCGGTGTTGCCCGGTGTTGGCCACCTTGTGCAGTATGACGTGATTTCAGGATGGTTGCGGAGAGTGGCGGTTTGAGCGGCTTGGGATACGGAGCCGTCCCTACGTCTGGAGATACCTCCAAGGTCTTTGTTGCCGACACGCGAAGGCGCTGGTCGCCTGAGCAGAAGCAGGCGATCATCGAAGGGAGCAAGACGAATCCGGTGTCGCGGGTGGCGAAGAAACACAGCCTTTCCACCACGCTGTTGTTTCGCTGGCGCAAGGCCGAAGGGCACCCAGCGCGCGGGCGAATGTTCCACCGAAATCCGGCGACGTGCTATGGTGTCACTGGTTGCGACTGCTGGGGCGGTGAATGAAGGGTTCCCCCGAACTGCACGACGTCGTGGGCGCGGTCTATGAGGCGGCGCTTGCTCCACAGCTCTGGCCGTCGGCGCTCGAAAATCTCGCCGACATTACGGGGTCCTGCGGTGCCGCTTTGCTCTTTCAGGATCAGGTGACGGGAACGGGATCGGCCATTCTCGCCCGGATCGATCCCGGCGTTCTTCAACACCAGTTCGGTTACTACGCCACGCGCAATCCGGTTCGCCCCGGCCGCAACCGCCGGCTTGGCCTGTCGCGCTCGCCGGTCCGCTGGCGCTCCCGCGTGGTCACCGACGAAGAAGCCCTGCCGAAACCGGAACTGATGCGTACAGAATACTACAACGATTTCCTGCGGCCGTTTGGAATACATTCCGGACTGATGATCGGCGTGACGCTGGCCGGTACGACATTCGGGACGATTAATCTTTTGCGGTCGCGCCGCGGCGGCCCATTCGATCAACGCGAAATCGGCCTGGCCAGGCAGCTGCAGCCGCACCTGATCCGGGCCTGCGCGATCGATCTCAGGCTGTCGGAGGCGCGGCAGCTGAGCGACAGCCTTTCGCAATCGCTCGACCGTTCGCCGCACGGCATCTTTGTGGTCGATGCCGACGCGCGTGTACGCCATGCAAACAGCGCCGGCGAATCACTGGCAGCGGGCGGACATGGATTGATGCTGCGGGACGGCATCCTGCGCGGGGCGGGTGCGGAATCGACGCGCATGCTGCATCGCCTGATCAAGCTCGCATCGGAGCGCGACGCGGAACGGCGCAAGGGCGGTGCGATGTCGCTCGAGCGTCCCGGTTTCCGGCGACCGCTGTCCGTCGTTGTCGCGCCGTTGACCGGGGACCAGCGCGGGCACTTTCGGGCTGCGCCCTCGGCGATCGTGTTCGCAACGGCTCCCGAGAGGGGCCAGGCCGCTCCGGCCGATCGCCTGCGCGCGCTGTTCGGGTTTACGGCCGCAGAAGCCGGGGTGGCGGTCGAGCTGCTGGCCGGCCGCGACCTGGCAACGATCGCCGGACGCCGATCGGTCAGCGTGAATACCATTCGCGTGCATGTCGCGCGCATGATGGCCAAGACCGATACGAACAGACAGGCCGAACTCGTCCGGCTGCTCGAAAGCGTGAGCAGTATTTGTACGGAATAGGTGTCGTCGCCGCGCCGAAAGGTTGGGGTTGCTTCCCGTGGTGCCCATGGACCGCAGAAATCCCCCAAACCCGGTCGTGCGGTTTTGAGAAGCGATCAGCGCATCGCCTGATTCGCCGGCATCATCGTGCTGGATGGCGTTGCAGCGCCGTCCAGGCCGGGCGTAGCATCCCGGGACGAAACGGGCATCGGGAGGTGGATGTGGCACGCGCAAGAACGGTGCTCGCAGTGCTGATGCTGGCAGGCGCTTCACAACCGGCGAACGCCGCCATCACCATCTCGACCGGAGCAACGCAAAACGTGACCTGTTCCGCCGGGATCTGCGCGCCTACCGCGAGCAGGGCGGTGCTGAACGCCGGCGATCTCGAGAATCTCCTGGCGTCCGGCAGCGTGGAGGTGACGACAACGGGTACGCTTGCAGAAGCCGAAGACCTGAACGTGAAGGCCGCGATTGCCTGGCCGGATGCGAGCAGTCTGACGCTGGTTGCGCGCGGCTCGATATCGATCGACGGGCCGGTCACGGTGGAGGGGAGCGGAGGTCTCGCACTCGACTATGGCGCGAAGGGGACGCTCGATTTCGGCGGGACCGGCAGCGTCACCTTTGCCGGGCTGTCGAGCGGCCTCGCCGTAAACGGTACAGTTTACACGCTCGTGAATTCGATCAGCTCGCTCGCAAGCGCCATTGCCGGCAGCCCTTCGGGCGCCTTCGCCTTGGCCAACGATTACGATGCGAGCCAGGACGGCACCTATCCGGGCGCTCCGGTCCAGACCGTTTTTGCCGGATCGTTCGAGGGACTCGGTCATCGCATTTCCAACCTGACGATCGATGACCAGAACGTCGACGCCGTGGGACTTTTCGTTGAACTCGACAACGCGACCCTTCGTGACGTCGCGCTGGTCGATGCGAACATGACAGCGGAAGGGGGCGGCGATCTCGGCGCGGTGGCGGCGGACGCCTGCGGCGGATCCCTCATCAACGTGCAATCCGTACACGGCACGCTCTACGGCGGCGAAGGCGAGGCCGGCGGTTCGATCGTCGGTGGATTGCTGGCCGGCCTCGGAGACGACTATGCATGCCATGGTGGAACAATTCTCCGCTCGTCTGCGTCCGGCTCCGTCGTCGACGCCGGACCGGAAGGCTCCGCGGGCGGCCTCGTCGGGGAGATCGATGCGGGCACGATCGGGTTTTCGCATTCCTCCGCTTCCGTCTCCGCGCCCTATGGCGGCGCGGGCGGGCTCGTCGGCGTGATGTACAGTTTCACCGGCACGAGCGGGATCGATCAATCCTTCGCAACGGGCAGGGTTTCGGCAGACGGCGGAGGGAGGGCCGGTGGAATTGTCGGGGATAACACTGCGACGATCGAGAACTGCTACGCCACGGGCGCGGTCTCGGTCGCGAGCGGCGGCGATGCGGGCGGGCTCGCCGGCACGAGCGAGCACGCATACAACGCCGCGCCCGCGATCACGACCTCCTGGTCGATGGGGCGGGTGAAGCGCGTTTCCGGCGCTGTACGGGGCGGCTTCATCGGTGGCGACTACGATCCCGGCGACCTCACGGACGATTACTGGGACCTCGATACGAGCGGTGTCGGCAAGAAATCGGAAGGGGCGGGCTCGCCGAAGAACGACACGGGAATTGCCGGACTCACGACGCGGCAACTGCAATCGGGGCTGCCGCCCGGCTTCGATCCGAAAATCTGGGCCGAAGACCCGAACATCAACAGTGGCCTTCCGTACCTCGTCGCCAACCCACCGCCGAAATAGCGGCGCAGGCCGGGATTGTACCGTCGCTGTGGCGGAACGAGCGTACGCCGTTCGGCTGACGGCTTTCGCCGGCGGCAAGCCCCGCCCGCGAGGTTTTGGGGGGGCCGACGCGAGCGGGGCTCTGCGCGGCATCCTTGGTCCCCGTGTGCCGCACCGTAGGACGCTATCCCGCAGACATCCGGATGGGCAACGAAAATCGGTGTCAACTTTGCGACAATGTACAGGCGCGTGCCTCGGCATTGTCCGGATTCATGGACGCCGGATGAAGAAGATTCCAGCGCGTCCCGGCATACTCCCGGGCCTCAGTCGCGGCTCGTCCGCACTGCGATCGTTCACCCCTGGACGCCGGCGATCACAATAGTGCAACAAAACTCGGCATTGTGGGCGCGGCCTGTCGTCGCGATATGCGGCGCAGGCAGCCAGACTTTGCGGGAAAACGACATGAGCGGACATCGTCGCGGAAATCGTCTCTGGACCGTGCTGGGGTTCCTGGCCGGCGCGATCGCCACTCTCTCCGGACCGGCGCCGGCGCACGGCGCGGCCGCGGCACCCCCGAAGCATCACATCAAGACGGTGTTCATCATCCTGATGGAGAACCACAACTGGACCGGCGACGGCAGCAAGGACATCCGGGGAAATCCCAAGGCGCCGTACATCAATTACGCGCTTATTCCGATGTCGTCCTACGCCAACCAGTATTACGATGCGCCGCACATTCATCCGAGCCTTCCCAACTATCTCTGGCTCGAGGCCGGGACCAATTTCGGCATCCGCAACGACGGCCCGCCCAGCCGAAACGAGCAGCGGACAAAGAGGCATCTCGTCACGCTGCTCGACAATGCCAAAGTCAGCTGGAAGGCATATCTCGAGAACACCACCGGAGAAATCTGTCCGCTTCGCGATCGGGGAAAGACGGATCCGAACGGCAGCCCGCTCTATGCCGTACGCCACGAGCCCTTCGCCTATTTCGCCGACGTCACCGACAATCTCGACCGGAATTCGGCGTACTGCATCGCCCATCTGCGCCCGTTCGGGGAACTTGCGTCCGACATCAGGAACGGGACGTTGCCGCAGTACGTGTGGATAACGCCCAATCTCTGCGACGACATGCACGACACCTGCGCCGGCAGTCCGATCGAGCACGGCGACATCTGGCTGTCCGAACACGTGCCGGCCATTCTCAACTCGCAGGCGTACAAGGACGGCGGGGCGCTCTTCATCACCTGGGACGAGGCGCTCAAGGGCGACGGCCCCATTCCCATGATCGTGCTCTCGCCTTTCGCCAGGGGTGGCGGCTACTCGAACAGGATATTTTACACGCATGGCTCGACGCTGCGGACCTTCGAGGAAATCTTCGGGGTGAAGCCGCTGCTGCGCGATGCGAAGGTGGAAACCGATCTCAGCGACCTCTTCGCAGTCTTTCCCTGACCGCGCGGGTTTCTTCTTACCGCGAATTAACCCGCCGCTTTCGCCACCTCGCGCGGGTCCATTCGTCTTTCTGTCAGGAAGCGCCGGCACAGAAGGGCAACAAATGCGCAGCTGGGATTGGCTTTCGAAGACGCGGCTCGGAGACCTTCTGGTCACCGGCATCGTGGTGACAACGGCGTTCGGCGTTTGCGGATTTGTGATGACTTTTTTTGCAATCGGCCTCGAGTACCTGCGCGGTCATTGATTTCCGGCGCGGCCCGCGGACCCGGGTCTTCCGGTCCGGCCCGCCTGGCGCCCTCGGCCCGAATGATCCGGCGGTAAATCCCGCTCGCTTGCCTCAGTGTCACGTACATCATTGCCAATTCACCCTCGAAGTGAGAGGCTTTAATTTTCCGGCGGCGAACCTGTACGAGGGCAGGCGCCGCGCGCTCGGGAGGGGCTTGGCGTGCTGGAATTCGAGACGCTCGTCTATCTCGGCGTACAGAAGACCGGCTCGCGCTTCATCAAGCGGTTTTTGCGCCGGTTCGTCGCCTTCCCAGAAGTGGCGAACAGCAATGGCATGCCTCGCGCGCAGCGCAAGGAGGGTGCCCTGCATGTCATCTCCGTGCGGCACCCGATGAGCCAATACCTGTCGCTTTATTCCTACGGCTGCGAAGGCAGGGGCTGGCTGCGCGAGCGGATGAACAGTCTCGGCCATGCCGACATGTACAGTGGCGACATCGACGGTTTTGCTCGCTGGCTTGAACTGGTCGTTGCCCCGGAAGCGGCTTTCTCGGGCGACAAGGGGTTCGGTTTTCATTCCACCCGTTTTCTTCTCATGGCCCTTCCCGGCTATCCGCAGCACCTTCGCGGAGCCGAATTGCATGACGCGATAAAGACGATCTTCTCGGCCAGGGCGATCACGGACGTCGTGCTGAAACAGGAGACGCTCAACGGCGACCTGTCGCGCCTTGTCGGGGAACACAGCGGTCTTTTCAGGGATCACGAGGGGGCGATCGCATACCTCGCCGCCGACGACAGGATCAACGTCTCGCCGAAACGGGGCATTGATCCGGAGAACCTGCCGATGGAAATCCGCTCCGCTGTACGTTCGCGGGAGTGGCTGCTTTTCGACCTGCTCGGCTATCAGCAGGATCTGCGCGGACAGCGCCGCATCGGGGCGAGGCGCATCTTTGGGGCTGGAGCGCCAGGCAAGATGGACCTTGGTCCAATAGCCGGAGCGCCCCCACGTTCATAAATCCGTCGCATCTGGAGTGGGCTCACCACGAGTGGGGCGGAGCATTTCTCATGAGCCAGGCAAAGCGTATTTGCGTATACCGGAATTGTGCCGAAGAACTGCGCACTTTGGCGGAGGTCTTCGCCCAGGAATCGATGCGACAGAGACTTCACCAAATTGCGGCGACGTACGACCTTTTGGCGGATGACGCCGCAAGAGAGCTTGGCTTCCCGATCGGAGCGTTGGTCTGCCGCGCATCGCGAGCGGATCGCCGGCCTCGTCCGCAAGGGGGCGGCGGCCGCTTCCCGACGCGAGAAGCCGTACGCTTACCCGACGTGGCCGAACATGAAGCTGGCGCCCTTCGCAACGCCGATCACGGTGAGCGCGCAGGCCACAAGCGCCGATGATATCAGCACGATCACGATGGCCGTGACGACCATGTCGCCGATGGCGGTCCGCGCGAACGCGTTCCAATAGCGCTGCAGCGCGATCTGCCGACCCATGTCACCACGTCCGATTTCGCGGGAAAGCTAGGCAGCCCTCACATGCGGTGCAATCGGACGCCGCCTGTCATCCATTGCCCAACACAAGCCATAGGTGCCCGGTCGTTCGGCGTTCGGCTTGACACGGCGCGACGGCTTGCGCCTTTTTACCGGCCGAGGGGTTGGCGGTGTTCTTCACCATTCGAAGAGGCAGTTCGTCTTCCCGGACTTTGGGGCAGGGGACCGATGAAGGCTGATCTCGAGGAAGCGCTGGTGCCGCTCCAATGGGCAGAGGCGCAAATCCAGACGTTCCGCGAGCGCTTCGCGGCGTGGCAGCGCAGCCGCCCCTACGAGCTTGTCATGGAGCCCAACCCGAACGCGCCGGAAATCCAGTTCCTTGTCGCCTACCGCAGGAAGCCGCTCGATCCGCTCATGATCGGCGATGCCGGCGCGATCATCAACTCCATCAGGGCGGCGCTCGATGTTCTCTGGATGCTGATCCTGAGGCGGCACGGCTTCGAGCCGGGTCGCGATATGGCCTTTCCGGTGAAGCGGAACGCAGCCGAGTTCGAGGCTGCCGCCGAGGCGCTGAAATCGAAATACCGATGCAGCGACGGCGAACTCTCCGCCGTCAAACGAACACGCGCGTACCGGGGCGGGAATGATTTTCTGTACCCGCTCCATCAGCTCGCCATCCAGCCCAGGCACTACCGCCTTCTGATCGTGAAACCCGCCGTCGACAGGGCGCAGATCGAGAAGCTCGAGGGCGCATTTCTGTACCCCACGCCGCTCAACGCGCAGGAAAAATCGATTCTGGCGGGAATTCCGGCGCGGGCGCGCTTCCGCCCGAGCTACGGCAATGTCCTTCTCGGCAGCGAAGCATTTCTGGACGAGCCCGCTCTTCTCAAGGCCGAAACGACGGCAAACCTCGCGCTCGTCCGCTTCGCCGGCACGGTGCGCGAGATCGTCGAGAGTTTTCCCTGAGCCGGCACTGCTGAACCCGAGGTTGAAGGTCAACATAGTTGCGAATGAATGTCAGTCGCAGCAAAGGTTCAGCACACGCAATGTGCCTTGCAATGGCGGATGATTGCGCGGAAGCTTTGCCTGCCAGCGCGCAAACATCGTCGCGCCAACACAATGGATGGGGAACCCGGAAAAAATCGGAGCGAAAACCGGCTGTTAGCGCTGGCTGACCGGCAGTCCGTTCCCGCAACGCGCGTTGGGTCGGCGACAGGGGATGTACAAATGAAGTTCAAATCCATTCTGATGGCCGGAATTCCGGCCGTCGCTGCGTTGTGCCTCTCGGCTTCGGCGCAGGCAGGCTCCGATATGCGGCCGGTCCAACTGCCGAAGTCGCCGATTTCGCCAAGCACGCTCATCGCCCGCGGGCTCCATGCCGGAACCATTCATCTGTCGGCAGCGTGGAACCGCCAGGGGAAGATCAACCCGCCCCTCCACTGTACACCCGCGCCGTGCGCTCTTCCCAATGTCGAGGGGTCGGCCGGGGCGACAGAACCGGTCGACGAGACACCGATCGCCGTCAATCCGCGGAACCAGATGCAGCTGATAACCGGCGGCAACGATTACAACTGCTCGAACAACCTGCGCGCTTTCTGGACCTCCAACGACCGCGGCAAGACGTGGTCCGGGGCCTGTGCAGTCGACGTCACGGGGCAATCGGGCGATGGCGACCCCGTCGTCGGATACGACTTGAAGGGCAACGTCTATCAGGGCGGGATCGACAGCGGCGGCGTTTCGATCGCAAGCTCGAGCAACAACGGCAAGACCTGGAACAATGCCGTTACGTCCAGCGCGGTGAGCGGCGATTTCGCCGACAAGCCGTGGCTCGCCATCGACACCAATGCGAACAGCCCCAACAAGAACGATCTGTATGTGTCGAACACGATGTTCGACGGCAACAGCGATTCCACCATCTATGTATCGCACTCGAGCGACGGCGGGCAGCACTGGACCATCGTCCAGGCGAGTCCGACGGCGATCTATCCCACCGATGTGAACCAGTTCAGCGATCTCACGATCGGTGCGGACGGGACGGTCTACCTGACGTACATGAACTGTCCGGCGACCGGCACCTGCACCGGCCAGAAATCCACTATGTACATTCAGAAATCGACGGACGGCGGCAATACCTGGTCCTCGCAGGTCGTGATCGACACGCCGACGCTGGCTCCGGGCTCCTGCGGTTTCTACGGCTGCCTTCCCAACACCGCCGAGCGCGTCAGCGACATTCCGGTGATCGGGATCGACAACAGCGGCGGCGCACGCAACGGCCAGCTTTACGTCGTCGACTACAACTGGACCGGATCGTTCATGCAGGTTCGCGTCCTGTCGTCCACCGACGGCGGCAGCACCTGGAGCGCGCCCGTCAATGTCGCGCCCAAGAGCGCGAAGCACGACCAGTTCTTCCCGTGGCTTAACGTGGACAACAAGGGCAATGTCGGCGTCACCTGGCTCGACCGCCGCAACGACCCCAACAACCTCGACTACGAAGCCTATGCCACCTGGTCGACCGACGGTGGCAATTCGTTCCGGACCAACGTACAGATCGCCGACACGCCGTCCAATCCAGACAATGATGGCTTCGAAGGCGGATTCATGGGCGACTACAGCGGCAACGCCTGGTACAACGGCAAACTGTACGCCTCATGGACGGATACCCGCAACGGCAGCTATTCGCAGGACGAAATCGGCGGTCTGAGGCGCTGACCATCGCGTTTTTTCGTGGGTAGCAACTTCACCGGCGCCTGGCAGTTCCAAGCGCCGGCTTTTCTTTTGTAGTACTTCCTTTGCAAAAAAAAATTTTGTCATGGCCCGGCGCGGGCGTAACCGCGACCGGGCCACCCGGGTTACGCGCGCGTCACCGTTTTCTCGATCTCCAACCGAGTGTTTTCGTCTGCATCGGTGCGGTTTCAACTGGGTGGCCCGCTCTCCGGCGGGCCATGACAGCGTTGGTTTTGGTGAAGAGCGGTCGTGAACGGCGAAAGACGTTGCGAATGGACGGCCGCTGTCGGAAAACTGTGCGATGCGCGAGAAGACCACGCGGAATGCCGGATCCGTCGCGGAATCCGTCCATGACATCGATGCGGCGATCGCTGCGTCCGATTACGGGCGCGCGGCGGCTCTGGCAGATGCTGCTTCGGCACGCGGCGTGGCTCATCCCATCGTTCCCATCGCGCGCGCCTTGTGGTTCGAGCGCCAGGGCCGGGATGAGGCGGCGGTCGCCTGCTTCGAGAATGCACGGACCCTTTCGCCGCGCGATGCGCGGCTTCCGAATGCGATCGGTTTCTGCCTTGCACGGCTCGGCCGGGTGGATGAAGCGCGTCGGGCATTCGCTGACGCAGTCCGCCTCGAACCGTCTGCTGCCGCGCACCAGCGCCACGGCTGGGTCCTGGCGCTCGCGGGACGGGTCGAAGACGCGGAACGTGCCTATGAGCGGGCGCTGAAGCTTGCGCCGCACAATGTTGAGACGCTGGCAAGCCTTGCCTCGCTTGCGGCGCGCAAGGGAAACGCGGGGCGCGCGCGCGCGTACGCCGAACGCGCGCTGGCGCTTGATCCGCACAACGCCAACGCCCATGTCGCGCTCGCGATCGTCGAAGTCGATGCGCGCGAGTACAGGCCGGCGATTGAGCGGCTGCGCTCCGTTCTGGCGAATTCAGCCATCGCCGGGCACGAACGCAGCATCGTGCTTGGGCTCCTTGGCGACGCGCTCGATGGCGAGAACACCCCGCGCGAGGCCTTCGCGGCCTACGCAACTGCCAATGCCGAACGCCGGAAGATCCACGGACCCCGCTTCGCCGGCGAAAAAAGCGCGCGCGAGATTCTCGACGAAATCATTGCCGCTCTGGCGGAAAGCCCCCCGGACCGCTGGCGCGCTGCGGAACCTGCGTCCGCGCCCGACGATGGACCGTCGCGTCATGTTTTTCTGCTTGGATTTCCGCGTTCGGGCACCACGGTTCTCGAACAGGCTCTCGCAAGGAATTCCCAAATCACGACCATGGATGAGCACGATTTCCTCGCCGATATGGCCGGTCGCTATCTATCGACTTCCGCGGGTCTCGCAACGCTTTCGCGCCTCGACGAAACTGTACTCACGGAGTATCGTACAACCTATTGGCAGCGCGTGCATGCACTGGGACTCGATCCTGCGCGTCGGGTGTTCGTCGACAAGCAGCCCTTCCATACCATCAAGCTGCCGCTCATCGCCAGGCTGTTTCCCGGCGCGGGCGTGATCTTCGCCATTCGCGATCCGCGTGATGTGGTGCTGAGCTGTTTTCGCCGCCAGCTCGAGGTGGACCTGCTGCGCTTCGAATTTCTCACCCTCGAAGGCGCGGCCGGCATGTACGATCGCTTCATGCGCCTCGCCGATCTCGCCCGCGCGACGCTTCCGCTCTTGTTCTTCGACCACCGCTACGAGGATCTGATCGCCGGGTTCGACACGACGACCCAGAGACTTTGCACGTGGCTCGGCGTTCCCTGGCAGGAGTCCATGCGCGACGTTGCTGCGCAGGCACAGAGCCTGGACGCGATCAAGACCAGCACGCGACAGATTCGCCGCGGCCTGTACGGCGAGGGGGTGGGACAGTGGCGGCGCTATCGCGAAGAACTCCTACCCGTGCTGCAGACATTGCAGCCCTGGATCGCGCGCTTCGGTTATCCGGAGTCCCGAGGTTTGCTCGCCCCAAAGTTCACGAGCAAGGATTGCTGAAGGCGGACAAAAGCTTGATCACGGAATCAGGCTGCATTCGAACAGCTTGGTCGCAATGGGCGCAGCCACGCGGTTCAAGAATGCCTGCTGCATTCCCCTATCGGCACGGAGAACCTGAACAAACCGCGCCTGCCGTTCGGTGGGTGGTGCTGCGCGCTGTGCCGCGATTTGATCGCAGGAAGCGGACCGATACTTCTGCACCATTTCATTCGCGCGGATATCAACACCCGGATATTGCTGTCCACCTGCCGGCGTGGCAAGCGGCACAGCCTGCTGCACTTCCTGTGCATTGCCGACGCTGACGCACGCCTTGGCCAATGTACCAATGTAACAGCGGAGCTTCCCTGCACGACGCGGTGTGTGGCTTGCGGATACGGCCCGGGTGGACCGCAACCCGACGGCGCTTTACGACAGGTTGCGCTCAACCGCGCGGCGCAAATTCGCGGAAAGTTCCAAAATCTCCTTCGCGCGCTGTCGCAACGCGAACGGCGATCTGGAGATGTAGCACACGACGAACGCTTCCGTCACGGTCGGGCTTCCCACGGCACGAATGTGCTCGATCTTGGCATTGCGTGTTGGCGCCTCGCCCTCGCGGAGCACGCGCATGTACCATCCGCAACGGGCCGAGCGTGTGATTGCCTGTGCAACGCCCACCCGTCCGTGATGCAGGTCGAGGTTTGCGCAGGGGCCACGCGGCAGCGTCACTTCCAGGATGACATCGCCCCACTGAAACCGATCCCCGATGCAAACCCGATCTTCATTGACGCCGATCAACGTCAGGTTCTCGCCGAACGAACCTTCGGCGCAGGCGAGGCCTTTTTCGCTGCGCCACCACGGCCAGTGACCGGCATCATAGGCGCAGACCGCGCGGTTGGAGCCGCCGTGGAGAAAACGGTTGGTCTGTTCATCGCCGGCGATGACGTCACGGCCAAAGAAGACGGAGCCAGCCGCGAGAGGGGATTTGCCGATCGCCGAACGTACGGGCCGACCGTTCCGGCAGCCGATGATGCTGGTCATGCCGACGTTCACGGCACAAGCGAATGTTGCGTGGACTTGCCTTCCAGAACCTGGCGCACGGCGTCGGCACAGGAATCTCCGTTGGGCACTGCTCTCAGTTCCGATTCCAGTTCGGTGATTGACCCCGCAAACGAGTCACTCGGCCGGCGACAAGTTACCAAAGCGGTGCACAAACGCGCGCGCGAACCCACGTACATTCAAAAGGGCGCCGGGCGGCGCGTTTTGCGGCGAAGCAGTTTCTCCCGCGGAGTCGGGCGGCTGCGCGAACAGAATGCAGACCGCCACACCCGGCCTGCGATCCGAGAACTTCAGTTCGGCGTGGTGCAGATCCGTGACCGCGGCTACCAGCGTAAGCCCGAGCCCGTGTCCATCGGCCGCCGATCCGCGTTCTGTCCGATAGGATCGCAATTCGATGCGCTTGCGCTCGTCGTCACCAATTCCCGGTCCGTTGTCCGAAACGATCAGGGACGGCCGTCGCCCGCCAAGAATTTCCACGAGAATCTGCGAGCCGTTCCGGGTATGGCGAACGGCGTTTTCGATCAGGTTTACCAGCAATTGGGTCAGAAGTTCGCGATCGCCGGTTATTCTTACCTCGGGCATGACGGATATCTTGAGCTGCTTTCCGGCGTTTTCCGCGACCGGCGCGTAGCTGTCAGCGATTTGCAACGCGAGCGCGCTCAAGTCGACGGCCTGAAATCCGGCGCGACGCGTACCGGATTCGATTTGCGCTATCCGCAGAAGCGCCGCGAAGGTGGCGAGGATTTCATCCGTTTCTCCGACGGCCTTTTCGATGGCGCGTTCGTAATCCGCGGTGTGCACGGCTCTGGATCGCGCATCTTCGAGACCCTGACGCAGTCGACCGAGCGGCGTGCGCAGATCGTGCGCGATATGGCGCGAGACCTGCCGCAACACGCGAAGCAGCAACGAAATCCGGTCCAGCATCCGGTTAAGCGTGGAAGCAAGTCGATCGATATCGTCGGCGACGCCGCGAAGGGGAACGCGACGATCGAGGTCGCCTTCGATGATCGCCTCGGCTGTCCGTGTGATTGTATCAATTCGCGTGAGAACGCTTACGCTGATGATGACGCCTCCCGCAATCGCGAGCGTGGCGACGACGACCAGAAACCAGGCGAAGGTGTGCATGATGGCTTTTTCGAACGCCTTGTCACGTTCGACATCGTCGACAATCTGGAGCCACAGCCCGGGCTTCAGTTGGAGCGAATAGGCAAGAAGATGTTCCCTGTGCCCCGGCGGTTCGTCGCCGTCCGGCGGCCCCTTCGCACGCATCCAGCCCTTTTGTACCTTGAGAGCTGGAACGTCGGAGTAGATACGGGTGTTGTACCCGGCGACGACCGCGTAGCCGAGTCCGCCGGCGAGATGCCATCGTGCTCTGGACCTTATTTCGCCCAGCATCGCGCCCAGCCCTGCCCGTACGTATTCGGCTTTCAGGACCTGTGCTTCCGCCTGAAGGCGTGTTCGCTCCTGGTGTTCCAGAGTGGCGGTCGTGGTGAAAGCGACAATTGTTGCGAGGATTGCGACCGATGCGCTGAACAGAATGGCATACGCTGCCGCAAGCTTGAAACTCGCGGTCCTGAATATGCGGGAGCTGCGCATGTTGCGCATGTAATGTAACTCCGGGTTCGCGAGTCAGAAAAAATCCGACAAATTGTGCAACAGAGCCCGACATAACTGCGCAGTTGCTCCGATTTTGCAACAATCGTGACTATACAAATTCCCAATGTTGGCGAAGCACGTGCGTAATGCGCCAACCCGGATAATCTGATTCGGCGCGCTGCGTTGCAGCCCGCGCACCAACTGAAAGCGGAGTATTCGGACGTTGCTGGGGCGCAGTCTGGACTGGCCTGCTCAAATTTCGCGTCCTGTCGTCGGCAATCGAAACGGGCACAACCGCAGTTTCGAAGGCGGCCATCCGGGCGCCGGAATTGGCGGACTGGGCACCACGAAAAGTGAGTTGGCGCTTCTTGCCGTCGCGATTCTGATGTGCCTGCGCGGCGGGCTCGCTGCAACGCTGCCGCTTTCCTTTGACGAAGCGTATTACTGGTTGTGGTCGAAACATCTGGCCGCCGGATATTTCGAACATCCCGCGCTGATTGCCGCTGTGATCCGCGCAGGGACATTTCTCTTCGGCGACACGCAATTCGGTGTACGCCTCCTGCCGTTGGTCTTATCCCTTGTCGCAAGCTGGGCGGTGTGGCGATCTGCCGCCGTCATTCTTCGCGACGATACAGCGGCAGCCATTGCCGTCCTGCTGTTCAATTGCACGCTGATGGTTGCTGCCGAAAGCTTCGCGGCGACTCCCGATTCGCTCCTGATTGCCGCGGCGGCTCTCGTCGTGTGGGCGATCGCCGAACTCGAGCGAACGCAGAACGGACGCTGGTGGATTGCGGTCGGCGGGGCCTTGGGCGCGGCCATCGCCGCAAAATATACCGGCTTCTTTCTTTGTCTGTGCGTCGCAATGTGGCTGATGGGCCGTGCCTTCGCCAGCGTTCGCGTCGGCACAAACTGGCTGCGAACCCCGTGGCCTTACGCGGCCTCCGCGATCGCCCTGACGATGTTCGCACCGACACTCTACTGGAATGCCACGCACGCCTTCATTTCGTTCCGTTTTCAGTTCGGTCGTGTCGCCAATGGTCACCTCGGCCTGCTATACCTTTTGGAATTTCTCGGCGGTCAGATGGCTCTCGCTTCGCCGGGCGTTCCGGCTCTTGCGGGCGTCGCCTTTTGTTCCGGCGTACGCTCGCCGCATGGCTCGCGCTTGCCGCCGTTTCTCCTGCTCATGGTCTCGCTGCCGCTTGCGTATTTTGCGCTGCATTCCCTGCACGACCGCGTCCAGGCAAACTGGCCGTGCTTCGTTTACCCGGGATTGGCCATTTTGGCAGCGGCCGCGTTTGCGGAGAATTCCCCCGCGGCCCAGCCGACCGGGGCGATCCGCCTCGTTCGCATGTTGGCCATTCCCATCGTCTGTTTGATTCTCGGCGTCGCGTACATGCAGGCATGGTTCGGCATCATTCCCATCGGGCGCAGCGATCCGATTGCGCGGATGGTGGGCGTGGGTGTACCCTCGGTTGCGGAGGCAATTGCGGCCGAAGCGTACGATACGGGCGCACGCGCCATCGTCACGACCAATTATCCGGTGACCAGCTGGCTCCGGTTTTATGGGAGGTCGCGGTTGCCCGTCATCCAGATTGGCGACGATGTGCGCTTCCTGTCCTCGCCGTGTGCCGCGCGAGACCTTCTGGGCGGCGATCTTCTGTACGTCACCGACCACGCGGAGAAAGAGTTGCCGGTCGCGCAGAAGCACTTTTCCCGCACGATCTGGCTCGGAAAAGTCGCCCGCTCGCGCAACGGAACGGTTATAGATAAGTTCGACACATTCAAGATCGGATCGTTCCACGGAGCTGCGGTTGGACGAACGCCATAGCGCCAGACCACGAAAGCGCACGATATTGAAGCAGACATGAAGTTTCTCGTCGTGGAAGACGACAGGGACACCGCCGCCTACATCGTGCGCGGCCTGAAGGAATATGGCCATGCGGTCGATCTCGCCGCGAACGGCCGGGACGGAGCGTTCCTCGCCGGCAACGAAAGCTATGACGCCATAATCCTTGATCGCATGCTGCCGGGCATGGACGGTCTCGCGCTCGTCAAGATGCTTCGCGGCATGGGGGTAAGGACGCCGGTGTTGTTTCTGACGGCGCTTGGCGGCATCGACGACCGCGTGGAGGGCCTGAACGCCGGGGCCGACGACTACCTGATAAAGCCGTTCGCGTTCTCCGAGCTCATTGCGCGCGTGAATGCTTTGACGCGACGCCCGCCCCTTTCGGAAGCCCAGACCGTACTCAAAATTGCCGATGTCGAAATCGACCTGTTGAAACGGTCGGTCAGGCGCAATGGCGTGGCGATCGACCTGCAGCCGCGCGAATTCAAGATTCTCGAATTCATGGTGCGCCATCGTGGCCAGATCGTTACCCGGACAATGTTGCTGGAGGGCGTATGGGACTTCCATTTCGATCCAAAGACCAACATCGTCGAAACCAACATGAGCCGGCTCCGGTCGAAGCTTTCGCGGGACCGCGCGCGCGACCTGATTCAGACAATTCGGGGTTCCGGATATCTCATGGAGTGATGATCGCGAGTCCCGGTGTGTGTTAGGACCGGCTTGGGAGCGCATCATCTCATGGCTATCGTCGGAACGCCTCCAATGATCCTGGTGAACACACCCCCACGCTACGGCCCGGTTGCAATGACGCTGCACTGGCTCATCGCGGCGGCTGTTCTCGTCAACATCGCGCTCGGCCTCTATGTCGCGGAGGTCATGGAGGACCACGATCCCATGC
>DATGGN010000087.1:0-8448 GCA_035308485.1 Rhizomicrobium sp.
CAGCGACGACGGCATGGCGGACGTGCTCGAAAGCAAACCGAACGATCCCGTCTATGCAGAACTCCTTGCCTTCATTCGCGCGCTCGATCTCGAGGAGCAGATCAATCTCGTAGCGCTCGCCTGGGTGGGACGGGGCACGTACGATGCGGGCGAATGGCAGCAGGCGCTCGAGACCGCGCGCGCCGAGCACAACCAGAGGACGGCGGAATACCTGCTCGGGCTGCCGCTGCTCGGCGACTATCTCGAGGAAGGCCTCGCCGCATTCGATCTCGACTGCACCGATTTCAACGCCCGGCTTTAGCGCTCGCCCACGCACAAAACCCCTCACCCGCTTCGCCGCGTTGCGACGCGGCTCCGCTGCCCTCTCCCTCAGGGGAGAGGGCGATTGAGCGCGATTGGGACAGTATCTCAATAACCTCTCCCCTTGCGGGAGAGGCCGAAATTTGCGGAGCACGCGACGCAAATTTCGGGTGAGGGGCGGGACAGCCCGCTGACCTCAAACCTCGATCTCGCCACGCATGTACAGCGCGCACGACCCTGAGAGAATGGTGCGGCTGTCGGCGTCGGTACAGACGAGATCGCCGCCGCGCGGACTGACCTGCCGCGCACGCAGGGTCTTCCTGCCGAGGCGTTTCGCCCAGAACGGGGTCAGCGCACAATGCGCCGATCCGGTTACCGGATCTTCGGGCACGCCATGATGGGGCGCAAAGTAGCGCGAAATGAAATCGTATCCGTCGTCGCCCTGTGCGGTCGCGATCAGCCCCTTGTCTTTGGGAATGGCGCGCGCGATGTCGCCCGGTCCCTTGAGATTGCGAATCTCGGCCGGGTTTCGGAAAACCGCGAGGACGTTTTTGCCGACGTGAAGCTCTGCGGGCGGGCGCGCGCCCAGCGCCTCCCCGATATCCTCGGCCTGTTCCGGATCGTTCAGGGCCACAACGATATCGGACGGCAGGGACATGGTGTGGCGACTGTCTGCGCCGCGATCGACGACGAGCGTGCCGGAACGCGTCTCGAACGCCACCGCGTTCAACGATGGGTCGACTTCGCCAAACAGCAGCCACGCGCTGGCAAAGGTCGCGTGCCCGCACAGATCGACTTCGGTCGTCGGCGTAAACCAGCGCAAGCCGTAACGGCCCTCGGCTTCCCGCACGATGAATGCGGTCTCGGCGAGATTGTTTTCGTTGGCGATGCGCTGCATCAGCGGGTCGTCGAGCCAGGTTTCGAGCGGTACGATCGCCGCCGAGTTGCCCTCGAACGGTTTTTCCGCAAACGCATCAATCTGCCAGAGACGAAGCTTCATTGGAAATGCCTCAAAGAGCAGCTCTGTGAATCTATCGCGCACTCACCGCGCACCGAAGCGCTGCCCCAACATGGCGGCGTTGCACGCCCCTGTTGTTGAAACACAAAACTGTCATTCCCGCGAAAGCGGGAACCCAGCTCCCGCAACTCTTGGAGAAAGCGCACCAGCGCCAGTGCATGTTCTTTGAGCACCTGCAGGCGCTGGGTCCCCGCTTTCGCGGGGATGACAAATTAGGGTGAGGGGTTCTCTTAGCTGGCCATCGCCAGCGAGTGGCTGCGCTTTTCGGCGAGGCTGCGCTTCATCTGCTGCTGCAATTTCTCGAAGGCGCGCACCTCGATCTGCCGTACGCGTTCGCGGCTCACGCCGTATTTCTGCGACAGTTCTTCCAGCGTCGCCGGCTCGTCCTTCAGACGCCGGTTTTCGATGATGTCGCGCTCGCGGTCGGTGAGTTCCCCGAGCGCCGAGGTCAGAAGATCGTGCCGCTCGCCCATCTCCTCCGCATCGGCAAGGCGTGTTTCCTGATCCAGCGTGTCGTCGACCAGCCAATCCTGCCATTCCGACTCCGAATCCGAGCGTAGCGGCGCGTTGAGAGACGAATCCGGAGCCGAAAGACGCCGGTTCATATTGATCACTTCTTCCTCGGGAACCGCGAGCTTGTCGGCGATCTCGCGCACCTGCTCGGGGCGCATGTCGCCTTCGTCGAGCGCGCCGATGCGGCTCTTCGCTTTTCGCAAATTGAAGAAAAGTTTTTTCTGCGCCGCGGTGGTTCCCATCTTCACCTGGCTCCACGAGCGCAGGATGTATTCCTGGATGGCGGCGCGGATCCACCACATGGCGTAGGTGGCGAGACGAAAGCCGCGGTCCGGCTCGAACCGCTTCACCGCCTGCATCAGCCCGACATTGCCTTCCGCCACGATTTCGGAGAGCGGCAGCCCGTAACCGCGGTAGCCCATCGCAATCTTGGCGACGAGACGCAGATGGCTTGTGACCAAACGACGCGCAGATTCCGGGTCTTCATGTTCGCGCCAGCGTTTGGCGAACATGTACTCCTCCTGCGGGTCCAGAAGCGGAAACTTCCGGATTTCCGACAGATAGCGGGATAGGCCGCCTTCGCCCTGAAGCGCCGGCACGCCGCGACTGCTCATAATCCTTTGACCCCGTCAGCGCCCCGCGCGCCCAAGCGCGCGCGAAGCCAACCGCATATTCACCAAACGCCCGTCCGTGCGGTTTGGTCCGTAGAGATATAGCCGAAGATTCTCACGGACTTAAACCTATGTATGTCGGGCTAGCCGGGTTGCAAGCCGCGCAGGCTCCCGACCAATTCCGCGAGATCGGTGGGCCAGGGCGACTCGAAACGCAGCTGTTTCTGCGTCGTCGGGTGCTTGAACCCCAGCAAATACGCATGCAGCGCCTGGCGCGGGAACTCGCCGACTGCCACGAAGGCTCTTTCCTGTGCCGGCGATTTGGGGCGCGGCACGTGGCGGGCGCGGCCGTAGGTCGGGTCGCCGATCAGCGGATGGCCGAGATGCGAGAGGTGCACGCGGATCTGGTGGGTGCGGCCGGTCTCGAGCCGGCATTCGAGAAGGCTGGCAAACGGGCGCTCGGAATCGCCGAAACGCTCGATCACCCGATAATGCGTGCGCGCGCGTTTTCCGCCGCCGCGCAAAACCGCCATGCGCTTGCGGTCGAACGGATTGCGCCCGATCTCGCCTTCGACCGTGCCCTCGCGCACGCGCGGCGCACCCCACACGACCGCATGATAGGCGCGTTCGATGGTGTGATGCTCGAACTGGCGGGCGAGGCTGTGCATCGCGCGGTCGTTCTTGGCGGCGACGAGAAGTCCGCTCGTGTCCTTGTCCAGACGGTGCACGATTCCCGGCCGCGCCTCCCCGCCGAGGCCGCCAAGCGAAGACCCGCAATGCGCGATGAGCGCGTTCACGAGCGTGCCGTCGGGATTGCCCGCCGCCGGATGCACGACGAGCCCTGCCGGTTTGTCGATGACGATCAGATCCCTGTCCTCGTGTACGACGACGAGCGGAATGTCCTGCGCCTGCGGTTTCGCCGGAACGGGCGCCGGCACGCGGATTTGGTACAGGTCCCCCGGTTTGACCCGCGTGTTCGCGTCCCGTATTTTTTCATCGCGCCGCGTGACGTTTCCGGCTTCGATCAGCTGCTTCAGCCGTGACCGGCTGATGTCGGAAAGCCGCGCGGCGAGAAACTGGTCGAGCCGCGCCCCGGCATCTTCGCCGGCGGCCACAGCATCGAACACGGTTTCATCGGCGGAGATGTTTTCAGTGTCAGAATCCGAATCCGGCATCGCGCCTTTGGCCACTCCCGTGCAGCGGGGCGCAGCCTATCCCTTCCTGGTTGCGGCCGTCATCCTGCTCGGCGTTCTGATCGTGATCGCGCTTGGCGTCCTCGTGGTGGGACTGTCGATGCACCTTGGCGGCCGCGGAGCTTCGCGCGGCGAGCCGTCGCCGACGCAATTCACGCTCGCGCCCGGTGCGCGCGTGGTTTCCGCCGATGTGAGCGGCGATCGGCTCGTGCTGCGCCTGAAAGGCAGTTTCGGCGACGAAATCGACATCATCGATCTCGAGACGGGCGGTCTCGTCGCGAGGCTCCGCTCGGCGCCGCCCACCGGAGAGCGATGATCACGGCCGTCGCGTTGCCTCTATCGCTGCAGGAACAACTGCATGACGCGGCATTGCGCGCGTATCCTCGCGAGTGCTGCGGATTGCTGGAAGGAATGCTCACGCTGATCGCCGCGAAAACGGGGAAGGGCGAGTCAGGCAAAAGCGAAATCGCACAAATTGTCGCGCTGCATCCGATGCCGAATCTCGCGCGGGAACCTGACAGATTCGAAATCGATCCCGCGGCACATATCGCTTTGCTGCGAAATCTGCGCGGCACCGGGCGCGACATCGTCGGCTGCTACCACTCGCACCCGAACGGCCGCGCCGAACCGTCAGCGCGCGATCGCGAAAGCGCGGTTGAGGCTGACTTTCTCTGGCTGATCTGCGCGGTGAGTCCGGACACGCGAGAGAGCCGCATCGCCGGCTTCGCCTTCGCCGCTCAAGGCTTTGCATCCGTTCCGATTGCGAACGCCCCCCTGGGACCGCGGGCGTCCTCGCCCGCACAGACAGACAAACCCGGACGCGGCGCTGGGCGTCTCGCTTGATCGTCTCCACCGCATCGCTGGAGGCGAAAGTGCGGGCGGGAAAGCCCGATCAAGTCAGGCTACGGGCGCCCGCGGTCTCGGCTCAGCTTGCTTGTCGCCCCCAGGCGCGGCCCGTATAACGGCTCCCCTCGCTAGCTGCTCCCATCGTCTAGCGGTCAGGACGCGGCCCTCTCAAGGCTGAAACCGGGGTTCGATTCCCCGTGGGAGCGCCAATAAAATCAGATACTTAGCCCCTCTGCGCCGATCAGTGTCCAACATATGGCCAATAAACGGGCACGAACAGCGGGAGACAGTTAGCCAGTAATTTGACAGTGGCACGCTCAGGCGATTGATGGATGAGCCGCGGCAAAAGCCGATCGACACCGGAGTGCAGAAATGACGAATGACAATGACATGACAGTTTTCAACGATGACGCTCCTGAGCCAAGCGGGCACGTCAGTCCCGTGAAGCAGGTTGGCGACGAATGGAGCTTCACGGTAATGACCGGCGAGGGACGACCAATCGCGACGTTTGTTTATTCCAACGAAAAGAAGGCGCAAACGTACGTCGGGGTGATGGAGGAGCTGATCGGCTACGCGAAGGCTATTATGAAACCGGCCGACGATGACGCGGGCTGGATGGCGCCGAATATCGTGCGCTGATCTCTGATGGTCGAGATAAAGATCGTCTCTGAGCAATCGGCGCTCGAGATCGCGAGACATCGAGCTGCGGAAGACGCGGCGGCCGAAATACGGCATTTGACTGCGAATCTGCTCAGGATGACGGCCGGCGCCGGCAGGCCGGAGGATCTATTCCGCGAAATTCTCACCTGTGCCGATCGCGTCGAGGCGTGCGTGAAACTACGAATGTCCGCGGCCGATCTACCGCTGGATTTGGCTTACGATGGCCTCAGATTGTTCCGAGCCGGGAGCAGTGAAGATCACAAGCGATGGGCGGCCGACGGGACGGCAGCCGGCGCGCATGCGAATCACACGATTATCATCGAGGCGTTGCGAGTGGTTGCCGGCGGCATGCTCGGGCAGACGAGCCAGGCGAACCGCGCCGGCTCGAAATTGTACCGGGCAATCAGCGACTCGTACGAGGCGCAGGAGAAGCAGCGCAAATATCTTCGAATGGAAAAACGGTGACGTAGAAAATGAGAGTCCTGCGGAGCGCCCATTTTTAGAGCGGGAAATATTCGCGGGAAACGAACGCCAGCGAGCGCACGTGCAGGCCCCTGTTACGATAGGCCTCCGCGAAGGATGCTGGCGACCATGCGCTCGCTGGCAGTGACGCTTCACTCGCTTGGATCGAGCGCCTTAATTCTCTCGAGTGCCTCGTCGCACTCGGCAATCTGATTTTCGAAGATTGCTTCGAAGGCGTCGGCCGAATTCGGCCATAGGTCCGAATCCAGCATGGTTCGGATACACGCAAGCGATGCCCTGCAATGCTCGATGCAAAGAACGGCCGCGTCGTAACCGTCAACCTTAACGTTGCCGCGCGGCTCCGGTCCGCGCTGTGCGATCGGGCGCTTCGGTTTGTCGGACGTGCTCATATCGCCAGCCCGAGCGCGTCATAATCCGCGCCCTCGTCTTCGCATTCTTCCTCGCGATCGTCGCTTCCACCGCACGCACCCGAGAGCGTCCAGCCTAGGCTCGGCTCGTTGTCGGCCTTGTCGTTCTCAAGGTCTGCGTCGCCGTCCGCAGCATCGAGGTGGCGAATGAGCCCTTCCGCGGCGTCCAGGTTGGATTGGATTTCAGCTTCGATACGCGCCCGCTCTTCGAGCGGTAACGAAACCGGTACGGCAGTTGTGGTAGAGAATAGATCAGCCTTCGCCATGTGGTTCCTCCGCTGGCGTGGGTTAGGGCCGGGCGGGAAGTGACAGCTTCCCCTCGGCCTGTTTCCGTGATAACACGGTTAAATGTCAAAGCCAACTGTGATAACAAAGAAAAGGCGGGGACCTCCTCCCACCGGCAAAGGAACCCTAATCGGCGTTCGCCTACAGCCTGACTTACTTGATCGGCTGGACGAGTGGATCGCCAGACAGGCAGGCGCTTCGACACGTACGCGACCAGAAGCGATCCGCGATCTGATCGAAGAGTCCCTCGATTCCTACGCACCCAAGATGCGGAGCTGGCGGAAATGAGCCTGCGATCGATCCTCTACGCCATCGCCCGCGGCATGGGAGACGCGCGCGCCGTGAGCCGCGGCCCGCGTGCGATTGAGAAGCGCGTGGAGCGGCGAGTTCTCGGGCGCCTATTCTCGCGGATCATTGGCGCCATCGTTCGATAGGATTGCCGTACGGACGCAACGGATTTTCCCGTCCCCTCCCCCACGGAATTTTCCCTTCGTGAATTCTGGACGTTGTCTGACGTGGCGTTTCGCGATTTTCGCGCTCAGTTCGGCTCGATCGGCCGGATGGAGATCGCTGAAGGCGGCCACGGTATAAACCAGATCGTGTCGTCGCCCTCTTCCTTTGGTAACCCGACACCGCCCTCGGCTTTCACGCGCTCAATGAGCGGCTCGACTTCGTCACCGGTTGCGGTGTTAATCGTGAGCGAAAGGGTCTTGTAGACACCTTGCGCTATCGCGAACACAGCTGCGTAGAACGTGACCGCGTAACCCAGCTTCTCGTCCAGGTCCCGAGTGGGTTTCCGATAATCGTCCAGCTTGACGACTTCCATCCTTTTCCCTCACCGCCTCATCATTGCGATCGAGCCGTTGCGGCTCAGCCGGTTTATGAATGACATGAACTCGGCCTGGTTTCGATAGAGTTCCTGCATAACGTTTACCGGCTCGCGACTGTGCACTGTCGGCGCGAAGCTCCAATTATGCACGTCGCCACCATGAGAATGGTTGTACCGCGCGGGAACAACGGCTTCGCCCTTGTGCAGCATCGCCGGCATATCTCGGGGAACGTAACTTGTTCCCACGTCCAGCGAGATAAGGCTCGCCTAGCCCATGACCTGGGCCATGGCGCCAGCCGCGGCTTCCGGCGCCAGCTCGGGGCCGATAACCGGAATCGCAGCGGTCGACGCGAACGTATTGGCAGCTGCAACGGCGGCCGCATCAGTGATCTGCCCGAGAGAGGTAGTCCCCTGCGTGGCCCTCGTTTCGAACATGCTGGTGATCTGCTGTTCAATCCAATCTTCGGCAATTTTCTCCGCCATCTGAAGGAAAGCCTCGGCGACGCCTTCGGCAATTTGAAACATACCCTGTTCGAACGACCTACCCTGAAACAACATTCCGTCGATTGCGGAATTGAAGCTCGAGCGGATCGAATTGCCGAGCTGCGTCCACTTCTGCTGCTCTTCGGAGACGAGCTGGTCATTCGATCGTTCAATTTGGGCGTTGTACTGCGCAACGAGGTCTGCGCGCTTCTTCATTTCTTCGCGCCAAAGTTCCGTGCCGGGCGTGAGCGTGGCGATCTCGGCGTCGAGGCGCTTGATGTCCTCTGCGAAAATCTGCTCCGTCAGAGCGATTTCAGCGCCGTGTTTCCCCTGGGCGGAGATCTCGTGCGCCTGGTACTCGCGATCGAGATGCGAGACGCCCTCGGACAGACGGCGATTTTGCTCTTCGATATAGTCGTTTACGTTCTGCACGTCCGCTCGCTGCATCGCCTGAAGCGTGCGTTCTGCATCGGCAATCGACTCCGAGGCTTCGTCGGCCTGCCGGCGCGCCTCCTCGTCTGCGATCTCCTCGCGACGTCGCGCTTCCTGTTGCGCTATTTCCGTTTTGCGGCGTTCCTTCTGTTCGAAGGTTTCGAGATCGCGCGCATAGTCTGCATCGCGGCGGACGGTATCACCCGTCATTTCGATGTCTTCGATTTGCGGGGGCGGTTTCGGCTTCGGCGGCGTTGTTTCTTCGTTGTCGAAACCGAAGAGCGCCTTCGTCGCATTTTCTATCGCGCCGGTGAGATTGTTGAAATCGTCGATCGCACCGGTGATAACTTCAGCGCCGCGGCCCTCCAATTTCGTCCATAGGCCGCTG
>DATGGN010000088.1:0-8030 GCA_035308485.1 Rhizomicrobium sp.
TTTCCGGCTTGATGCCCGGGAGCGGTTTTGTCGCCGAGCCGGGCTTCAGGTCGGTCGCGCCCGGCAGTGGAGAAATGAGGATGCCGCCCGTTTCCGTCTGCCACCAGGTGTCGACGATCGGGCAGCGGCCGTCGCCGACGACGCGATGATACCAGAGCCAGGCTTCCGGGTTGATCGGCTCGCCCACCGTTCCGAGCAGGCGGAGCGAGGCGCGGCCTGTACGCTTCACCGGCGCCTCGCCTTCGCGCATCAGGGCGCGGATCGCGGTCGGTGCGGTGTAGAAGGTGTTCACCTGGTGCCGGTCGATCACCTCCCAGAAGCGCGAAGGCGAGGGGTGGGTCGGCAGACCTTCGAACATCACGGTCGTCGCGCCGTTCGCGAGCGGGCCATAGACGATGTAGCTGTGGCCGGTCACCCAGCCCACGTCGGCGGTGCACCAATAGATGTCGCCGTCGCGGTAATCGAAGACGGCATCGTGCGTCGCAGCGACGTACAGAAGATATCCGCCGCTCGTGTGCAGCGCGCCTTTCGGTTTCCCGGTCGAGCCGCTTGTGTACAGAATGAACAGCGGATCTTCCGCGCCAATTTCCGCCGGGGCGCAGTCGGCCGATGCTTTGCGCGCTTCTTCGTCGTAATGGAAGTCGCGGGTCTTCTGCATCGCCACCTTTCCGCCGGTGCGCCGGACGACCAGCACGGTCCCGACATCGGGACAGGAGGCCAGCGCGCGATCGGTGTTGTCCTTGAGCGGAAACGTCCGGCCGCCGCGCAGGCCTTCGTCGGCGGTGATCACGACGGTGCTGCCGCAATCCTGGATGCGGCCGGCGAGGCTGTCCGGCGAGAAACCCGCGAACACCACGGAATGCACCGCGCCGATGCGCGCGCAGGCAAGCATTGCGAACGCGGCTTCGGGGATCATCGGCAGATAGATCGTCACGCGGTCGCCTTTCGAGACTCCATGCGCCTTCAGCACATTGGCGAAGCGGCAGACTTCCTCGTGCAATTCCCTGTAGGTGATCGCACGCGTATCCTTCGGGTCGTCGCCTTCCCAGAGAATGGCGGTCCGGTTCGCGCGGGCGGGCAGGTGACGGTCGACGCAGTTGGCCGAGACGTTCAACGTACCGTCTTCGAACCAGCGGATGTGGAGGTCGTTCGCGTCATATGAGACATCCTTTACTTTCGTGAACGGCCTGATCCAGTCGATCCGCCTGGCCTCGTCGCGCCAGAAATCTTCGGGATCGCGCAACGAACGCGCGTACATCTCGTCGTATTGCGCTTTCGTCACATGCGCGCGTTTCTTCCATTCGGCCGGAACGGGAAAGATTTGATCGGACATTTTGCTCTCCTGCTCCGGCAATACTGCGTCAGCGGTGGCGCAGCATTCAATGCGCACTCCGCCACGCCCACACGTTTCCTCCCCCGTGCGAAGCATGGGGGAGCCGAAGGACGGACGGACCAAGCTCCCCCGCGGTCCCGAAGACCAAGGGGGATTTCCGCGGTCCCGCCCATCCGCATCGGGGTCGGTGGCCACCGACCCCGATGCGCCTCACAGCTTGCACTGAGTCGGCGTCATCAACATGCAAGGGGGACCGCAAGCGTAGCGAAGCGGTGGAAGGGGCAAGCCGAGGACACGGTGCGTGTGGCTTTCCCCTTCCACCGCTTCGGCCGGAAGTTCGGCCTCGCGGTTCCCCTCCCCCATCTCGCTGCGCTCGACGGGGGAGGAAGCGCGCAATGCTGAGGGAGAAGAATCATGGGACAACTCTATTTCTCACGCTCGCCGAGCACCTCGTCCGTGTCCTGGCCCGGCAGCGGAGGATCGCGGCGGATGGAGGCGGGTGTTTTCGCGAAACGAAGCGGCGGTTTGGTTGCACGCCACGTGCCTTCGCTGGCGTGCTCCCTGAGCTGAAAGAAATCGACCGCGGCAAGATGCGGATCGGCGAGCACGTCGTCGAGCGTGTTCGCCCGCATCACCGGAATGCGGTGTTCCTCGCCGAGGTTCATCCATTCGTCAGTCGTGTGCGCGAGCGCCGCCTCGTGCAGCATCTCGTAATAGACTTGTACCTTGTCCTTGCCGGTCTTCGCTTCCCTGTAACGCGGGCTGTCATAGGCATCGGGAAGACCGCCCAGTTCGAGAAACTTCGCGGCGATGGTGCGGCTTACGGGCTGGATGGCGATGTGGCCGTCTTTGGTTTTCAGCGGCCGGCGATCCTTCGCCAGCGCGACGCTGTGACCCAGATGCGAAACCGGCGGCTCGAATTCGGCCCCGTTCAGGTGCTCGACGAGCAGGAAGCTCGTGAAGCATTCGAACATCGGCACTTCGACGAACTGGCCTTCGCCTGTCTTCCCACGATGAACGAGCGCAGCGAGGACGCCCGCCACCGCATGCAGGCTCGAGACCTTGTCGGCCTCGAAGGAGGGCATGGGACGCAGCTCGGGATTTCCGTCGACGCGCGGCAACAGATCGGTCGCCCCCGAGGCCGCCTGTACAAGGTCGTCGAACGCCTGGCGCCCCGCATAGGGTCCGCCGGCGCCGTAGCCGACGCAATGGACGTACACGATCGAGGGCGCGAGCTTCGCCACGTCCTCATAGCCAAATCCCAGCCGCGCGATCGCGTCGGCGCGGATGTTGTGAATGAACACCTGGGCATCGGGGAGCAGGGCGCGCAGTGCGGCGCGGCCGTCTTCGCTTTTCAGATCGAGCGTGACCGAGCGCTTGTTGCGGTTCAGCGCCATGAAAATCGCGCTCATGTTCCCGGTTTTCGCGAAGCGGCCGTGGCGTTGGCGGTCGCCGTCCGGGCTTTCGATTTTGATCACATCGGCGCCGAGGTCGCCCAGCATCTGCGTCGCGTAAGGCCCGAAGATGAATTCGGTGAGGTCGACGACCTTGATTCCCGCAAGCGGTCCGGAGGCGTTCGGCATCCCTGTCTCCCTGGGCTCTTGGGCCAGAATATCCCGTTTCTGCCCTCTTGACACAGAGTACTCTGGCGCATAGAGTAATCTGCGCAACCTGACGAATAGGGAGCTCTCCCATGCCGATTACCCATGTCGAGGCGCAGGAAGCGCTTCGCGATATTTCGAGAACCAGCCGCGCCAGCGCTAAGAGTTACGGCTACCGGCACGGGGCACCGCATCTCTTCATCTGGGGCGTCGTCTGGATGCTGGGCTACGGCCTCACCTGGCTGCGTCCGCAACTGGGTGCGACGTGGCCGGTGCTGATTGTTGCCGGCAGCATTGCGAGTATCTGGTTCGGCTGGAAATCGCGGCCGGCGCAGGCGAAAGGTTACGACTGGCGTTACGCCGAGACCGCGCTCGCCGCCTTCGTGTTCATCGTCGCCATCTTCGCGGTCATGCCGCCGCGCAACGGTGTACAGGCCGGCGCATTTTTTCCCATTCTCGTCGCCCTCCTCTACAGCCTGGTGGGTATCTGGACGCGCGGCGCGCGCATGCTGGTTGCGGGGATTGTGCTCGCGGCGCTCACCCTCGGCGGCTACTTCCTGCTGCGGCAATATTTCGTACCGTGGATGGCGGTGGTGGGCGGCGGCGGGCTGATCCTCGGCGGCTTCTGGCTCCGGAGCGTGTGATGGAACAGCCCGACGCCACCATCCACCAGCCTGTACGTCTGAAGATCATGGCCGCGCTCAAGGCGCTTCCCGAACGCGAGCAGATCGAATTCGTGCGCCTGAAATCGCTGGTCGGCGCGACCGAAGGCAATCTCGGGGCGCATCTCGCCACGCTCGAACAGGCGGGCTACATCGACGTCGAGAAGGATTTCGACGGCAGGAAGCCGCGCACCCGCGTCCGCCTCGCGCGCGCCGGCCGCCGCGCCTTCGAGGCTTACGTCGATTATCTGCGCGAGATCGTGGACGCGAACGGCGCCGGGGAGAGGACGCGGTGACGTACAGCCTGACGGGCTGGGTTCACATTGCGTCCGCCTCCGTGGCGCTCGCGCTCGGTGCGTTCATCATCGCGGTGCGCAAGGGGACGCCGATCCACCGGCTCGCGGGACTTCTGTACGTGTTCGCGATGCTGCTGCTCAATCTCTCCGCGCTCTCGATCTACGACATGACCGGCCATTTCGGCCCGTTTCATGCGGGCGCGATCTTCAGCCTCGTCTGCGTGCTCATCGGGGTTTCGGCTCCCATTCTGCGCAACGGCAACTGGCTCAACCGCCATTACCGCTGGATGGGCTGGTCCTATTTCGGGCTGTTGGCCGCGGGTTTTGCCGAAGCGGTCGTGCGCGTGCCGGCGCTTCAGGTCCATACCGCGGCGCGCGGCTTCGAAGTGGCGATCGGCGCCACGGTACTGTTTTCCCTGTTCGGCAGGTTTTTCATGCGGCGGCTCGGCGGCGCAGTGGCAAAGTACCGGACAAGAACATGATCATTCCCATGCAATACGTTCGGGAGTTCCCGCTCATCCCCGGCGGCGGGCTGTTTTTCCTCCCGGTCGGGATTTGCGTTGCGCTCGGCGCCTTTCTGCCGCGCCTGCGAATGGCGCTGGTATGGGCCGGCATGCTTCTGGGCATCGTGTCCGTGGCTCTCGGTTGGAGCTTGTATCGGGGGCTGCCGCCGCCGTCGCGGCTTCAGGTCGCATGCTTCGGGGCGGCGATCTTCGCCGAGACGCTCGCCTTCCGGTTCGTCATTCCCCGTGTCCGTCCCATGGGCGAACGCGCACTGTGGATCTGTACGCTCGCCATCGTCGGCGCGCATTTCCTGATCATGATTCCCGCGTTCGGAGCGCCCATCGCGGTTCTGGCGCTGCTTTGCCTCGGTAACGCCACCGCGGCGTTCGTTTTGCCGGCCTATCCTGCACCGGCGATGTGGTTCGTTGACGGCGTGTTCAAGACGGGCGTCGGCGCGGTCATGCTGGCAGCGAGCCCGCTGTTTGCATAGCCAGCGGCGAAAGGCGAGCCATGGCTTCCATCAGGTCTGGCCAACGCAAGGGATTGACCGATAGCGTTCGTAGGCCCGCGGGGTATTATGCCTCGCTTTTTCTGGATGGGGTGGGCCCATGAAAACTCAATTTGCGACGGCTGCGGCGATTTTGGCGCTCGCAGGAGCTGCGGAAGCCAAAGCAACCTTCACGACGTTTGATGTTGCGTCGGTCTGGAGCATCAATTCCGGCAACACGGTAACCGGCAAGTACAATAACGGGACGGGCGGCGAAAGCTTCGTACGGACCGCGGACGGGACCATCACTCCGTTTGCAGTTGCAAACGCAATTTCTACGGACGCGATGAGCATCAATGATGGGGGGGCCGTCGCGGGAAATTATGATGACAGTTCAGACGTCGAACATGGTTTCGTGCGAACCGCCGACGGGACAATAACGACGTTCGACGTTCCGGGGGCGAGCAACACATTTCCGTTGAGCATCAACAACGGGGGCAAGATCGCAGGGTATTTCATGGACAGCGCTGGCCACCAGCACGGTTTTCTGCGCGCCGCGGCCGACAGGATCAAGAAGTTCGATGTCCCCAACGCACTCAGCACTGACGCCGTCGATATCAACCGGAATGGCGAGATCGTGGGTTCTTACACCGATAGCGGCGGCCATGGCCACGGCTTCGTTCGAGCTCCCGACGGGACCATCGCGACTTTCGATGTTTCGGGAGGAACCGGAACGGCCCCTACGGGCATCAATTCCAAGGGTGTCGTTACAGGATCGTATTTCAGCAATGGCACTAAAAATGGCTTCGTTCGGATGCCCGACGGAAGCATTACAACTTTCAGCGAGACCGGTTGCGATCTTTCTCCAGCCGGCGTCAATCGCAAGGGCGAGATTGCCGGCGTGTGCTACAATCTTGTCAATCGGAAATTCGATCTCGGATTTTTTCGCCGCGCGAATGGGAGTATCCGCACCTTTCATGTCCCGGGCACGCGTACTGGGGCGACGTATCCCACAGGCATCAATGACAGCGGCGCGATTGCCGGTACGACCTATTCGTTGGGCGGCTTCCTGCGAATTCCGTGAGGCACGGAGTCCGATTCGCCGAGCGAGCGCGTGTAGACGTGATAATCTGGGAACCCGGGAATTTTGTTCTTCACAGCCCGCGTGGTACCATGTCTCAATTTCCCGTGGATGGAGGGGGCGCACATGAAAACCCAGTTTGCGACGGCTGCAGCGATTTTGGCCCTGGCAATGAGCGGCGGGTTCGTCAACCCTGCTCATGCCGCGGGCGGTTCGTACGTCGTGCTCTGGAACCAGAACGCAAACTTCGGCAATGGCGTCAATTCGCAAACCTACCAATCGTCAAAGTCTGCTTACGACGATGTCGCGGCGGACGATTTCATCGTGCCAAACGGCGAAACATGGCGGATCAGCGAAGTGGACGTGACGGGCGCCTATGTCGGGCGGCACCAGGGGCCGGCGTCATCCGTGCAGATATCCATCTATGCTGGCCCGAAATGGCATCCAAAGAGAATTCTGAAATCCTACACTGTCTCCTGTACTGACAACGACGGATCGTTCCAGTGCGTTCTACCCACAAAAAAGCGTGGTAATCCGGCGCTCAAGCTCAATTCCGGACACTACTGGCTTTCGGTTGTCGCCAACTGTCGGTCCAAAATTTGCGGCCAATGGAAGTGGACGGAAAACACGAGCGTTACTGACTATGAGGGAGTATGGGAGAATCCAGCGAATGGTTGGAAAACCGCCTGCCTCGGTTGGGACCTGATTCGCGGCTGCTTTGGTGGCAATCCGGTCGACCTGGCGTTTGATCTTATCGGCACATCTACGCCGTCGAAATGACGACTCCATGGGGCGCATCAGGGAGCTGCCTCACCTGCGTCATTGAATCCCAAACCTGGCGCGCGCCGACGTCCGGGCTTCCAGCATCACCGAAAGGAAATCGCGGAGGGTAATGGGTACATCCCGCGCGGCGGTGCCCCTGCCTAACGGAGAATGTCAGCACCGTGCCGGGCGCCTCCTCGCGCAGGCGCTGTCGAAAGTCGTACAGCGCGACCGCCTGGGCAGGCCTGCCGTGCCGCGGTATTTTTCACCCATGTCGGCGGCACATCGCCGAAGCGGCTTCGAAGGCTGTCTTCACATCGTGATCTTCGTCCCACATGCGGCGAATTCCGCGATGCGAACGGGTCGCTTCTCTCATCTCGGCAAAACGACCTGGTAGACGGCGCCGAAGCCGTCGGTTCCGCCCTGCGTGGTCACGCCGAACAGCGATTGCGTTTTCTTGTCGAGAATTACGCCGGCCTCCGGGAAGAATCCATCGCCGCTGGAGCCGGCAAAATCGTACACATCGCTTTTCGTCCAGCTGCCGCTCGACCTGACAAGTGCGTAGATCGTGCCGCCGTCGTGTGCGCCGCCCAACAGCGTCGTGCCGTACATCGTTCCGGACTTGGTCATGATGATACCGTTCGGCCCGTAGCCGTCCGTACTGCCGGTGAACGCGTGAAGTATTTTCTCCTTCCATTTGCGGCCGGACGGCATCAATGCGTAAACCGTGCCCAGATCGTCCGTCCCTCCCGACCCGGTGGTGCCATAGAGCGCACCGCTCGAGTCGAGCACGAGAGGCCCGCCGTTGGGGAACTGGCCGTCAGTGCCCTTCCCGAATGCATGCAGCACCGTTTCGGCCCACACACCGCCCGTTTGCCCGAGCTGGAACACCGTTCCGCAGCCCGAATTGCAGGCGCTTGAGCCTCCGCCGTAATACGTCGTTCCGTAAAGCGCGCCGGAGCTGTCCATCGCCAGCCCCGCAACCGGGAGCTCACCGTCGGCGCCGCCGGCAAAATTGTACAATATGCTTTCGGTCCACGCGCCGCCGGCATTCGTAAGCTTGAAGACGGTCCCGTTGTTGCTGGTGCCGCCCTGCTCGGTGGTCCCGTAGATCGCGCCCGTCGAATCCATGATGAGATCGCAAACCGGAGAGACGCCGTCGTGGATCACGGTATTGCCGAAATACCAGAGGGTCTGCAGGGTCCAGCCGCCTTTGGATTTGGTCAGCTCGAAAAGTGTGCCGCCGTTGTAGGTCCCGGCCGAACTGGTGGTGCCGTAGAGATTGCCGCTGGAGTCGGCGATCA
>DATGGN010000089.1:0-9980 GCA_035308485.1 Rhizomicrobium sp.
GGCAGCTTCGGCCGGATCTTGGCAAGGCGCTGGTTGCAGTAGGCAATCTCGTCGGCCTTGCCGGAATCCGTGTTCGGATAGATCGATTTCGGATCGTGATAGAGCGCGAGGATGCGTTCCGACACGGTGCCTTTCGTCATCCCCTGCGCCTTGAGCAGCGCATCGATGCGCGCGGTGAGTTCGGCCGCCTGATCGAGACCAAGTTGATGGACTTGCGCCGGCGTCATGTTGGTGGTGGTCGCCGCGTGGAGCGTCGCCGCGTAATAGGCCGCGCCGTCCTTGAGCTTCCAAAGGCCGGCATCGGGTGTCGCGGTCGCGCGCATCGCCCTGGCCTGGGCGATCTGACGATCCATCGCAGGGCCGATTTTCGAATCGTAGATGGCGGCGGCCTTCGTCGCGTAACTGTCCGGCAGGCCCTTCTCCTTCGCGCGTCTGGCAATGGACGTGACAAGGAGCGACCCGTCGGCTGTTGTACGGAAGAAACCCATCTGTTCCAGCGCACGGTCCAGAATGAAGTCGGGCGGTACAACGCCGAGCGCCGCGTCGTGCTTCATGCGCTCGGTGTCGTCGTCGAGCTGGCCCGCGAACGCCTCGAGCCGCGAAAGGTAGGCGTCGCAATCGGCGGTGGTTTCGATTGTGTGTTTGGTGTCCATGAAGTCGGGGACCGACTGGTAGGCGCCGGTCAGCTGACTGACGACATAGGGCGAAGCACCGAACGCGGCGCCGCCGAAATCGAACGCCGCGATCGCCGCGCGGGATTCGCCCGTGTAGACCAGCGTGTCGTAGTTCACCCGGTCCATGCCGGTGAGCGCCGACGCATCGATGGCTTTGAGGCGGTCGAGTTGCGAGGCGTTCAGCTTCCTCGCGGCGGCAATGCCTGCGAGCGATTCGTCGCGCAGTTTGTATTTGAGCGCCGCATTGGCGCCCTTGTCCATGCCGAGCTGCGTGGCGCCTTCCGGGTTCTGCACGAGGTTCTCCTGGAAGAACGTGTCCATCAGTGCGTTGAGGCTCGCGGCGGAATCGGTGGTCGCGAACGCCGGCGCGGTGAACCAGACGACTGCCGCTGACGCGACGGGCCAGGCGATGACCGCGGACGCGGCGGACGAGAAAAGTTCGCGGCGGCTGAGCATGGAGACTCTCTCCTTCGGTTTTCCCGAAAGCATACACGCGACCTGCCCCGATGCGCGCGCCGAATTGTCGCAAACTGTACCAGCGCGCGCTTTTTCCCAAGGAGTGAACCGCTAAGACGCCGAGGCGCGAAGGAATTGAAGTTTCACCACAGAGGCGCAGAGGTCACGGAGAAGAAGAGCTTACGCGGCGAAGGCTCTTGCTCTGTGCTCTCTGTGTCTCCGTGGCTTTTTTTTGTTGCCTTTGCGCCTTTGCGGTTCAATTCGTTGCCACGCACCGCGGCTTTTTCTTGCCAGGTTTGGCCGCGGGCCTATCATCGCGGGCGGTCTTGTTGGGGCATGTCATGCTTCGTCGATTGCTGATGGTCGCGGCGTTTCTGCCGCTCGCGGCGCACGCCGAGACTTTCTCGCTGACAGCCGGCCCCACAACCGTCGCGAGGGGAAATTACGATGCGTCCCGGGCGCCGGTGCTGCGAATCCACTCCGGCGACACGGTCGTGTTCCGCACGTTGCTCACCAACAGCGCCACGGGTCTCGAAAAGGCCGGCGTGAAGCCCGCGGATGTGGAGCAGGCGCTGCGCGATGTGTTCGGTCGTGTGCCGCAGTCCGATCGCGGACCCGGCGGGCATATTCTGAATGGACCTGTCCATAGCGACGACGCGGAACCCGGCAACACGCTCGAGATTCGGATTCAAGAGATCGAACTCGCGATTCCGTACGCCTATAATGGATTCCGCTATGGCGCGGGGATTCTGACCGACGATTTTCCGTTTGCGCGCATCAAGATCATTCCGCTCGACAGGGAGCGCATGGTTGCGCATTTCGCGCCGGGCAGGGCAACGGCGAGGTGGACGTGACGGCCATGGAAACCTCGCTGATCGGTACGCTGCAATTCGTCGTACGCAAAGACATGCACATTGCCTATCCGCGCGCCGAAACGCCGACGCACGACATTGCGATGGGATTCGACGACGAGCTTTCCATCGCCGGCCACAAGGCCGTACGCAACATGGTCGACTTCCTTGCGAACGGGAAGCACTTGACGCGGGACGACGCCTATTTGCTGACGGGCGTCGCGGGCGACGGGGATGGTACCGAGGTGGTGGACCGCAACAAGGGCGTACACGTGATGTTGCCGAAAGCGATTTTCGGGTAGAAATCCGGGCAGGTCCGACGGCTGGGCGCGCCATACCGCCTTGTTTGGACCGGCTCGAACATGCTGGAATGGATGCGGGTGGACAGTGCCTCGGAGCTGGCACGCGCCGGTGCGTAAGAAGGTATCGAATGGGAGACCTCAGGGCGAAATCCGCCAAGGCCGCGCGCATCAGCGGCAACGTTGACGGGTTCGAAGGCACCTGGCTGGTCGGCTGGGCGTATTTCGAGGGGACCGCAAAACCCTGTGTCATTTCCGTGCGCGACGAAACCGGCGCGCAGATTGTCGAAGGGAAGGCCTCGCGGGAACGTCCCGATCTTGCCGGGCTGGACCTCGGCCGGAACAACCTGGGATTCCGCATCCGCGTTCCCGATCTTGGAACAACCCGGCGCCTGCGCGTATTTGCCGACGGTGTGCCGTTGCGCGGTTCGCCGCTGTCGGTAGGCTCCGGTCACTTCGACGGCCGCCTCTACGTGGAGAATGGTTACGCCACCGGCTGGGTGACCGAACGCCTGCAACTGTTCTCGTCGCCGCAGGTCGAAATCATCGGCCCGGACGGAGAGATCGTTGCCAGCGTGCCTTCGCAGCGCGATGTCAGGGAGTCCGAGCCGGGGTTCTCGCCGGCGCGATTCCGCATTCCGCTCACCCCCCTGCTCGGTGCCACCGACCTCGAGATCGCCGCGCGCGCCAACGGAATCGCCTTCGCGCACGCGACCTGCGATCTGCGCCTGATCGGCAATCTCGAATTTGCCTCTCCCGAACGCTGTACGGGCTGGATCTTTTCACCGAACGCCCGCTCGGCGCGCCTTGCCGTCGAGATCCGGCGCGACGGCGAGCTTGTCGCCACCGCCCCTGTGGACATCGTGCGCGAGGACGTGAGAGCCGTACATCCCGACAGCCATGCCTTCGGGTTCAATGCCGTTCTGCCGCCCTTCCGGATGTCGTCGGAGGAACCCTGCGAGCTGTCGCTCCGGTTGCCGGGCTCCCGGAAGGAACTGTTCGGCGGTCCGGTGATCGTCGGCAGGCGCGCCGGGGTTGTCGCCACCGTGCGGCGCCTTGCGCAGAGCGTCCATCGCACCACGACGCTCTCGCCGGCGGAGCGGAGTTTCCTCCAGCGCGCGCTTGCCGATTATGCGGACACGTTGCGCCATGGCGGAGATATGTACAGAACGCGCCGGTTTGCCCATCGGCCGGAATCCGCAAGCCGCAGGGTGACGATCGTCATCCCCGTCTATCGCGGCGTGGAAGCCACCGAAACCTGCATCCAGAGCGTGCTGAATTATCGCAATGCCGACACCGATGCAGTCCTGATCGTCAACGATGCTTCGCCCGAGCCTGGAATGGCGCCGCTGCTGGCGCGGTTCAGGGGCACGAAGAACCTGCAGCTGCTCGCCAACAAATCCAATCTGGGGTTCGTCAAGACGGCGAACCGCGCGCTCAGGGCCGTGCCGGAAGGCGACGTCATCCTGCTCAATTCCGATACGGAAGTGTTCGCCGGGGCGTTCGACGAACTCTGCCGCGTGGCACATTCGGCGCCGGAGATCGGTACGGTAACCCCGCTTTCCAACAACGCCACGATCTTTTCCTATCCGCACGCGACGCTCAGGCGCGACGAGCTTTCGGACATGCCGTGGCGGCGGCTGGCGCAGATTGCAGCGCTGCGCAACGTCGATGTGATCGTCGACGTTCCCACGGCGCACGGTTTTTGCATGCTGATCAAGCGCGAGGTGCTCGAACGCGTGGGCGCTTTCGACGAGAGCTTTGGCCGGGGCTACGGCGAGGAAAACGACTTTTGCGCGAAAGCCGCGGATCTTGGCTTTCGCAACGTGGCGGCGGGAAGCGTGCTCGTTTATCACCGCGAAAGCATGTCCTTTGCCGGAGAAAAGGCCGAACTGCTGACGCAGAATCTCGCCACGATCGCGAAGCGTTATCCCGAATACCATCCGGCGATCACGGTGTTCGAGCGCGAGGACCGGATGCGCAGCGCGCGCTGGGCGCTGGACACGGCGCGGCTTGCCCAGGCGCGCCGGGCCGGCGCGCAGTTCACGGTCGTGGTCAGCAACTGGTTCGAAGGCGGCACCGCGGAATCCATCCGCGATATTGCCAAAGCCTGCGAAGAGTCGAACGCCCGCCAGCTTGTACTCTCGTGCCGCAGCGACGGTTACCTGCAGTTGTCCTGCGAAGAGCCGCTGCTCCTCGCCCGATTTTCGCCTGCCGAGCGTCGCCCGCTGTTCCGCATGATCGCCGCAGCCCAGCCTGCGCTCGTCGCCGTCCACCAGATTCTCGGTTATGACGCGGGCTTCGTCCGCGAACTGGCAGAGTGGATCCGGGACTTTCGATCGGTTTTCTACGTGCACGACTATTATGCGATGTGCCCACGCGTGACGATGATCGATTCGTCCGGCGCTTTCTGCGGAAAACCCCCGCCGGATGTGTGCGACCGTTGCATCGCGATCGGCGGCGCGCACGCAGCATCGCGTCTTCAGAAAACCAGCATGGAGAAGCACCACAAACTGGCGGAGTCGCTTCTCTCTGCCGTAACGGACGTTGTCGCGCCGTCGGCGGACGCCGCCCGGTACATCAACAAGGTGTGGCCCCAGCTCGAAGTCAAGGTGATCGCGCATCCGGAAAGCGAACGGCAGTTTCCCGCGACCCCGCGCGACGGCAGCGACGACGAGATTCTGTTGCTGGGCGCTATCGGCTCCCACAAGGGTTCGGCGAAGCTGCTCGAAATCGCGCGACTCGCGCGGCTGAAGTACCAGCGCCTGCAATTCCGCGTCGTCGGCCATACCGACATCGACAAGGAGCTGGATGCACTCGGAAACGTGCGGATTACCGGCGCGTACAGCCACGCCGACCTGCCCAGGCTGATGGCCGAGTGCCGCGGACGGCTTGCGCTGTTCCTGCACATCTGGCCGGAGACCTGGAGCTACACGCTCTCCGAAGCCGTCGCGCACGGATTCATCCCGCTCGTGCCCGATATCGGCGCGCCGGCCGAGCGCGTGCGCGAGACGGGCTTCGGTTACGTGTTCCCGTTTCCGATCGAGGCGCAGGAGGTGCTGACGCTTATTCGCGAGATCGCAGGGCACAAACGGCAGCTGTTCCGCGACGGCGCTTCGCCCGCGGCGTGGCGCCGGTCGCCGGAAGATCTCGCGCGCCTGCGCGCCCTTCTGGCCGTCGGCGGGGCCGCGCCTTCCGACGCCCGTGTGGCGTGAGATTCACCACGGAGACACAGAGAGCACAGAGAAAAGCGTTGCGCGCCAAGGCGCGCATTTAAAGCTCCGTGTCCTCCGTGCCTCGTACAATCAAATATACCATAACTCACCATGGCCGGGCGGAGACCGGCCACCCAGTAGCGCGCGTGCGTGCGAAATGATTCCGCCGCCCTACTGGATGGCCGGCTCTTGGCCGGCCAGGGTGAGAAAAAGGAATTTGAACAGGTGTCTATTGTTCCGCCGCCGCGTGTGAGGCGATGCGGGCCTGGAAATCCTCGCGCGTGTTGGCACGCGGAAAGGGTTCGTCGGGTACGGGAAGTTCGAGCGCCCTGGCGATCGGCCCCCACCCGTCGCCCGCGCGCCAGATCAGCAGGCGTTCGCGCGGCACTTCGGCGATCACCCGCGCATTGTGTTCGTTGAAGCGGCGGATCGAGGCTTCGCGATCGTTCGGGTCGGCACCCCAGCGCTTCGTGAAGAGCGCCTCGATCATGGCCTTCCAATCCGGTGGAAGATTCGGCGATTTCCGCATCGACGGAAAAATGGTGTGGCTCGCACTCTCCCACCATTCTTCGGGATCGCGCAGCGAAAGCAGCACGAGCGCGTCGGGGTATTGGCGCGAGAGCTCAGGCCAGAACGACCCGGCGGGCCAATCGACGGCGGCGACGAAGCCTTCGAACAACGCGTCCCAGTCGACATTTTCGCCGCGCGCCGCGTGCCGCCAGACGTCGGCATGTCCCGGATGCTGAAAGACCTCGAGCATATGGTAGCAGGGGCTGCCCAGAAGCCGCTCGAGCGCGAGCTTCAACGACATCGTCCCCGTGCGCCCGACGCCCGCACCGACAACACGCAATGACATTGTTGATCTTCCTTTTTCGATCGCAGGCAGGAATAGCGGTCGCCGGCGTACGCCGCAAACGGTTATGTCTTTGCACCCCGCCAACAAAGAAATTCCAGACACAGGAACTGTCATCCCCGCGCAAGCGGGGAACCGGCGCCTGCCGGCGTAGAAAAGTGTGCACCGGCTCTGGTGCGCCATTTCAAGTGGTTGCGGGAGCTGGATTCCCGCTTTCGCGGGAATGACAGGTTTATGATACCCTGACATTCCAGACCGAAAGCGGGAAACGCAGGCCAGCTTCGCGGAGGGGAACAGCATGCGCGCACCATGGTCGCCGCAGACGCTGGCGAGATGGATTGGAATTCTGCTGTTGGTGTCGCTCGTCGCCGGCGGTTTCGGCGAAGCCTATGTCCCGGCCAAAATCATGGTCGCGAGCGATGCGGATGCGACCGCGAAAAACATTGTCGTGTTCCAGCACCTGTTCCGGCACGGCTACCTCGGTTACGTGATCGAAGGGTTGTGCGATGCCGCGTTGACGGCGCTGCTTTATTGTCTGCTGCGGCCGGCCGGTCGCGAACTGGCGCTGGTCGCCCTCATGGTGCGCATCGTCGCCACGTGCGCGTTTGCGGCGGCGGAATCCTGGTACTTCGGCGCGCTGGCCATCGTGAACGGCGCAGCGGCGCTGAACGCGTTTTCGCCGGGACAGCTGGACGCGCTCGCGCTGCTGTCGCTCAAAATGTACAGCAGCGCCGGCGTCGTGCCGACTCTGTTCTACGGCGTCGGCTGGGTCCTGCTCGGCCGCCTTGTCTTCGTGTCCGGCTATCTGCCGAAATGGCTCGGCGTGGTGATGGCGGTCGCCGGCATCTCGTTCGTCGCCGGCATGCTCGCGATCATCGTCGCGCCGGCCGTATCCTCCCCGTTTTTCCTGCTGCCCATGATCGCCGCCATGCTGGTGTTGGCGCTGTGGCTCCTCGTCCGCGGCGTGGATATGGACAAATGGCAGGAGAAGACGGCCATTCCGGCGGCTGCGTAATGCCGCTGCGCCCTGCCGTGCTTGGCCTCAACGTGGACCCCGAGACGCGCTGCGCGCATTACCATTCGCCGCGCGACGTCGTCGCCATCAGGATGAAGTGCTGCAACGTCTGGTACGCCTGCAGGGATTGTCACGACGCACTCGCCGGTCATGTGGCGCAGCAATGGCCGCGCGCCGAGCGGGATGTGACCGCCATTCTTTGCGGCGTCTGCGGAGCGCAGACCAGCATCCGCAGCTACCTCAAAAGCGCCGATGCCTGTCTCTTTTGCGATGCCCCGTTCAACCCCGGCTGCCGCGAACACCATCACCTATACTTTGAGATGTAATTTCGGATCGAGAAAGTATTTTCCACCCGGAGACGCGGAGGCGCGGAGAAAAATTTAACAATGAGGCGGTGAGACAGTGAGATACCTGTTCCGTGTTTAACATCGTGCGCTCAGCGCAGGGTACAACATTGCGCGCGCAAGATCGCGCGCAGCAATATCAGCTACGCACAACATGGTCGCGGGACCGCTATCTCACTGCCTCACCGCCTCATTGTTAATGGGCGGCCGACACAACTGCGGTGCGAGAAAGCAAACTCCGCGCCTCCGCGTGAGTAGTAGTGGCGTGACACACGGTACAGGAAAATTATAGCGTCAGGCCGGAATAGGCGAGGCTGGCGAGGCGCTCCATTTCGCCGGCCGACATGGCGCCGGTCACGACGGTCGAGATGATGTTGTCCTGCCAGACGCAGACCCTGAGGCCCTTCATCTGAAGGATGTCGAAACGCGTCGGGCCGGGCGAGCGGCGGACGTACAGCGTTACCGCGCGGCCGCGTTCGTCGACATAGCGCAGCTCGAAGGACGGCGCCGGCGAGGAATACACGTCGACACCGACGAGGCGGTAGCCCATGCGGGAAAGATCCGGCGCCTTCACCCGCGTGTCGAGCGTCTTCGCCATGACGGCGGATTCCGCCCTGGCTTCGCCTGTCGAATTGACGGGCACCACGGTATCCGGCCTTGCCTGCAGGGAGCGCGCGGCGAGCGCGTCGGCGACCACGTCGTCGCGCGGCGTGGCCGCGAACTCGCGATAGGCAACAGTCCCCGTAAGCACGAGAACGAACGAGGCAGCGATGCCCAGCATCGCCCAGGCGGTGCGGGGAAGGGGCTTTCGCGTCGTCGCTTCCTCGATACGCGCGATCCACGCGTGCGGCAGGGGCTCGTTCAACCCGCCGCCGTAAAGCGAGACGAGTCGCGCCTTGTCGGCGCGGAAGGCCGCCACCTGTCGGCCGAGTTCGGGATGGGCGCTCACCGCCTCCTCGACGCGTGCGCGCTCCTGCCCGTCGAGCTCGCCATCGATGAAGGCGTGCAGGTCTTCGTCCCTGATTGTCGCCTGGCTCGTCATTGCCGTAGCTCCCGGGCTTCAGCCGCCCGCGCCACGGTGCGCGGCCGGCTCCTCTCGCCATCGAGGGCGCTTCTCAGGCGCTCGCGGCCGCGGGCAAGGCGCGACATCACCGTGCCGATCGGGATGCCAAGCTCTTCCGCGATGTCGCGGTAATTCATGTTTTCCAGTCCGACGAGCAGGAGCACCTGGCGGTGCTCGAGACTGAGCGTGTTCATGGCGCGGACGAAATCGAGCGCGGTGCTCGAATCATGCGCCGGCGTCGAAAGGGCGAGGTCATCGGCCATTTCCGAGACCTCCTCTTCGTGGCCGCGGGTGCGCCCCCGCCTGATCTCGTCGATATAGAGGTTGTGCAGGATCGAGCGGAGCCAGCTCGCCAGCCGGTTGATTTCCCGTAAACCCTCCCATTGCCGAAGCGCGCGCTCGATCGTGTCCTGCACGAGATCGTCCGCCAGCGCCTGGTTGCCCGTCAGCGCCCGCGAATAGCGGCGGAGCACAGGGAGCTGCGCGATGAGGGCTTTTCCGAACCATTCTTTCCTGCTTACGGACACGCTTCAAAATCCCCTCCGGGACCGGGCCGCCCCCGGTTGCCGCTGTCGGCATTGTACGGGAAAGCCCTTGCCCTGGTGAATGGACGAGGGGAGGGGTGTCATTATTCCGTCAGGTTCCCGCGTGGGCAGGGGATTGGGGCGGGCGCGCGAATAGGGTAAGGATCGGGTTACCCGAGGGCGGCCCGCGGCTTTTGTGCCGCACGCCTCGGGCAAGACGACCCCGTAGCTCAGCAGGATAGAGCGGCAGATTCCTAATCTGTAGGCCGGAGGTTCGAATCCTCTCGGGGTCGCATTTAAACCGCTATGGTTGGCGCATCTGCCACAAATGGCAGATTTCAGCCGAAATAAGTAGATTCCTGCGAATCGCTTTGGCATGGGTCCGCCGAGGCGGTAGGAGTCTGGCATGGGGGGAGAATCACCCTCTCATTACACCGAAGGCAGTTGGCGTCCTCGCCCTTCTCGGCGCTTCGGCATACGGAATGAGCCTCATTCTGGCAGACAGGCTGGGGTTCGTGGGGTTGGCCATTTGCGGCATGTCCTCGCTAGTACCCGCTTTTCATAGATCGTGAGTCGTGATTCAAGATCGGGATGATTCCCGAAGCAAGAGAAGTGCGACTGAGGCGTGGCGATCGCAAGGAGCTGGAAGCTCGTTGCCGTTCGCCGCGGACGATGCAGCGCGACCT
>DATGGN010000090.1:0-10663 GCA_035308485.1 Rhizomicrobium sp.
GATATTGGCGCAGAAAACGGGAGTGCCGATTGCGGTACGAGTTCTACGACGGCATCCGCCACGGGGCGGCCGGATTTGTCCACGACGGCGACTTCGGTAGAGTATGCAAATGCCGGTCCCACCAACAGAAGCAGCGCGCCCAGAATTTCCGGAAGCAGTTTTTTGGCCATGGCCCGAACGGTAACCAAGATTGGTTACTTTCCCCTTCGCATGTTGCGAATCGTAAGACGGCGGAACGGGCTTGCCGCGTCCATTGCGTCTCCGCTAGCAGTTCCAAATCGTTAAGAGGCCACTAATGACGGCCGCGGAATCGGCGGACTTGCCAGTCGAACGCGCACCACCCCGCATCGCCCTCGTACTCGTGGCTTCATGCGCGGGCACCGTGTTCGAGTGGTACGATTTTTTCATTTTCGGATCGCTCGCCGCGATCATTGGCGCGCATTTCTATGCAGGCGCCGGCGCCGCGCAGGGCTATGTCTTCGCGCTTTTGACCTTCGCCGCCGGGTTCGCCGTGCGCCCGTTCGGCGCGCTGGCCTTCGGACGCTTCGGCGATCGAAACGGCCGCAAGCGCGCATTCCTTGTCACCATCACGATCATGGGACTGGCTACCGTGCTCGTCGGCCTCTTGCCCGACTACAGCACAATCGGAATCGCCGCGCCCTACACGCTCGTGGCCATGCGCATTCTGCAGGGATTTGCGATCGGCGGCGAATACGGCGGCGCTGCCATCTATGTCGCCGAACACGCCCGGCGAGGTGCCCGCGGCGCCGCCACGGGCTGGATTCAAACTGCGGCCGCGATCGGCCTCCTGCTCGCGCTGGGCGTCATTCTGGTCTGCAGGGAAGTCATGGGCGAAGAAGCTTTTCATGCCTGGGGCTGGCGCATTCCGTTCCTGGCATCCGCCGCCCTCCTCGGCATTTCTCTCTGGATTCGCATGCGGCTCGACGAATCGCCCCTGTTCCGGCGCATCCAGGAGGAAGGCCGTACGTCACGGGCGCCACTTTCCGAATCCTTCCTCCGCTGGAGCAATCTGAAAATCGTGCTGATTGCGCTGTTCGGCCTTCTCATGGGCCAGGGCGTCGTCTGGTACACCGCGATGTTCTACACGCAGTTTTTCCTCGAAGGCATCGTCAAAGTGCCGGCCGCACAGGTGAACGCGCTCATCATGGCGGTGACCGTTGCCGGCTGCTTTCTTCACTGGTTCTTTGGCTGGCTTTCCGACCGTACCGGGCGCAAGCTCGTGATGCTGTTCGGGCTGGGGCTGGCGGCCATAAGCTTTGTGCCGGGATTCCGGCTGCTCGCCGCCAGCGCCAACCCGGCGTTGGCCGCAGCCGCTGCACGTGCGCCGGTCGAAATGGTAGCCGATCCGTCCCATTGTTCGGTACAATTCGATCCGATCGGCAAGAGCCGCTTCGCGAGCGCCTGCGACATTGGGAAGAGCGCGCTCGCCGGCGCTGGGATTCCGTACACGAACCGGACGGCCGAGCCCGGTAGCGGGGCCCGCATCCGCATTGGCGCACACACCGTTGCCAGTCCCGACGGGCGCAAGTTCAACGCGGCACAGCTTGCCGCCGCGAAGAAGGAATTTGCTGTGACATTGCGGGCGGCGCTCGACAAAGCGGGATATCCCTCCGTGGCCGATCCCCGCGCGCTCAATGTGCCAAAGACGCTGGCGCTTCTGCTCGTTTTCATCGTCGCGGCATCGGCACTCTACGGGCCCCAGGCTGCGGCCCTGGTCGAACTCTTTCCGACGCGCATCCGCTACTCCGCGCTATCCTTTCCCTACCATGTCGGCGTGGGCTGGTTCGGCGGGTTTCTTCCCGTCACCGCCTATGCAATCGTCGTCGCAACCGGAAATATCTATGCGGGGCTGTGGTACCCAACCATTATCGCAGCGATCGGATTCTTCGTGACTCTGCTGTTCCTCCCCGAAACCCGCTCCCGCGACATCGAAGCGTAGATGGAATTGCACACGGAGACGCGGAGACGCGGAGAATAAAAAAATCATAGCCGTCATTCCCGCGAAAGCGGGAACCCAGCTCCTGCAACTGTTCGGCACTGTACGCCAGCGCGCGTGCGAACCTTTCGAGATCAGCGGGCGCCGGATCCCCGCTTTCGCGGGGATGACAACCTGTTACTTACGGAAATTTTCTCCGCGTCTCCGCGTCTCGGCGTGCAATTTTCCCGACGCTTATTGCTGTACAAGTACGCGGGGGGCGTCCTTGCCGTCGAGCGGCACGCCGGGCTCGTTCTTGCTGAAGCGGCTGACCAGCGCCGTCTTGACGCGTGCGACGTTTTTCGCAGCGGTCAGCGTATCGGTGATGAATGTCTGAAATGACGTGAGATCGCGCGCGACGCATTTCAGGAGAAAGTCGACCTCGCCGGAAAGCATGTGGCATTCGCGCACAATCGGCCAGCCGCGCACCTGCTCCTCGAATTTTTTCAGGTCGGCATCGGCCTGGCTCGACAGCCCGACGAACGCAAAACCGGTGACCTCATAGCCGAGCGATTTGGGATCGAGCTCGGCGTGGTAACCTTTGATATAGCCGGCCTTCTCCAGCGCACGCATGCGCCTCAGGCACGGTGGCGCTGTAATTTTCGCGCGGCGCGACAGCTCGACATTGGTGATTCGCCCGTGCTTCTGCAGCTCGGACAAAATGCGCACGTCAATCGAGTCGAGCTTGTGGCGCTCCATGGCGAGACCTTGGGATGAATCGGGCGGGGATATAAGGCCCGGACGGCCAATCGCGCAATAAAATTTCCGAGAGCCCTTCGACAAGCTCAGGGCGAGGTGCGCTTTTCTTGCCCTCATCCTGAGCCCGGCGAAGAACGCTTGACCTTTGCGGGCGCTATTCCGATATCCCGGACGAAGGGCTGTGGCTTGCGGCTGCTTGCGGCGCGGCGCCTTATCCTTAACGCGTTTGTGGCTTTCGGGAGCGCCATGGCCGGTCCGACGCAGGCAAAGGTGATCGTGCTTGGCAGCGGGCCCGCGGGCGCAACGGCGGCGATCTACGCCGCGCGCGCCATGCTCGAACCCATCATGATTGCCGGACTACAGCCTGGCGGCCAGCTGACCATCACCACCGACGTCGAGAATTACCCGGGATTCGCGGAAACCATCCAGGGTCCGTGGCTCATGGACCAGATGCAGGCGCAAGCCGGACACGTCGGCACGCGCATCGTTCAGGACACGATTTCAAGCGTCGATCTCGGCGCGCGTCCATTCACGCTGATCGGCGATTCCGGCACGCAGTATCGCGCCGAAACGCTCATCATCGCCACCGGCGCGCAGGCAAAATGGCTGGGGATCGCATCCGAAGAGCGTTTCAAGGGATTCGGCGTCTCGGCCTGTGCGACCTGCGACGGATTCTTCTTCCGCGGAAAGCGCGTGGCGGTCGTCGGCGGCGGCAACACGGCGGCGGAAGAAGCCCTGTTTCTTACCAATTTCGCCGACCACGTCACCTTGATTCATCGCCGTTCGGTGTTGCGCGCCGACAAGACCAATCAGCTGCGTCTGGCCGAAAACCGGAAGATCACCCTTCGTTACGACAGCGTCGTCGACGAAGTGTTGGGCTGCGATGATCCGAAGGGAGTCGAGGGCGTTCGCGTACGAAGTCTCGAGGACGGCGCGACGGAAACGCTTCCCGTCGACGGCCTGTTTGTCGCCATCGGCCACTCGCCGGCCACCGAAATTTTTCGCGGGCAGCTCGACATGGACGGCGAAGGCTACATCCGCACGGCGCCCGATTCGACGCGCACAACGGTGCCAGGCGTCTTTGCGGCGGGCGACGTGAAGGACCGGATTTTCCGGCAGGCGGTTACGGCCGCCGGAATGGGCTGCATGGCGGCGCTTGAGGCCGAGCGCTTCCTGTCGGGCGCACACTAGGGCCGCTCGCGAAAGGAGAGGCTTATGGATTGGGACAAGCTGCGGATTTTCCATGCGGTGGCCTCTGCGGGAAGCTTCACGCATGCCGGCCAGATGCTGACGCTCAGCCAGTCCGCCGTCAGCCGGCAGGTCAGCGCGCTAGAAGAGGAGATCGCGACCCCGCTTTTCCAGCGGCACGCGCGCGGGCTGACGCTCACCGATGAAGGTGAGCTTCTGTACAGCGCGGTGTCGGACGTACTCGCCCGGCTCGGCCAGGCGGAGGAAGCGCTGAAGAATGTCCAGGCGGCGCCGCGCGGCTCCCTCAAGGTAACAACCAGCCACGGGCTCGGCATGTTCTGGCTGATGCCGAAACTTCAGTCGTTCCTGCACGATTTTCCGGAGTTGCAGCTCCATCTCGTCTTCGAGGACCGCGAACTCGACCTCGCGCAGCGCGAAGCCGACATCGCTTTGCGCATGCGCGCGCCTGTACAGGCGGACCTCATCCAGCGCAAGCTCTTCACGGTGCACTATCACATCTACGCGGCGCCGGCCTATCTCGCCCGCGCCGGCAAACCCGACACGTTCGAGGATCTCGCGAGCCACCAGCTGATCGTCTACGGCGAGACCGCCGCGCCCGAGATCCGCGAAGTGAACTGGCTCGCCAACCAGGTGATCCGGCTCGAACCCGGCTCCCGCGGCCGGGCGCTGCGCATCAACAACATCGGCGGCATTCTGCAGGCGGTCGAGTCGGGTCTGGGACTTGCGGCGCTTCCCGATTACATCGCGGCGGAGCGGCGGACACTCGTCCGCATCCTGCCCGACGTTGAAGGGCCGACCTTCGACGTGCATCTCGTCTATTGCGACGCGCTGCGGCAGTCCAAACGCGTGGGCGCCTTCCGCGACTTCCTCGTCCGCGAAGCAAAGGAATGGAGATATTAACATCGACACGCGGAGACGTGAAGAAGAACGGAATCATTGGTGCTGTGGCCCGCGACAACGGGCGGGGTCAGTGCTCCATCTTGAAGCGCGTGGCGAATTGCACTAAGTGCGATGGGCGGACGGTCATTGCGTACAGCTGCGGTACAGGATGTATTTGGTGAGGCATTACAGGCGCTCGCTCCTCCGCTGAATCACCCGCGCCTGCGCGAGGCGGCAACGTTTCTGGAGAGCGGCCGTAGCGGGGCGGCAGCCAAACTCCTGCACGAATTTCTTCACGCGCGCCCGGGCGACACCGGAGCCCTGCGGCTTCTGGCGGAAGTCGCACGGCAGAAGCGGCAGATGGGGCGCGCGGAAGAGCTGCTGCAAAAAGTCCTCGACTGCAAGCCGGCTTTTGCGGCTGCCAGATTCGACTACGCGAACCTCCTGCTCGAAAAAAAAAGTTGGAAAGAGACGCTGTTGCAGGCCGATATCCTGCTGAAACGGGAACCGCGCAATCCCCTTTTCCGCAAGCTGAGGGCCGAGGCCCTCACCATTAGCGGCGATCATCGGGCGGCGATGCTGTTGTGGCAGGAGATGGTTGTCGATTATCCCGCGTCCCCTCAGTGCTGGGTGCGCTACGGCAGCGCGCTCAGGTCGGTCGCGGCCGGGGAAGATTCGATCGCTGCCTTTCGCAGAGCCGTGGCCATTGATCCGACCTCCAGCGGCGGCTGGCTGAGCCTCGCGGACATGAAGACCTTCCGTTTCACGCCGGAGGACCTCACGCAGATGGAAGCATCGCTTGCGCGTGCCGAGATTTCCGCGGACGACCGCAGCAATCTGCATTTTGCGCTCGGCAAAGCCTACGGGGACGCCAGGCTGTTCGAGACCTCCTATCACCATTTTGCCAAAGGCAATGCGCTCCGACGCGTCGAAATCCAGTACGATCCCGAAGTGCTCACGGCCTACGTTTCCGCGTGCAAGTCGGTTTTTACGTCCGATTTCTTTCGCCGGCATGCCGGCGCGGGTTGCGTCCGATCCGATCCCGTTTTTCTCGTCGGCATGCCGCGCGCCGGCTCAACGCTCGTGGAGCAGATTCTTGCCAGCCATTCTCAGATCGAGGGAACGGAGGAGCTTGCCGATCTTTCGATCATTTCCCGGGAGATTCAGCAACGCGCGAAAACCGAGGGCCACAACTATCCGCAAATCCTTCCAACCATGGACCCGGCAGGCCTGCGCCGGTACGGCGAATCCTACCTCGAACGGACTCAGGTCCACAGGCAGTCTGCACGTCCGTTCTTCACCGACAAAATGGGAGCGAATTTCGCACTTGCCGGCCTTATTCATCTCATTCTGCCGAACGCGAAAATCATCGATGTTCGCCGACACCCCATGGCCTGCTGCTTCTCGAACTACTCGCAGGTCTTTGCCCAGGGAACGAACAATGCCTACAGACTCAGCGACCTTGCCCGCCTGTACTGCGATTATGTGGAGCTGATGGACCACTTCGATGCGGTGATGCCGGGAAGGGTGCACCGCGTCTTCTACGAAGAGCTTGTGCAACATCCGGAACGAGAGGCGCGGCGGCTTCTCGACTACATCGGCGTGACGTTCGAGGACTCATGCCTGAATTTCTTCGATACGGCGCGCACGATTACCACAGTCAGCTCGGAGCAGGTGCGACGCCCGATTTACCATGACGCCCTGGATTACTGGCGAAACTACGAGCCATGGCTCGGGCCACTCAGGACGGCGCTCGGACCCGTAGTGGATACCTACCCGCAAGTACCGGTTTTTTCGTGATCGGCGAGCCGGTCATTTTTCCCGCGCCGCCGGATCCCGCGTGCAACCGGCCTGAAACCCCATGAGCAGTTCATCATCGCGCAACGAGGGGCAGGAATTGTACATATTTGCGCGGTTTCATGCGCGTGACGGAATGGCAGAAAAGGTCGCGGCGGCCATGCGGGACATGCTGGCGCCTGTACGGGCCGAGCCCGGATGCATTGCAATAGAGGTTTTCCGTTCGACCCGCGACAGAAACCTGTTTTTTTTGCACTCGCGCTGGGTAGACGAAGCGGCGTTCGACCTGCATGCGACCCTGCCGCACACGCGGCATTTTATTGAATCCGTGGAAGCCCTGATCGACCACCCGCTGGACGTGACCCGCGTGAAGCCGTTGGAACCGCGGGGACAGGATACCGTGTCCCCGCCAGACCAGCGCTCCGATTGACGGAAAGGGGACGTGATATCCTGTCCCGGTCGTGATCTCGTGAATCTGTAAGATGATTCACGGAGCTTCAATGGTATTGAAAGAATTGCCTGTCATCCTATCTCCCGTAGGCCGCGAGCCATTCCCCCCAATGACCCGCGGACCGCGAGGCAAGCAGCTTCGCCCACTCCCGCGTGCCCCCTCCTGCGGAAGTGGTATCCAGGCAAAGCCGGGGCGAGTGATCGCCCCGGCTCCTTTTTTTCCGTCGGAGAAACCCCGGCGCTTCAAATCGTCCAAAGATTTAAACCGCCAAGGCGCAAAGACGCCAAGGCAACAAAGAAAACCGTGGGGACACACTTAAGAGCGAGAAGAGCAGCTGGATCGCGCGCCTACGGCGCGCAATTCATTTTCTCCGCGATGTCGGTGCCGTTGTAGTGAATTTCAAATTGCCTTTGCGCCTTGGCGTCTTGGCGGTTCCTTCTTTCTTTTCGTCACGCTGCGGCCTTGTGCTGCGCCACCACCTGTTCGGCGATCTTCCCGGTCAACTCGGCGAGATGATCGAACTCCATCTCGAAGGTGCCGACGCCCTGGGTCAGCGAACGCAGGTCGATGATGATGTTGTGCAATTCCGCGAGCGGGATCTGCGCCTCGACCGTATCCCAACCCTTCCAGCCGGGCCGCGCGTCGTAGCCCATCAACTGGCCACGGCGGCCGCTTACCACCTGATTGGCTTTCGACGTCGCATCGCTCGGCACGTGAATCTTCACCCGCATGATCGGCTCGAGCAGCACGGGGGAACAGTTGGGCATCCCTTCCGTCATCGCGATGCGCGCCGCCGTCTGAAAAGCCGCATCCGATGAATCGACGGTGTGATAGGTGCCGTCGACGAGCGCTACGCCGACATCGACAACCGGAAAACCGAGCGGTCCGTGTTTCAGATAATCGATGACGCCCTTTTCCACCGAAGGGATGAACTGGCGCGGAACCACGCCGCCCTTGATCTGGTCCTCGAAGACGAAGCCTGTGCCGCGGGGCAACGGCTTGATGTCGATATGCACGTCGCCGAACTGGCCGTGGCCGCCCGACTGGCGCTTGTGCCGTCCGTGCTGGCGCCCGGGTTTGCGGATCGTTTCCTTGTACGGAATTTTCGGCTGATGCGTCGAAATCTTCAGGCCGAATTTGCTCGCAAGCTTTTCCGCCGCGACCTTGAGATGAATTTCGCCCTGCCCGGCCAGGGACATCTCCTGCAGCTCGGCATTCTGGCGGAAATGCAGCGAGGGATCTTCCTCCTGCAGCTTGTGGATGGCGGCGGTGAGCTTTACCTCGTCCTTGCGGTCCGTGGTCTCGATGGCGAGAGCATAAACGGGCTCGAGCGCTTCGGTCGCGACCTTCGGCAATCCCGCCTTCGCGGTCGAAAGCGTCTCGCCGGTCGCCAGCCCTTCGAGCCGCGCGAGCGCCACGGTATCTCCGGCGTGCGCGTCACCGAGTTTCGTCTGCGCCTCGCCCTTGAGGGCGAAGATACCGCCGATGCGCGCATCGCGGCCGTCGGCCGCGTGGAGTACCGCGCCATCCTTCAGCGATCCCGAGAGTACACGCGCGAGCGACAGCTTCCCGTGCGCACCGTTGTACGTCTTCAGGATCTGCACGATCGCGTCGCTGTTCGCCTTGATCCCGAGCCGCGCTGCAACGGCGCCGACGTCAGGCACCTCGTGCCGCAACGCCTTCAGGAGGCGATGTACACCGTTGTCCTTCTCGGCCGATCCGATCAGCGCCGGAACCACGAGCCCCTCCGCAAGCTCTTTCGCCAGACCGTCGAAGACTTCGTCACGCGGCGGTTCGACGTCCGAGAGCAATTCCTCCATCAGGTGTTCGTCGTAATCGGCCAGCTTTTCCAGCATCGAGAAGCGGGCCTGCTTTTCTTCCTCCTGCACATCGCCCGTGAGATCGACGACTTTGGAATCTTCATGCTCGCGATAGACATAGGCGCGCTCGAGCGCGAGATCGACGAATCCGGTGACGATGCCGTTTTCCCAGATCGGGAGCTGGCGCATCAGGAGCGGCTTGTCGCTGGCTTCCTGGAGGGCGGCGAGGAGATCGCGGAGCGAGCCGCTCGCCTTGTCGACCTTGTTGATGAAGAGGAAGTGCGGAATGGAATGGTCGGAGAGCCGTTTCAGGAACGGCTTCAGCATCTGCGCCTTGGAGGTATCCGGCTCGCACACGACCACCGCAGCGTCGACCCCCGGAAGCACGTTCAGCGTATCCTGCAGAAATTCGATCGATCCCGGGCAATCCAGAAAGGTGATGCTTTCACCGAGATATTTCGTCGTCGCGCAATTGACATCGACGCTCATCTGACGGGCCCGCGCCTCGGGCGAGGCGTCACCGACGGTGTTCTTCTGCGGCACGCTGCCCTTGCGCTGGATGGCGCCCGTCGCCATCAGAATGCTTTCGAGCAGCGTGGTCTTGCCGCTCCCGAAAGGTCCCACCAGGGCCACTGCGCGTGGCCCACTTCCTCCGTTCCTTTTCGGCATTTTCGCCTTCTCCTCGCTTTTGGGGCGATGGTCGCGCCGGAAACCGGCGCTGGCAAGGGGGACCGACGCGCGCGGCACTGTTACAGTTTGAAAAGGCGATGACCTAGCGCTCCGCCGCCATCCCGTTCTCAATACGTCTCCTGAGGGTAGCGATGGTAGCGTCGCGAAGCTCAGCCAAGCTGAGCCGTTCCCGTTGTTCCAGGCGCTTCTGAATCATGCTGATCGGCGAGCAATATATCTCGTGCTTCGGGGCGGCTACACAGGTCTCCTCGCCGAATTCATCGTCCGAGACCTGAGCCCATTCAAAATCGGAGGCAGCCACAATCTGCTCTGCAAAACCGAATCCAGCCGCCATCAATGCCTCCGGAGGAGGTTGGTCCACGTCAAGAAGGGCGTCATACAGCGCTTGCACGTCGTCCATTGCCATGCGACGCGGCACACCGGCGAGATGGGCCGCCAAATCCAAGCCGGCCTCGCGCGTGCCAATCTCCCTGGGACTAAGCTGGCGTAGATTAAGACTCATGATCGTGCGAAATTGACCCCACGCCTAAAGGACCCCAAGGCCAGAAACGCCCCGCCGATGTCATCGGCAACGCCGTCCACCTCATGCGGATCGCTACGGGCAGGTAGAGGAAACGGGACGCAACCTGGCACCGAAGCCAACCGCATCGAGTGCTAAGCCGCGCGGTCGAGGCGCTGCATTTCCTGCGCGAAGGCGAAACGAAGTTGGGCGGCTTCTTCCGGCTGCAACCAGTTCGTCATCTGGGGAAATACGATCTGCCACATGCGCGCGTCGCGCCTGGGCCACGGCATGATCTTCGCGTTCCGCGCCGTTTCGAGCAGCGTTACGAGATGCAGCCTGATTTTCTCCGGGTCGGCGCGTCCGACTGCGCCGGGCTGTTGTTCGTACAACTCGGGTTCCGGTTCAGAGACAAAGAGGTCCCGCTGGCCGTCGGCGGTCATGGGCAACACCCGAATCACCCAGCGATTGTGAACGCATCGGCGCTAGTACCCGGAATCAGAGCTGAGTGATACGTCGGTTTTTGAACTGGCGCTGAAAGACCCTTTTCTTCTTCCACGCGAACGGTTCGGCGTTTTCGTTGTAGGCAGCCACGAAGGCATCGATGTGCTCCTGCAATTGTT
>DATGGN010000091.1:0-87263 GCA_035308485.1 Rhizomicrobium sp.
CCGGCACGTCTCCATTGACGATGCGTAAGGCCAGCCCCTCGACGATCGCCGTCTTGCCGACGCCGGGCTCGCCGATCAGCACCGGATTGTTCTTTGTACGCCGCGACAGCACCTGGATAGTGCGCCGGATTTCCTCGTCGCGGCCGATGACGGGATCGAGCTTGCCGCTGCGCGCGAGTTCGGTCAGGTCGCGCGCGTATTTCTTCAGCGCATCGTAACCGCTCTCGGCGCTCGCCGAGTCGGCCGTGCGGCCCTGGCGCAGATCCTTGATCGCCTTGTTGAGGTTCTGGGCGCGGACATTGGCATCTTTCAGAATCCGTCCCGCATCCGTTCCGCTGGCCATTGCGAGCGCAAGCAACATCAGCTCGACGGTCGCAAAACTGTCCCCCGCTTTCTTCGCCAGCTCCTGCGCCGAATCCAGTACGCGCGCGGCGTCGGCCGCGAGATAGACCTGACCGGCTCCCGAGCCTTCAACCCTGGGAATCTTGCGAAGGGCCGCTTCGATTTCCTGCCGCACGATGTCGGGCCGGCCGCCGGCAGCCGCGATCAGCCGCGATGCGAGACCCTCCTCGTCGTCCATGAGGACTTTCAGGAGATGCAGCGGAACGATCTGCTGGTGATGCTCGCGAACCGCGAGGCTTTGGGCAGCCTGAATGAGTCCGCGCGCGCGCTCGGTGAACTTTTCAATATCCATGACAAAGCCTTTCCGGCGGGGCCCCCTTAAGGCGACCCGGCAAGCCCCAATGGAAACGCGGGCCTCGATAGGAGCGCCCGCGCCCGTCAATTATTTAGTCGGGGAATTCCGCCGGACAAGAAGCAGCCACTTGTCCGCCATGGCCTCGGCGAAGGCGTATCAGGCCACTGCGTCGTCGCTTTCTTCTTCGTGAGCGTGCCCGTTGTCGGCAAGCGAGAAGGAGGGAGCACTGCCGTTCTGTGCGGGATCGCGGCCGTTGCCGGAAGGCTGATTGCCGTTCATGCCGTGCTGCTGCTGATACGGCTGTTGCTGCGGCTGGTTCGCCGCCATGATTCGCCAGTAATGCTCGGCGTGCTGGAGATAATTCTCCGCGGCGACGCGATCGCCGGCCGAGTTCGCATCGCGCGCGAGCTGCAGATACTTCTCGTACACATGCGACGCCGATCCCCGGATTTTGATCTCGGGGCCGGTCGAATCGAATGTGCGATTCGGATTGATGTTGCTGGGCGGTCTACGGCCGCGGCCACGAGAACGTTTCACCTTGATCCCCGTCCTTCCAATTCCCTTGTGTGCGTCAATTTCAAAGTCCTTGTATTACCGATTTGGGCGCGCCATCCGGCACGTCCATCACGCAGGCCCGCGAGGTAGCTCAGAACGCGTCTTTCGCCTTGCATGTGCACGAAGCGACGGTCTTTCCATCGCGCCCACCGCCCCCGCGGCTCACCACACGCCTTTACGTCCGGCGCGGGCTGGTTTCCGTGCTTTCCCCTTTGCGACGGAAGCTAGCGGGTTGGCAATATTTTTCCAACTGATTTCTTTCGGGGGCTCAACAGCCCCCGTTCCCCGCCCGTCCCGCAACAAGACAGCGGGGAATGCCAGATAGATCGGAAACCACGTCGCACACGTCAAGCCCCGAACCGGCGAGAATTTCGGCCGCAGCGATCGCCTGCCCGATTCCCACCTCGACGAAGGCCTTTCCGCCCCGAGCGAGCATGCGGCCAAGTAGGGGGGCCAGCGACCGGATGGCGTCGAAACCGTCCTCGCCGCCCACAAGCGCACAAGGGGGCTCCCAAAGCCGGATTTCGGGCGCACTGGCCTCGAATTCCGAGGCGCTGAGATAGGGCGGATTTGCGAGGATCACGTCGAAACGCTCCCCGCCGGCGGGTTTCGTGTCGGCCAATTCCAGCCGGCACCGCGGAAACACCCCGGCCGCGATCGCGTTCTTGCGAGCCCAGGCCAAGGCCGATTCCGAGAGATCGATTCCCACGCCGGTTGCCTCCGGCCGTGCGAGCAGGACGGAGATCAGGAGACACCCCGATCCCGTGCCGATATCTAGGACGCGGAGAGGCTTTCCCGCGCCGAACCGGGCCAAAGCCGCCTCGACGAGCGTCTCGGTCTCAGGACGTGGGACCAGCACACCCGCGCCAACCGCAAAAGAGAGGCTCCAGAACTCCCTGTGCCCGGTGACGTAGGCGAGAGGCTCGCGTGCCGCGCGCCGGGCGATCAGCGCGGCGAATTGCTCATATTCGCCGGGTCGCAATTCCCCGCCGGCGAAAGCCATATCCGGAGAAATCTGCAGCGCCGCAGCAAGCAGCACGCGTGCATCCAGCCGCGCCGATTCGATACCGGCGGCGCGCAGTTGCGCCGCGCCCTCGGCCAGCGCGTCCCGTACAGCGATCGTCAAAGCGACGGCTCGGTCTCGAGTGCGGCGAGGCGGCTCGCCTGATCCTCGGTGATCAGCGCGTCCACAATCTCGCCCAGTTCGTCGCCCGAAAGAATGCGGTCGAGTTTGTAAAGCGTGAGGTTGATGCGGTGGTCGGTGACGCGCCCCTGCGGAAAATTGTACGTACGAATCCGTTCGGAGCGGTCGCCCGAACCGACCAGCCCTTTTCGTTCCGCGGCGCGCGCGCTTGCCTGCCGTTCCCGTTCCGCCTCGAAGAGCTTGGCTTTGAGGATTTTGAGCGCCCTGGCGCGGTTCTTGTGCTGGGATTTCTCGTCCTGCTGGGCAACGACGATCCCCGTCGGCAAATGCGTGATCCTGACGGCGCTCTCGGTCTTGTTGACGTGCTGCCCGCCGGCGCCACTGGCGCGGAAAACGTCGATTTTCAAGTCCTTGTCATCGAGGTGAACGTCGACTTCTTCCGGTTCGGGCAACACAGCCACGGTCGCTGCAGAGGTGTGGATGCGGCCACCGGCTTCGGTGACCGGCACGCGTTGCACGCGATGTACACCGCTCTCGAATTTAAGTTTCGCGTAGGCCCCCTGCCCCACTACCTCCATGATTGCTTCCCTGATGCCCCCGAGGTCGCTGTCACTGATGCTCAGAACCTCCGTACGCCAGCCCATCAGCTGCGCGTAACGCTGGTACATGCGAAGGAGGTCGCCTGCAAAGAGCGCCGCCTCGTCGCCTCCCGTCCCGGCGCGAACCTCCACAATGGCCGAGGATGAATCCGCCGCATCCTTCGGCAGAAGTTTCAGCTGCAGGTCCCGCTCGAGACAGGCAACCTTCTCCTTCAGTTCGGCCCGCTCCTCCGCCGCCATTGCACGCAGCTCCGCGTCGGCCGCGGCATCGTTGGCAAGCATTTCGGTGTCCTGAAGCGCCCGCGCGGAATGGCGGTACGTCGCGATCGCCTCGACCACCGGCGCAAGCTCCGCATGCTCCTTGGCCAGCCGGACGTACGACGCGCCGGCGGCCCCCGACGCAAGTTCGGCCTCGACAGCGGCAAAGCGGTCGACAAGCCGCGAAAGCTTCGCTTCCGGAATCATGCCTGAAAGATGAGCGCGCTAAAGCGCGGGCTCAAGAGCCGCGCCGCCGCGCTCGTGTTCGATTTCCGCAGCCTTCTTCTCGCAGAGGTCGACGACGTGGTCCACGAGCTTGGCGTTGTCGAGCTTGTAGGCGGGCTTTCCGTTCAGATAGATCATGCCGGCGCTGCCCCCGGAGCCGCCGCCGGTAAATCCCAGATCGGTTTCACGCGCTTCGCCCGGCCCGTTGACCACGCAGCCGATGATCGAGAGCGTCATCGGCGTAGCAATGTGCTTCAGGCGATGTTCCAGCACACGCACCGTTTCGATCACGTTGAATCCCTGACGCGCGCATGATGGGCAGGAAACGATATTGACACCGCGATGCCTGAGGCCAAGGGACTTCAGGATGTCGAAGCCCACGCGGATTTCTTCCACCGGATCGGCGGACAGCGACACGCGAATGGTGTCCCCGATTCCCGACCACAAAAGCATGCCGAGCCCGATCGAGGATTTGACGGTGCCGGGGATCAAGCCGCCGGCTTCCGTGATGCCGAGATGCAGCGGGTAATCGCACGCCTCGGCCAGGCCCTGATACGCGGCGACGGCGAGAAACACATCCGACGCCTTCACGCTGATCTTGAATTCGGTGAAGTCGTTGTCTTCGAGAATGCGCGCATGATTGAGCGCGCTTTCCACCATCGCCTCCGGACAGGGTTCGCCGTATCGCTCCAGCAACTCTTTCTCGAGCGAACCGGCGTTCACGCCGATGCGCATGGAACAACCATGATCCTTGGCAGCTTGGACGACGTCGCGCACGCGCTGTGCCGAACCGATGTTGCCGGGATTGATGCGCAAGCAGGCGGCGCCTGCCTCTGCCGACTCGATGGCGCGTCTGTAGTGAAAATGAATGTCGGCAACGATCGGCACCCGGGACGCTTTGACGATCGTCTTCAGCGCTGCGGTCGACTCCTGATCGGGACACGAGACGCGCACAATGTCGGCGCCCGCTTCTTCCAGCGCGCGCACCTGCGCAATCGTGGCACGTGCGTCCGCGGTGAGGGTGTTGGTCATGCTCTGCACCGCGATCGGCGCATCGCCGCCGATTTCCACCGCGCCCACCCGAATCTTTCGCGACTTGCGACGCACGATGTCGCGATATGCACGCAGGCTCATGGTGTCACCTTGTCAGGTTTGCCGGAAACGCCGGCGCCCTTTCGAACTACTATGGCCGCCGGATCGAGCGAAAGGGCCTCCACAATGTGGCCGCTTGCGCCCGCCGAACCTATATCCCGGCCATCGAATTCAAGCGTAACGGCACCACCGTCCGGCGTCGTCAAAGAGAGACCCGCCAGATTGGGAACGCGATAAACATCGCCGGGATGCAGCAGCCGGTTGATGTAAATCTTACCGCCGGGGCCATCGACCAGCACATGGGCCAAAGCGCGGGCGTGCAAGACCACGCGCGCGTTCCGGTTCTGGGATCCGAATACGGCACCCGCGGCAACCGATGGTTGCGCGACCGACATCGTCGGCGCCGGCAGGCGTTGCGCCGCATGCGCCACTGCCGGCTTGACTGCGGGCGTCGTGGCATGAGTCTTGGTTGGCGCGGGTGAAATTGCCGGGTTAGACCCGGCAGGGACGTGTGACTGCGACAGGTCGTAAACTCCGTAGAGCAGGAGGCCAGCCGCAGCGAGTCCCGCCAGCGTCCATCCAGCGCCCCAACGGAAACCGTTCGGCAGGGGTGCCGGACCGACGCGCGGCGCACTTTCCGCCAGCCCGGCAATGGCCAGCTTGTATCGCGACACCAGCAAAGATGCGTCGAGGCCAAGGTATTTTGCGTACGCGCGCACGAAGCCGACGGCATAAGTGCGGCCGGGCAATTTATCCGGTTGGTCCAATTCCAGCGCTTCGAGATAGTCTTTCCTGATGCGCAGCGCGTGGGAAACCTGGCCCAATTCCTCTCCCCGCCCCAGCCGTGCCATCCGCAAATCCTGACCAATGCTTTCTTGCGGTGGCCCGGATTCGCCAGGAATTTCCCGCAGATGCAGCCGCTGGAGGCCGGCCTCGGACTCTCCGCCAGTCAGGCGCGTAACCTTGCCCATCTCCCAACAAATAGCGCGAACCGCGCCCCCGGTAAAACACCGGGGCCGCTCCCTGGCAGGAACGGCCCCAAAGAAACCCGTGCGAAGGAAGTGCGGCGTCAGCCGCCGGGCCGGTTGTAGCCCGTTAGCTCCTGCTGTCGTGTGATATCCTGGGCCTCTCGTTCCCGCTCGTTCCACTGGCGCACGGTGTGGCATTCGCGGCCGCCGCCAAGGCGACTCCCTGTCGGGGGCGGGGAGCTTTTGCACACGATTTCGTCGAGATTGGCGCTCGAATTATCACTGGTGGCTGGTGCAGTTGGGGCTGGCGCGGCTGTTGCCTGCCCCGCCTGTGCAACGGGCGCAGTCGTTGCCTGCGCAGCGGCCAAAGCCGGCGCCAGTACAACCGCTGAAGAGAACAGAAGCGCAGCAAAAACACGCATCTCAATGCATTCCTTTCGTTGGCGGATGGTGGAAAATGGGCCAAAGCGCGCCAAAACACAATACGCGCAGCGTTAATTTTTCGAGGCGACGCCGCTAATGATTGATGACCACGCCTCGCTCGGCTGCGAATGCGGAGAGGCGCGTGCGCAGGCTGTGATCGCTGCGATCGCACTGCCTGTCGACGAAATCTGTTATTTCCGCGCAGTTCAGGCTGCGGATCATCATTTTCACGGGTCCAATGTAAGGCGCCTGCATGGAGAGCGTGCGAAGGCCCGTGCCGATCAGCGCCATAGCCTCGAGGGGCCGCCCCGCCATTTCACCGCAAAGCGACACCTCGCCGTTTGCTTCGGCGGCGCTCCGTACGATCTGACGCACGAGCGTAAGCACGGCCGGACAGAGTGGATCGTAGCGTTTTGCAACCTTGGGATTTGTGCGGTCCACGGCAAAAACGAACTGCAACAGATCATTGGATCCGATGGACACGAAATCGGCGCTGCGCAGAATCTGCGGCAGCATGAACGCAAGCGCCGGCACTTCCAGCATCGCGCCGACCAGCGTCTGCCGGGGCATCGGCAAAGACAGAAGACGCGCGCGTTCCAGTTCGCGGTCGACGAGCGCGCGACCGCGATTGAACTCGTCGACATCGGTAACCAGAGGCAGAAGCAGCCGCAGGACGCGGTTGGCGGACGCGGCCAGCAAGGCGCGCACCTGATACCGCAGCAGCGCCGGGCGATCGAGCGCAATGCGCAGCGCGCGCCAGCCCAGTGAAGGATTTTCTTCGCGTTCCCAGCGGCCATAAGGAAGAATTTTGTCGCCGCCGAGATCCAGCGTCCGAAAGATGACCGGCTTTTTGCCCGCGGCTTCTATGACCCTGCGATAGAAACTGACCTGATCCGAAAGGCGCGGCATGGTCTCGCCAACCATGAACTGAAGTTCGGTGCGAAAAAGCCCCACTCCATCCGCTCCCGATTCCTCGAGGTGGGGCATGTCGATAAGCAGCCCCGCGTTCATCATCAGCTCGATGGAGACTCCGTCCCGTGTAACGGCGGGAAGATCGCGCAGCGCCGCCATTTGTGCGGCGCGGGTCTCGCGCAACGCGCGCCTGGCCCTGAACGCCGCAACGATGTCTGTACCGGGACGCAGATGGGCTTCGCCGGATTCGCCGTCGATCGCGATCGCATCGCCTGCCCGTGCGGTGTCCACAATGCCCTCCACGGCGCTGACCAGAGGTAACGACATGGAGCGCGCGACAATGGCGACATGGGATGTGGGCGCCGCATCCTCGAGGACGAGTCCGCACACGCGGTCGCGACCATAGTCGAGCAGCTCCGCCGGGCCCATGGCGCGTCCGACGAGCACGGTATCTGCGGGCAAATCGCTGATCATTCTTGCGCTGTCGCCACCCAACAGGCGCTGCAGGCGGCGCGCCAGGTCTTCGAAATCGTGCAGCCGCTCGCGCAGGAACGGATCGCCCATTCGCGTGACACGCAACCGCAATTCGTCCTGCACGCGTTCGACTGCGGCTTCCGCGCTAAGCCCGGCCCGCACCCCATCGCGCAGCTTCTGCTGCCATCCCTGGTCCTCCGCAAACAGCCGGTAGGCTTCGATCACTTCGCGGCTTTCCTCGGAGAGATCGAGTTCGCTCGACGAAAGCATCTCGTCGACGGAGCTGCGCAATTTCGAGAGCGCGTCATCGAGCCTCACGAGTTCATGCGTGGGATCGTCTGCGATCATGCGGTCGACCTTCACGCGCGGCTCATGCAGCACCACGGTTCCCACGGCGACACCTTCCGAAAGCCCTTCGCCCTTGAATGCGCGGGGCTTGTCGGCGCGCAATTCCGGTTCATCCAGTTCGGCGATGTCGAAGAGGGCCCCGTGGGCGACGATTTCGGCGAGCACCATTGCGACGGTCTGCAATGCCTCGACTTCCTCTTCGTCGTAGATGCGCGCCGCCCGGTTCTGTACGGTAAGCACGCCGTAGACCTGGCCGCCACGCACGATGGGCACGCCAAGAAACGACCGGAACGGATCCTCCCCAGTCTCGGGGCGGTACGAGAATCTCGGATGGCTGGGAGCCTCGCTGAGATTGATCGGTTCGGCGGTCTCCGCAACGAGCCCGACCAGCCCCTCGCCGGAACGCAATCGGGTCCGGTGTACTGCTGTACGGTTGAGCCCCTCGGTGGCAAAGAGTTCAAGCACGCTGCCGGAGCGCCGGAGATAGATCGAGCAGACTTCGGCGACCATGTTGGCCGCAATGACCGAGACGAGACGGTCGAACCGCGCCTGTGCGCTCGCGCGTTCGGCCATGATCTCGCGCATGCGTCGCAAGAGGAGGCGCGGGCCACCTGCTGCAACGACGGGCATCAGCCGAACTCCGGCGGCAACGGGAAATTATTCGACATCGAGTTCATAGGCGGAGTGCAGGGCGCGAACCGCCAGTTCGACATATTCCTCCGCGATCAAAACGCTCACCTTGATTTCAGAGGTCGAGATCACCTGGATGTTTATCCCTTTTTCCGCGAGCGTACGAAACATGGTCTGCGCCACGCCGGAGTGGGAACGCATGCCGACCCCGATCACGGAAACTTTCGCAACACCCACGTCCGAGGTGAGTTCGCGATACCCGATCGCCGGCGCCGCGCTTTCGATCGCCTGCAGCGCGCGGGTCAGGTCGCCGCGACTGACGGTAAAGGTGAGGTTTGTACGGCGTCCGTCTTCCGACTCGTTCTGTACAATCATGTCGACGTTCACGCCCGCGTCGGCGAGAGGTCCGAAAATCGCGGTGGCAATACCCGGCTGGTCGGGTATGCGACGGAGCGTAATCTTGGCCTCCTCGCGCGTGTAGGCGATTCCGGTGACCGGTTTCTTTTCCATGATGTCTTCCTCATCGCAGACCAGCGTTCCTTCGCCTTCGGGATCGAAGGTCGAGAGCACCCGCAGCGGCACGCGATGGAGCATCGCCGTTTCCACAGAGCGGGTCTGAAGAACTTTTGCGCCTTGCGAGGCCAGTTCGAGCATCTCTTCATAGGCAACGCGGCGAAGGCGCCGCGCCCGGGCCACGATGCGCGGGTCGGTCGTGTAAATCCCGTCCACGTCAGTGTAGATGTCGCAGCGGTCGACACCCATTGCGGCGGCTACGGCAACGGCGCTGGTGTCTCCGCCGCCGCGCCCCAGCGTCGACACGCGGTCATCGGGGGCTACCCCCTGAAAGCCGGCGATCACCGCGACCTGCCCTTCGGCCATTCTCTCGTTCAGCTCGCGCGCATCGATACTCACGATGCGCGCCGCGCCGTGCATCGCCGAGGTGCGCATCGGGATCTGCCATCCAAGCCACGACCGCGCATTGACATCGATCGACGTCAGCGCAATCGCAAGCAGTCCCGCCGAGATCTGTTCCCCGGCCGCAACCACTACATCGTACTCGCGCGCATCGTGCAGCGGCGACAGTTCGCGCGCCCAGCGCACCAGCTTGTCGGTTTCTCCCGCCATGGCGGAAACCACGACGGCGACCTGGTCTCCATTCTCCATCCGCCGTTTCACGAGCGCGGCGACATGACGGATGCGATCGAGATCGGCAACGGATGTGCCGCCGAATTTCATGACGATTCTGGCCATCGGGCTCTCGGGATCGCCTTTCTTCGCGTATGCTTGGTCCTTGAGACCTTTCATAGACGCCGCATGGCCCCTGCTCAACGCCACTCGACAAAGCGGGAGCCCGCCGAACGCTCCTCGGCGGACGCTCGGGAAATCGAGAAGTTTTCCGCACTTTCCGCAGAGTGGTGGAATACCGATGGCGCCTTCGCGGCGCTCCACCGGCTTAACCCGCTGAGGCTTGCGTTCATCCGACGCGTAGCCGCGCAGCACTTTCGAAAAGACGCGCGACGGCTTTCGGCGTTTGCAGATCTGTCGCTCGTGGATATCGGCTGTGGCGGCGGGCTCCTCTGCGAGCCGCTCGCGCGCCAGGGGTTTCGTGTGCTGGGCATCGATGCCGCACAGGAGAGTGTCGCCGCGGCGGCGGCCCATCAGGGAGATTCGAGGGAGAGTCTCGCCTACCGCTGCGCGGACGCGGAAGACCTGGTGCGCGAGAGGCTGCGTTTCGATGTCGTCCTGGCCATGGAGATTGTGGAGCACGTTGCCGACCGCCCGGGGTTTCTTGAAATCTGTGCAACGCTGGTCAAGCCGGGCGGGCTCTTTTTCGTCGCCACGATCGCCCGAACCGTAAAGGCGCTCGCTCTGGCGAAGATCGGCGCCGAATATCTCCTGAGGTGGATTCCGCCCGGAACACATGACTGGAACAAATTTGTCTCGCCAGGCACCCTCTCAGCGGAAATCGAACGTACAGGCCTGTCGGTTCTGGAAATTCAGGGCGTCAGCTTCGATCCGCTCGACTGGCGCTGGCGGCTGTCGACCGACACGGACGTGAACTATATGTTGGCGGCTGCGAAGCCGCGCCGCCGGGCGCGAACCGGAGAAGCTAATTCGCGTCGCTGAGATCAGGCGGTAGCGGCGCGACGTCGACGCCCTCTTCGACAAGTTCCTTCACATCCTGGAGCGTCGCTTCGCCATAGATGTGACGCTCCTCTGTTTCGCCGTAGTGAATCTTGCGTGCCTCTTCGGGAAATTTGGGCCCGACATATTCCGCATTCTGTTCGACGAATTTGCGCAGGCCCGTCACGAACTGGCGCATCTTGCGCATTTCTTCCGGCGCAGAGTTGCGGGTCCCGACGGACGCCGGCAATGCCGGTGCCATCGGCGCCTTCTGTACCGAGCGGCTCTCGCAGAGCGGGCAAACGAGCTTTCCTTCTGCGGACTGTTCCTCGAAAGCGGCGCTGTTGCGAAACCAGCCCTCGAAATCATGCCCTTCAGAACACTGCAGACTGTAAACGATCACTCGGATTTGCTCCGTGGAAGGGACAGGAAACTGTGTCCCGATCCGTGGCGGCGGACGACCTGTCGCCCGGTTGGGACACGATATCCTGTCCCGTTCGAATAAAGCATGGACGTAAACCGAACCTTCCACAAGCGCCGGTACAGGGCGAAAACCCGCGGATTCACGGATCGCTGAAGGCCCGATCGTGCTGGAGACTTGGTATGCGGCCGCGCGCGGCGGCAGCTTCTTCGGGGTCGATATGGGCAAACACGACACCCGGTTCGGTGCCGCCTTCGGCGAGAATGTCGCCCCACGGAGACACGATAAGGCTGTGGCCGAAGGTGCGCCGGCCGTTGGCGTGTACGCCGCCCTGGGCCGGCGCGATCACAAAGGCACCGTTCTCGACGGCACGCGCCCGCAGAAGCACGTGCCAGTGCGCCCTCCCCGTCGTCTCGGTAAAGGCCGATGGCACGGAAAGCACAACCGCGCCTGCTTTGGAGAGGGCACGGTAAAGCTGCGGGAAGCGAAGGTCGTAACAGACGGAAAGTCCGAGGCGACCCCATGGCAAATCGGCAGTGACTGCAGCCGCACCGCCCGCGACCGTGCGCGACTCGCGGTATTGCTCACCCGACGGCAAATCGACATCGAACAGGTGAACCTTGTCGTAGCGCGCGACAATCGTCCCGCGCGGAGCAATGAGAAACGACCGGTTGGCTGTTTTCGTCTCGCTGACCTTGATCGCAAGCGAGCCGATCAGCAGCCAAATGTCCAATTCTTCCGCAAGCGTCCGGAACGCGGCCAAAGCAGGATCGTCTTCTTCCGGCCGGCTCAGTTCGAGTTTCGCGCCTCCATCGGGCGCCATCAGATTGGTATTCTCCGGAGTCGCGATGAATTCCGCTCCGCCTGCGCGAGCTTCGCGAATCAACCGTGAGGCAGTCCGGACATTCTCTGCCGGATCGTCGGAAGAACGCAGCTGCACACACGCGGCGCAAAATCGGGACACGTTGTCTGCTATTTGTCGAGGAGAGGATCGAGGGCGCCTTCCCGGTCCAGCTCGTGCAGGTCGTCGCTACCGCCGACATGCACATCACCAATGAATATCTGCGGGACTGTGCACCGACCCGACTTTTGTTCCATTTCCTCGCGGGCACTACGGTCCATCAGCACGTCGATCTCCTCGAAACTCGCCCCTTTCTTCTTGAGCAGCGCCTTGGCGCGGACGCAATAGGGACAGATCGGCGTCGTGTATATCTTGATGTTGTGCATGCGCGCCGGCGCTCGAAAGACTCACCTTCCCACCGATTATATAGGTTTTGTGACGGGGCGGACAACGCGCGCAACTGTCAGCACGAGAACCCGCGCCGCGCCTGCGCGCTTGAGAGTCCGCGCGCACGCCTCAATTGTTGAGCCCGTCGTAAACACATCATCGACCAAAAGCACGGATTTTCCATGCAACCGGCCTGCGCGGTCGGAGCGAACGCCAAACGCGCCTTGAACGTTGCGGCGTCGCGCCGCAGCAGACGGCATGTCGCCCTGACTGGGCGTCGCCCGCGTACGCACAAGCACGAAACAGTCCACAGGCTTGCCAGCAAGCTTTCCTAACGACAGTGCAATGAGCGCCGACTGGTTGAAGCGCCGGTGCCACAATCGCCAGCGATGAAGTGGCACGGGCAGAATAACGTCCGCGTCTTGAATCAAATCCCGTCCCGCGCCGGAGACCCAGCGCGCAAAGGCCGGCACGAGATCCAGCCGGTCGGCCCGCTTCAACACGAGTATCGGATCGCGGCTCGCGTCGTCATAACGCATCAGAGCCCTCGCCCTGTCGAAGGCGGGCAGGCGCTGCTGGCAGGCGGCGCAAAGGGTCTCGGTCTCCACATCGAATTCGAACGGAAAACCGCAGATGACGCACATGGGTTCGGAAATGAAATTGATACGCCCCCAGCAGCGCGCGCAAAGGTTGTGTGTCTTATTGACCGGTGAGCGGCAGGCAGCGCAAAGCGGCGGAAAAACGAAATCGAGAATCCCTCTTCCGACCACGCGCAATCTGGCCTTCAGATCATCCGGCTTCATGGCAATTTCGCCGTCAGAATGGCAAGCGGAGAGGCGGAGACGCGGAACAGCCCCGTATGCCGGCGCCCCATCGTTCAAGGTTTCTCCGCGATTCCGTGTGCATTATTTCTCCCAGCAGGAGAAATGGTTGTCACAGTTGTCGCGAGATGCCCCCATGACAAAAATGATGATAATTTTTTCAACATGACGGCCCCGATCGTTTTCGACCGCCGACTGTACGCCGGGCGGCGGTTACGCGCGGAACGCGACGCGCAGTATAGCTTTCTCCTGGGCCACGCCGGCGATAATCTTGCGGAACGGCTTGGAACGGTAAAACGCCACTTCAGTATCGCGCTCGACCTAAGCACGCGCGACCAGAGTTTTGGACTGTTCAAGACCCGCGCCGACCGTTGGGTGCGGACCGCCCTTCACCCGGATTCGCGCGCGGTCTGTCTCGTTGCAGACGAAGAGGCCCTGCCGTTCGCAGCCGGCAGCTTCGATCTTGTCGTCAGCGTACTCGGCCTTCACGCCGTGAATGACCTTCCGGGGGCCCTGGTACAAATCCGGCGTACACTCAAGCCCGGCGGTCTCTTCATGGCAGCATTGTTCGGCGGCGCGACCTTGAAGGAATTGCGCAGGGCTTTGGCTTTGGGCGAGACGGAAGCGACCGGCGGTACCAGTCCCCATGTCGCGCCGTTCGCCGATGTCCGCGACATGGGTGCCCTCCTGCAGCGCGCGGGCTTCGTTTCGGCCGTCGCCGATAGCGACACCCTGCCGGTACGCTACGGCTCCTTTGCGGGTTTGGTGGGCGATATGCGTGCGCTCGGCGAAACCAATGCACTCGCGCAGCGGAGAAGACGGCCGCTCCCGCGCCGCGCATATTCCGCGACGCTCAAGAGCTACGCGCAGAACGATGGCAGGAACGGCAAATTGGCCGCTACGTTCGAGATCCTCTATCTCACCGGTTGGGCGCCGAACGACGACCTATAGTGAACTGGCGATCTTGTCGAACAAGGATGTCAACACCTGGTTGCCGAGGGTTTGAACCGCACCAATGATCGCGAGCGTCATCAGCGCGACCATCAATCCGTACTCGATCGCGGTAACGCCCCCACGATCCCGCAGGAAGCGGTTCAAAGAAGATCGCGCAACATCGGCACGAGCGGTGCGTCCGCCGGCGGCATCGGATAGGCAGTTAGCTGGCGCGGATGAACCCATTTCAGTTCCTCGTGCTCGTGCGGGCATGGCTGGCCCTCCCATTTTCTGCAGACGTAGAGCGGCATAAGAAGATGGAATTCGGGATAGGCGTGGGACGCGAAAGTGAAAGGTGCCAGACACGCTTCTTTCACCACTATTCCCAATTCCTCGCGCAGTTCCCGGATCAGCGCCTCTTCGGGCCGCTCCGCGTCCTCCAGTTTTCCGCCAGGAAATTCCCATAGGCCTGCCATCGCTTTCCACGCCGGGCGCTTCGCGATGAGCACCCGCGCATCCGGATCAACCAGCGCACAAGCCGCAACCAGAATTAGCGGCGTTTGCGCCATTGACCCCGCGTCCCCGATCATCATGAGCCCGCCTTAAAGGCGCGTTAAAATTTGTTCATACGGCCTGAATTTAGCTCCGATAGGAGCCGTTGACCCGGATGTAGCCGTCGGTCAGATCACAGGTCCATACCCGCGCGCATCCCGATCCGATCCCGATATCCACGCCAATTCTCACTTCGGGACCGGCAACCGCACGGCTTGCCGCCGCCTCATCGTACGCCTCGGCGCGGCGACCCTGCTCCGCCACCGTTACATCCCCGAAGGTTATGCAGAGGCGGTCGCGGTCCGCAGCTTCGCCGGCCTTGCCAACCGCCATCACGATCCGGCCCCAATTGGCGTCGCCACCCGCCACGGCCGTTTTGACAAGCGGAGAATTGGCGATTGAGAGCCCTATACGCCGTGCGGACTCATCACTCTCCGCCCCGCTCACATCGATGCAAACAAGTTTCCGCGCGCCTTCACCGTCGCGCACAACCTGAAGTGCCAGGTCGAGGAGCAAAGCGTTGAGCTTCTCTCGAAAATCATTGAGGCGTCGATCGGAGGCTTTTGCGATCGGCGGGTGGGGCGCGCCTTTGCCGGTTGCAAACAGAAGAAGCGTATCGCTGGTCGATGTATCACCATCAACGGTGATCGCCTGAAAAGACTTCTGCGCGCCAGCGTTCAGCAGATCCTGCAGAACGGGTCCCGGCAAACTGGCATCGGTAAAAACAAAGGCGAGCAAGGTCGCCATATCGGGCGCGATCATTCCCGAACCCTTGGCGATGCCGTTGATCGTGACGCGGAAATCGTCGATGCGGGCGCGCGCTGTGGACAGCTTCGGAAATGTGTCCGTTGTCATGATGGCTTCTGCCGCTTCGCGCCAGCTGCCGGCCGCTCCGGACTCGGCAAGCGCCGGCAAGATCCGCGTGATCCGCTCTGCCGGAAGCGGCTCGCCTATCACTCCCGTGGAAGCGACAAACACCTCATGTGCCTGGCAGTCGAGCACGGCGGCGGCGGAGCCTGCGGTCGCGCGAACCGCCTCCCGTCCGGCGGCGCCGGTAAAGGCGTTGGCATTTCCACTATTTGCGACGAGGGCGCGGGCGGTTCTCCGTGGCAATTGTGACCTGCACCAGTCCACCGGTGCCGACGCCGTCCTGGATTTTGTGAATAGCCCCGCAACCTGTGTTCCGGCCGCGAGAACGGCCAGCATTGTGTCGTTGCGGGCTCGATAGCGAATGCCGGCCGTACCCGCGGCCAGGCGAACGCCAGCCAGCGGAGGAAGTGTGGGAATGCTCTTTGGCGCGAGGGGAGAAACGGGCAGTGCAGCGGCGGGCTTCGCCGCCGAAGCCGGGCCGATCCGCGCGGTCTTCCGCGCAGGCGCCTTTACACGCCGGCTCGCCACTACGACGTGCCTCCCCGCCATACGCCCTCTCCCAACCTTCGCTTCAGGGCCCCATTCGCACCCGTTTTGCGTCTGGCGATTAGGCCCGTTTCGCTTGAATTGACAAGGGGGAGGCCTGTTCTTATCTCTCGCCCCGCGCGGCCGGCGCAAATCCATGGACCGGCAACATTTATCGCGTCGCTGGGGGGTGCCTGCTCGCCGGCGAGCGCTCGGCCGTATGCGGCCTCATGAGGATATTTCATGCTCGGCTTGAACGGCCTCACACAACGATTCTTCGGGTCGTCCAACGAGCGGCGGTTGCGTCCGTTCTATCGTCAGGTCGAAGCAATCAACGCACTGGAATCTTCGTTCGAGGCCAAATCCGACGATGAGCTGCGTGCCCTCACCCAGAGTTTCAAGGATCGCCTGAACCAGGGCGAGTCACTCGAAGACATTCTCGAGGAAGCCTTCGCCACCGTACGCGAAGCGGCCAAGCGCACGCTCGGCCAGCGGCATTTCGACGTACAGCTGGTCGGTGGCATGGTGCTGCACGGCGGCAACATTGCCGAGATGAAGACGGGCGAAGGCAAAACGCTCGTCGCGACGCTTCCCGTGTACCTGAACGCCCTGGCTGGTGAAGGCGTGCATGTCGTCACCGTCAACGACTATCTCGCCAGTCGCGATGCCGACTGGATGGGGCAGATATACAAATTCCTGGGTCTCACGGTCGGCTGCATCGTGCACGGGCTGACGGACGAGCAGCGGCACGCCGCCTATGCCTGCGACGTGACCTACGGCACGAACAACGAGTTCGGTTTCGACTACCTTCGCGACAACATGAAATACAGCATCGCCAGCATGGTCCAGCGTGGCCATTCCTATGCGATCGTGGACGAAGTCGACTCCATTCTGGTCGACGAAGCCCGTACACCACTGATAATTTCCGGCCCGACGGAAGACCAGACGGAAGTCTATCGCGCCGTCGATGCCCTCATGCCGAAGCTCGAAAAGGGAGACTACGAGCTCGACGAAAAGCAGCGCACGGTTACCCTGACCGAAGCCGGCAACGAACACATCGTTCAGTTCCTGCGCGAGACCAACCTGCTCGAGAGCGGTGATCTGTACGATATCGAAAACATCAACATGCTCCATCACGTCAATCAGGCGTTGAAGGCGCATACGCTGTTTCAGAAGGATCGCGATTACATCGTCAAGGACGGCAAGGTCGTCATCATCGACGAATTCACCGGCCGCATGATGGAAGGCCGGCGCTACTCCGAAGGCCTGCATCAAGCGCTCGAGGCCAAGGAAAACACGGCAATCCAGCCGGAAAACGTTACGCTCGCCTCGATCACGTTCCAGAATTATTTCCGGCTCTACGACAAACTGGCCGGCATGACCGGCACTGCCATGACAGAAGCGGCCGAGTTCATGGACATTTACAAGCTCGACGTGCTCGAAGTGCCGACCAATCTGCCGGTTAATCGAACCGACGCCGACGACGAAGTCTATCGCACCACCGACGAAAAGAACGAAGCCATCATCGCGCTCATCAAGGATTGTCACGAGCGCGGCCAGCCGGTGCTGGTGGGCACCACGTCGATCGAAAAATCGGAGCACCTTTCCGGCCTTCTGCGCAAACGCAAGATCCGCCACAACGTGCTGAACGCCCGCTATCACGAGCAGGAAGCAATGATCGTGGCGCAGGCCGGCGTGTCCGGCACGGTCACCATCGCCACGAACATGGCGGGCCGCGGTACGGACATCCAGCTCGGGGGCAACACGGACATGCGGATCAGAACCGAACTGATCGGCGTCCAGGATGAAGCCGAGCTCGGGCGGCGAACCGCGCAAATCCGGGCCGAGGTGGCGGCGGACAAGGAGCGCGTCATCGCCGCGGGTGGTCTGTACATCGTCGGCACCGAGCGCCACGAAAGCCGGCGCATCGACAATCAGTTGCGCGGCCGCTCCGGCCGGCAGGGCGATCCCGGCGCATCGAAGTTTTACCTGAGCCTGCAGGATGATCTGATGCGCATCTTCGGCTCGGATCGCCTCGATTCCATGTTGCAGCGTCTCGGCCTGAAGGAGGGCGAAGCCATCGCCCATCCGTGGGTAAACAAAGCGCTCGAGAAAGCGCAGCAGAAGGTCGAGGCGCGAAACTTCGAGCTGCGCAAGAACATCCTCAAATTCGACAACGTGCTGAACGACCAGCGCCGCGTGATCTTCGAGCAGCGCCGGGAAATCATGTCGGCCGACGATGTCAGCGACCAGATCGCCGACTTCCGCGAGCAGATCGTCGACGAGCTCGTGGCGCGCCACATCCCCGAGAAGGCCTATGCCGAGCAGTGGGATGCGATCGGACTGCAGCAGGAGGTGGAGAAGATTTTCGCCATCGGACTGCCCGTGGTCGACTGGACGAAGGAAGAAGGCATCGCCGACGAGGAAGTGCGCGAGCGCATCCTGAAGGCCGTGGAAACGCGCGCGGCGGAGCGTACCGCCAATGTCGGTACCGATATCATGCGGCACGTCGAAAAATCGGTACTGCTCCAGTTGCTCGACCACGACTGGCGCGAACACATCATCGCACTCGATCATTTGCGGCAATATGTGGGTCTGCGCGGCTACGGTCAGCGCGATCCGCTGAATGAGTATAAAAGCGAAGCCTTTGCGCTGTTCGAAGGATTGCTCAGCAAGCTGCGCACCGATGTCGTGCGCCAGCTGATGCATCTCCAGATCAGCTTCGAGCAGCCGCCGATGCCGGTGGAACATCAGCTGCCGCAGATGCAGGCGACACATATCGATCCGTTGACCGGCGAGGACGACGCTTCACCGACCGGATATGCCGCTGCCGACCAGGCGGCGATGCGTACAGCCCGCAATTATGATGGTCCGGTTGATCCCAATGACCCCGGTACCTGGGGCAAGGTGCAGCGCAACGCGCCCTGCCCCTGCGGCTCGGGGCGCAAATTCAAGCATTGCCACGGTGCGCTCGTTTAGGAGCGGTCGAGTTCAACGGGATTGTTATGGCCCGCTTTGGCGGGTCATGACAATCCTGGTGCGATCTGTCTGTTTTTCCGCGTAACGCTCAACGCGCATGGCTCATCTCGAACTGAGCACAAACTGGTTTCCTTCCGAATCCTTGAAGATGGCGAAGGTGCCCCAGGGCTGCTCGGTCGGCGGCTTCACGAACGCGACACCGCGCTCTGACAGCTGCCGGTGGGTGGCTTCCACATCATCGCAGGCGAAGGAGCCATTGAAAAACGTCCCGATGCGATCTTCGTGACCCTCCGGCGTGAAGAGGACGATTCGGGTCTCGCTGGAGCGGATCGAAAGCTCGATCCAGCGCTGGTTTCCCATCGGCTGGTCGGTGACGATGCGAAACCCCATCTTGTCCGTCCAGAAGCTGAGCGCACGATCCTGATCCTTGACCGGAATGCCGGCGAATTTCAGATGCGTGATCATGGCGGGCCCTCCAGAAGCGTGACGCAACTGTGTTCCATAGCCGCCATCCTGCGCAAGGCGTGCTATCCCTACTATAGTGCCTGGCGATATAGATCGAGAATGCCCGGCAGATCCCGCCGCACAAAATCCGCCTCCGGCGAGCCCACGGAAACGGCAACGAAATTCCACGGAATATCCCTGCGCCCCCAGTCCTCCCGTCCATAGGGCTGTCCCCACAGCGTGAAGAGCCGGTAATCCACCCGCGCGAAGAATTCGAACCACTCCTCTTTGGAATAGCCGTAGTTCTCGGCGGAGCGGTCCTGGTCGTTCTCGAACACGACGAGCGGCCGGTGAGTCTTCAGGGTTGCCTCGCCACCTTCGAGCGCCCGGAACTCGCCGCCTTCAAGATCAAGCTTCATCAAATGGAGCCGTCGCGACGGGTGCTCTGCCAAAAGCGAATCGACCGTGGTCGCATCGACCTCGATTGCCTGTACGTCGTCATCGAAGTCATAACGTCGCGTGCGGATGCCGCTGTAGGCGGGATGCCGTCTCACGCAATGAAATGATACGCAACCCACGCGATCGGACAAGGCCGCGCGGACAATCTCCACCTGTGCAAGCCGGCGCTTCTTTGCACGTTTTGCAAGATCGCGCGCGAGCGTTGGGTGCGCTTCTATGGCAAGCACCAGCCCCGTCGCGCCGACACGCTCGGCCATTGGAAAGGTATGCCGGCCAACATGTGCGCCGCCGTCGAGCGCAAGATCGCCCGGAGACAAGATGCGTTTGCAGATGTCTTCAATGACGCTCTCGAAAAGATCGCCGGGCTCGGGAAATCGCCCGCCTCCTCGGCTGCCGATGCGGAACAGTTGTGCGTCGATGTCCCGTCCCGATGACATCAAGCCGCGCCGTCAGCCGAGGTTGCGGCCCATCGCGAGGTATTTCTCGCGGCGATGCCGGCGTAGCTCGGCCGGAGAGAGCCCTTCCATTTCACCGAGCGCGCGCACGATGGTCTCTCCGACGGCGGAAATCGCTTCGGCGGGCGCGCGATGTGCGCCGCCCACCGGTTCGCGCACGATTCCGTCTATCACTTTCAGTTCGAGAAGATCCTGCGCGGTGATGCGCATCGCCGCGGCCGCCTCCTGCGCCTTGTCGGAGGAGCGCCACAAGATCGAGGCGCAGCCCTCGGGCGAAATCACGGCATAGATGGCGTGTTCAAGCATGTACACGCGATTGGCCACCGCGATGCCGAGGGCGCCACCCGACATTCCCTCGCCGATCACGATGGTCACGAATGGCACGCCGAGCATGAGGCACGCATCGGTTGCACGCGCAATGGCCTCGGCCTGTCCCCGCTCCTCCGCGCCGACTCCCGGATAGGCGCCCGGCGTATCGGCGAACGAAATCACCGGCAATCTGAACCGGTCGGCGAGTGCGAATAGACGCTGCGCCTTGCGGTATCCTTCCGGCCGCGCCATGCCGAAATTATGGGCGAGCCGGCTTTTCGTATCGCTTCCCTTTTCCTGGCCGATAATGGCCACGGGACGCCCGCGAAATCGTCCGAGCCCCGAGATGACGGCAGGGTCCTCCGCATACAGACGATCGCCGGCCAGAGGCGTGAATTCGGTGAAGAGCTGAGCGGCATAATCCGAAAAATGTGGCCGGGCCTGATGGCGCGCCACAAGCGTCTTCTGCCATGGCGTCAGCTTCGCGTAGCTTTCCGAAAGAAGGGTCTGCGCGCGCGACTCGAGGCGTTCCACTTCATCGTCGATCTGCATCGCGGAGTCCTGCGCGGCAAGCCGGCGCAACTCCTCGACCTTTGACTCCAGTTCGGCGATCGGCCGTTCAAAATCGAGATAGGCCTGCATCGATGGTATTCACCACAAACCAACGAAGATCACAAAGCATTCCTTCCGCTTATTTCGTCACTTTGTGGTAAAAATCACCTTCCTGTTCGAGCTTTTTTCGCCCGGACAAGTTCCATCTGCCGGACGATGACTTCGGCCTGGCGTATGGAGGCTGCGTCAATCAGCACGCCCTTGAGCGCAACGGCGCCAAAGCCTTTTTCATGTGCATCCTTGAGCGCTTCGAGTATGGCCTCTGCGCGTTCGACCTCCTTCGCCGGCGGTGCGTAGATGTCGTTCGCCAAAACTACCTGGCTCGGATGAATGGCCCATTTGCCTTCGAAGCCGAGGATTGCCGTCCGCTGTGCCTGAACCCGAAACCCGTCTGCGTCGGAGTAATCGCCGAACGGTCCATCGATGGGCACGATCCCGTGCGTACGCGCGGCCTGCGCAATGCGGAACAGGGGGTAATGCCAAAGATCGTTCCAATGCCGGTCGCGCGACGCACCGTCCGTCAGCATGACGTAGTCGGCGTTGCCTCCGCCGATATTCGTCGTTCGCATCCCCTGTGAAGCGGCGTAATCCGCCGCTCCGAAATGAAGGCTTTCGAGCCTGGGCGACGACGACGCAATTGCGTCGATGTTCGTCAATCCCGCAACGGTCTCGATGATCGCCTCAAGTCCAATCTGCTTATTCCGGCCAACAGTCTGACTGGCCTGCCCGATCAGCATGTCGATCGCGTACACATCGCCAGCGTGACCCACTTTCGGAATCATGATGGCGTCGAGACGCTCGCCGCCTTTCTCCACCAGCGCGAGCACGTCGCGATAACACCAATGCGTCTCGAGCCCGTTGATGCGTGCGGTAATGAATTTGTCTTTCCAATCGACCTCGTTCAGTGCCGCGACTACCAGGTCCCGCGCTTTTTCCTTGTCGGCGGGCGCGACCGAGTCTTCGAGATCGAGACAGATGACGTCGGCCTCGCCCGCCGCTGCCTTGGCGAACAGAGCCGGCCGGGACCCGGGGACAAAAAGCTTCGACCGGTACAGCCGCGCCGGCACGCGACGCGTCACATCCCTGAAACCCAAGTTTCTGCTCCTGCATGACTTTCGGACGAGACAGTCTTTCACTCTGTTGGTCAGGTCAACCGTTCCGACGGGCCGAAGATCAGCGCAGAGGACGCAGCAAATGCGCGGTCGTCCCGGAGGTATATTGCGCCTTCGGCGCGCAACGCGCGCCAATCTCCTCCGCGTCCTTTGCGCAGCCCTAGCGTCCTCTGGGCGGAGCTTTTCTTTTTTTTGTGCGTGAGCGGGAAAGCGGGTGAGCGGAAGCAACGGTCTGTTTCAGGCGTTCGCTCGCGACATGGGTGTAAATCTGCGTCGTCGCAATGTCCGCGTGGCCGAGCAGCGTTTGTACGCTCCTGAGATCGGCACCGCCTTCTACAAGGTGCGTCGCAAACGCGTGACGAAGCACATGCGGCGAAAGCTTGTCCGGATCGATTCCGGCTTTGAGCGCCAAAGCCTTCAGGAGTTGATGACAGCGGCGCCGCGTGAGGTGTCCTTCCTTCCCCCTCGAAGGAAACAGGTAACGCTCGCCGCCACGAACAGCCGGCGAGAAGAATTCATCGCGCACCTGGAGGTATTCGCGAATCGATTCGCGCGCTGCCCGATTGAGCGGCACCATCCGCTCCTTTTCGCCCTTTCCTTTCACGAGAAGAAACGCATTGCGGCCGCGCGCCGCGGAGAGCGGCAATGTTACCAATTCGGAAACGCGCAAGCCCGACGCGTAGAGAATTTCGACGATGCACAGGAGACGAACGCCCTCGTTCGTTTCGTCTGCTCCTTCGCGCGCGGCAGCGATCAGTTTCTCGATATCGGCTTGCGACAGAATCTTCGGCAATGACTGTGGGCGACGCGGCGATTCGATCGCGGCTGTGGGGTCGTCGCGGCGCAACCCCTCCGCATAGAGGAAGGCGAAATACTGGCGCAGGGCCGACAGCCGTCGCGCCTGGGAACTCGCGGCCGCGCTCGCCGACATCATACCGAGATAGCGGCGAACCTGCTCGCGGGTTGCCGTCTCCGGAGACCCCCCACCGCGCGCGAGGTGGGTATCAAAAGCAACAAGATCGCGGCGATAGGCTTCGAGCGTATTGCGGCTGGCGCCCCGTTCAGCCGCCATCATCTCCAGAAAGGCCTCGATGCTGGCCAACGCGCGCTCGTGCGATCAGCCCGTAAAGCGGTTGTTCGGAATCGTTTCCTCGTAATGGTGGTGCGGCGGCGGAATCGTGCCGGCGTAGATCGCCAGCGCAACGGCGCCCAGGAACAACAACACCAAAATCGCAATGACGAGGCGTGCCGGCCAGCCCATGGTTTCACCCTGGAATCGACAGCTTTTTGCCCGGGCCGCCGCCAAAGTAAAGACCGCTCGCTCTCGCAGACACGGCGTTGTATGCCGATGCCATGGGACGATTGAGTCGCACTGTCGCGCTGGTCGGCATGATGGGTGCCGGAAAAAGTTCGATCGGGCGCCGTCTGGCGGCGCGGTTAAACGTACCATTTCGCGATGCCGATACGGAGATTGAAGAAGCGGCTGGCTGTTCCATCGCGGATATCTTCGAGCGGTTCGGAGAAGCCGAGTTTCGCAATGGCGAACAGAGAGTCATCCTGCGTGTCCTCAAGGAGGCGCCACATGTGCTGGCTACCGGCGGGGGCGCCCTCCTTGGCGCCGATACGCGCGAGCAGATCGCCAAACTGACCTATTCCATCTGGCTGCGCGCCCCAATCGAGCTGCTGCTTGCGCGGATCGAACGCCGTGACACGCGCCCGCTTTTGCGCCACGGCAATCCCCGCGAGATACTGGAGCGCCTGCTGCTTGAACGCGAGCCACTTTATGCCCAGGCGAATCTGGTCGTCGATGCCCAGGACGGTCCACACCACGCCGCCGTCGAGCGCATTGTGAAAACGTTGAAGACCGAGGGCGTCCTCGAAACATGAGCGAGCGGATTCCGGTTGCACTCGGGGAACGGAGCTACACGATTCACGTGGGCAGCGGCCTCCTCGCGCGAGCGGGCGAATTCCTTGCGCCGCTTGCGCGCGGCGTCGTGCCGGTCGTCACCGACGCACACGTCGCTCCGCTGTACCTCGAATCATGTGCGGCTTCGCTGCGCCAGGCAGGATTGACCCCCGCACCTGTCGTCCTCGATCCGGGTGAAAGCACGAAAAGCTTTTCCAATCTCGAGCGCCTGCTCGACATATTGCTGGACAGCGGCATCGACCGCGGCGGTCTGATCGTTGCGCTGGGCGGCGGTGTGACGGGTGACATAACGGGATTTGCCGCGGGCGTTCTGAAGCGGGGCGTCGCCTATGCGCAGGTCCCGACGACCCTGCTTGCACAGGTCGACTCCTCCGTGGGGGGCAAAACCGCCATCAACACGCGCCAGGGAAAGAATCTCGTCGGGCTTTTCCACCAGCCGGCAATCGTCATCGCCGACACCGACCTGCCGTGCAGCCTGCGGCGGCGCGAACTGGCGGCCGGTTACGCGGAAGTCGCGAAGTATGGCGCGCTCGGCGACGCCCGATTTTTTTCATGGCTGGAGGAGAATGCGCGCGACGCGCTCGCCGACGATCCCGAAAAACGCGTGTACATGGTTGCCCATTCCTGCCGGATGAAGGCGGAGATTGTCGGCCGCGACGAACGGGAATCGGGCGACCGGGCACTGCTCAATCTCGGCCACACCTTCGCCCATGCGCTCGAGGCAGCGACCGGTTACTCGGAGCGGCTCCTTCACGGCGAAGCCGTCGCGATCGGGATGGTGCTCGCGTTCCGTCTGTCCGCGAATCTCGGATTTTCTCCCGTATCGGACGTGGAACGGCTGCGGAAACATCTCGAGGATATTTCCCTGCCGGTTGATCTGGCCGACATTCCCGGCGAACGGCCCGGCCCCGAGACGATGCTTGGGCATATGACACACGACAAGAAAATGAAGAACGGCAGACTTGCGTTCGTTCTGGTGCGCGGCCTCGGCCAGGCGTTCGTGAGCGACGATGTGCCGATCGATGCCGTCAGGGCGGTCCTGGAATAGTCACCCGCCAGCCCTCTGCGGCAGCCCTCTTATTCAGCTATGATGCGCGAGGTAACGAGCGCCGGAGAAATACCAAATGGCCAGTTTCCTGATGTTAGGGGTCGCCGCCATCGTCCTCCTGCTCGTGATTTCGGCCTTCCTCTCGGGATCGGAAACAGCACTGACCGCCGTCTCCCACGCGACCATGCACCGGCTCGAACAGCAGCATTCGCGCGCTGCGCATTGCGTGAACCTCCTCCTCGCGGACCGCCAGCGGATGATCGGCGCGATTCTGCTCGGCAACACCTTCATCAACATCCTCGTGTCGTCACTTGCAACCTCCCTTCTCGCGGCCCGCTACGGCCACACGGCCGTCATCATCACAACCGTTGTTTTGACGTTTGTCGTGCTGGTTTTCGCCGAAGTGTTGCCGAAAACACTTGCCATTGCACGTACCGACCGCTTCGCACTCAATGTCGGGCGGGTGTTGCTGCCGATCGTACGCGTGCTGGCACCCGTAGTAGATTCTGTACAGTTTCTCGTCTGGCACATTCTCGAACTCTTCGGCGTACGCGAGAAAACCGAGGGCTTGCCGGTGCTGCCGCCGCACGAGGAGATCCGCGGCGCGGTCGAACTTGCACACCGCGAAGGTGTAGTGCACCGCGAGCACCGCAACATGCTGGGGGGCGTTCTTGACCTTCGCGAATTGTCGATTGGAGACGTTGCCATCCACCGCAAGAACATTGTGGCAGTCGAAGCGGATCTGCCGCCGGAGGAACTGTTCGAGGCGTTGATGGCGGCCAATCACACACGTGTTCCCGTGTGGCGCGAAACGCCGGACAACATCATCGGCGTGCTGAGAACCAAGACGGTGTTGCGCGAATACGCCCAGCGGAACGGCAATATGGCGGGATGGGACGTGGTGGGCCTCATGGAGGAGCCATGGTTTGTCCCTGACACCACGACCCTCGCGGAGCAGATTCGCGCCTTCCGGCATCGGCGCCTGCATTTCGCGCTGGTGGTGGACGAGTATGGCGCGCTCCAGGGGCTCATCACACTCACCGACATCGTCGAGGAGATCATCGGCGGCATTCCCGACGAGCACGCCGCCGAGGATCAGACGGACATTCGTCCCCAGCGCGACGGCTCCTTTCTGGTAAGAGGTACAACGCCAATCCGTGACCTGAACCGCGTGCTCGACTGGAATCTTCCCGACGAAGAGGCCACCACGATCGCGGGGCTCGTCATCCACGAGGCGCGTACGATTCCCGAGGTCGGCCAGCGTTTCGCATTCTATGGATTCAAGTTCGAAATCCTGCGCCGCCAACGCAACCAGATCACGGTGCTGCGCGTGTCCCCGCCTCCCAGGGAGAAGCACGCCGTAGCAGCGTCTTGATTGCGCGCGCTCCGGTCAAAAGGTTTCACGCGGAGGCGCAGCGGCGCGAAGCTACCCCTCACCCACTTCCCTGCGTGAAATGTCTTTTTACTGCGCTCCTTCTTCCGGCGCTTTCGCGTCGATCGAGAGCGCGTGTACGTGCACGCGAAGTTCGTCGGCAAGGATTTCGTGAATGCGGCGCTGACGGGCGACGCGGTTCATTCCGGCGAATGCGCCTGAAACGACGCGTACGCGAAAATGCGTTTCGCCTTCCGGTCGCGCGCCCGCATGGCCTGCATGTTGCGCGCTCTCATCGACAACATCGAGCGCGACGGGCGCCAGCGCGTCAGTGAGTTTTCGTCGAATCCGGTCGGCCATTCGCATGCGTTTCCCTTCGCATGACCGCAAGGGATGTCAAGCGCTACGTTTTCTTGTTTTTTCATTTTCCCGACCCATAATCCCGTCATGACGGAAGCAGGATATCGGCCGCGTTTCGGCAAGGACATCCGCATCAAGCCGGATGCACCCGTGCGCGCACCGAGTGCGCGTCCCTGCGCGAAAAAAGGCTGCGCTGGCGAAGGCGCGTTTCGCGTACCAAGCTCCCGCGAGAGGCTGAACGAGCATCTGTGGTTCTGTCTCCAGCACGCGCGCGAACACAACGAAACCTGGGATTATTTCCAGGGCATGAGCCAGTCGGACATCGAGGCATTTGCCGTGGATGCGATGACCGGCCACCGGCCGACCTGGCCGCTCGGCAAGCGGGCCGCACACGTCCACGGCCAGCAAGGCCCCCGGCCGGTACGCGACGCTCACCGTCTGTTCGGCGATGCGTTTGAACAGGAAACGCGCAATGGCGGAAACGCCCGCGGCACAAGGCCATTGACGGCCCTGCAGGCGCGCGCGCTCGATGTGCTCAACCTTGAAGCGGACGCGAGCTTGCACCAGATAAAGGCGCGATATAAGGAACTCGTGAAGCGGTTCCATCCTGACGCAAACGGCGGTGACCGCGGCTCGGAAGAGCGGCTGAAGAGGGTTATCCAGGCTTATGGCGTGCTGCGCGCGTCGGGGCTGACCTGAGACGGGTTGCTCCGGCGTTTAAGCTTTGGCGGAGGCGCGCAAGCCACGAGAGTTCCACCGGACTGTTCCGAAATGACAGAAACTGAAGGCCTCGATCCCGAGGCCACGCCCGACACAAAGGTCGATGTTCGTTCCGCGTTTGGCATCGACGCGGCCATGAAGGTTCCGGCGTTTTCGCGCGGGAACGAGTATGTTCCCGATCTCGACCCGGCCTATCGCTTCGATCGCGATACCACGCTCGCGATCCTCGCCGGTTTCGCGTTCAACCGCCGCGTGATGATCCAGGGCTATCACGGCACGGGCAAGTCGACTCATATCGAACAGGTGGCGTCGCGCCTCAACTGGCCGTGCATCCGCATCAATCTTGACAGCCACATCAGCCGCATCGACCTGATCGGCAAGGACGCGATCGTGCTGAAGGACGGGCAGCAGGTCACGGAATTCCGCGAAGGGCTTTTGCCGTGGTGCATCCAGCACCCGTGCGCCCTTGTGTTCGACGAGTACGACGCCGGCCGTCCGGACGTAATGTTCGTCATCCAGCGTGTGCTGGAAGTACAGGGGCGCCTGACGCTGCTCGACCAGAACCGCGTGATACGGCCGCACCCCGCATTTCGCCTGTTCTCGACAACGAACACGATCGGACTTGGCGATACCACCGGCCTGTACCACGGTACACAGCAGATCAACCAGGGCCAGATGGATCGCTGGAACATCGTGACGACGTTGAACTACCTCACGCACGACGCCGAGACCGAAATCGTTCTTGCGAAGGTGCCGTCGTACGGAACGCCGGAAGGGCGAAAGGCGATCTCCGCGATGGTGCGGGTCGCCGACATGACACGCAACGCCTTTATCAATGGCGATCTCTCGACCGTCATGAGCCCCCGAACGGTTATTACCTGGGCGGAGAACGCCGAAATCTTCAACGACGTGGGTTTCGCCTTCCGACTCACCTTCCTCAATAAGTGCGACGAACTCGAACGCGCGTCGGTGGCGGAGTTCTACCAGCGCTCTTTTGGCGACGAACTCCCGGAATCGGCAGCCAAAGTTCTGGTCGCATGAAGAACGAGACGCCGGCCGAACCGTTCAAGCGGGCGGTCGCAAGTGCCGTTCGTTCGCTGGCCGGTGAACCTCATCTCGAAGTGAATTACAGCGCCGAACCGCCTACGCTCAAAGGGTTGAAGGCGCGGTTGCTGCTGCCTTCGCGGAATCTCCCGCCTTCCGAAGTTGCCGTGGTGCGTGGACAGGGCGACGCGTTTGCGCTCCGTCTCGCCTATCACAAGGACGCACTGCATCAACACTACCGCCCGAAGGCGCCCGATGCGGCCGCGATATTCGAAGCCGCTGAGCAGGCGCGCGTGGAGGCGATCGGCGCGCACGCAATGAAAGGCGTCGCCGCCAATCTCACGGCCGGTCTCGAGGCGCGGCTTTCATCGACCGGAATAGCCAAGGCGCGCCAACGCGCCGACGCGCCGCTTCCGGAGGTCATGGCGCTGCTTGTACGCGAGCGCATCACCGGTCTTGCGCCGCCGGAATGCGCGCGCGCCGCCGTCGAGGCGTGGCGTGGCTGGATCGAGGAGCGCGCGGGCGCCGATCTTGCGCGGGTTGAATCGACCTATCGCGACCAGAAATCCTTCGCGAAGCTGACCCGTGCCATCCTCAAAGACCTGCAGATTGGTGACGATTTCGGCGACGACTCCGAAAGCGAAGGCGAGGAATCCGGCGAGCCGGAAGAACAGCCGCAGGAAAGTCCGGATGCTGAAACGGGCACGGCTGAACCGGCTGAAGGTCAGGAGACCGAATCCGAGGGTGAAGACACTCAGGAAACATCGGCCGAGCTCCGCGGCGAACAGACCAGCGAGCCCGCTGACGCCGATGACCGTCACGCCGCCGAACGACAGTGGCGGCAGGACCTGCCCTTCGCGCAGGCGGCGCAATGGGGATACCAGATATTTTCCACGCAATTCGACGAAACCGTTGCCGCGACCGATCTGTGCGATCCCGACGAACTGACGCGGCTGCGCAACTTTCTCGACCAACAGCTTGCGAGCATGCAGGGCGTCGTTGCGCGCCTTGCCAACAAGCTTCAGCGCCTCCTGCTCGCGCAGCAGAACCGCAGCTGGGAATTCGATCTCGAGGAGGGGATGCTCGACAGCGCGCGGCTGCCGCGCATCATTATCGACCCGATGCATCCGCTAACGTACAAGCGCGAGAAGGACCTGAATTTCCGCGATACGGTCGTGACGCTGCTGCTCGACAATTCCGGTTCCATGCGCGGGCGCCCGATCATGGTAGCGGCGATGTGCGCCGACATTCTCGCGCGCACGCTCGAGCGCTGTGGGGTCCGGGCGGAGATTCTCGGATTTACAACGCGGGCGTGGAAAGGCGGACAGGCGCGGGAGAAATGGATCGCTGAAGGCAAAACGCCAAACCCCGGACGCCTCAACGATCTTCGCCACATCATCTACAAATCGGCAGACGAACCGTGGCGGCGTACACGGCGAAATCTCGGGCTGATGATGCGCGAAGGTCTGCTCAAGGAAAACATCGACGGCGAGGCTCTGATATGGGCGCACCAGCGGCTCGTTACGCGGCCCGAACAGAGGCGCATCTTGATGGTGATTTCGGACGGCGCGCCGGTCGATGATTCAACCCTGTCGGTGAACACCGGCAATTATCTCGAACGGCATCTGCGGTACGTCATTGCCGATATCGAGCAGAAATCCTCAATCGAACTGGTTGCGATCGGCATCGGCCACGATGTGACGCGCTACTACCGGCGTGCAGTTACGATTGTGGATGCCGAACAGCTCGGCGGGGCGATGACCTCACAACTCATCGCATTATTTGCCGAGGAGGCTGTCCGGATGCGCCGCCGCGCCCGCGCTCAGGCGGCGTAATCAGGCCGCCGGCTGCTTTTTCTGAATCAGGCGCTTGAAGCGGAGCGCGCGGTCGGAAAGGGCCGAATCCCTCGCCTTGAGCAGGAAGGCGTCGATGCCCCCGGAGCGATCGACAGACCGCAGCGCATTCATGCTGATGCGCAGACGCACGGGCTGGCCCAATGCCTCGCTCGCGAGCGAAACAGTCTGCAGGTTGGGGCGAAACACCCGCTTCGTCTTGTTGTTTGCGTGGCTGACGTGATGACCCGTCATCACGCCCTTGCCGGTCAATTCGCAGCGGCGCGACATCGCCCACCTCTTCTAGGCTTTGAAAGAGCGGCTCTCTTAAGGGGGGGCACTTTTCCCGTCAACCCCGCGGAAGACGCGGATCAGGGCGCGGGCGGAAACATCCGGCAGGGCCTTTCCGGCTACAACCGCCGTCTCGAGTCTGGCCGCCTGCCCCGCAATCTGCGTGTCTGCTGCGATTGCGTCCGCCAGAACGGCGCGAACCTCAATCCAGAACCACGCCCGCGCCTGCTCCCGGCGCAAGCGGTCGAGCGCTCCCTCACGACGCATGCGCGTCCAACTTTCGTTAACGGCAGCCCAGACTTCCCCGATGCCGTCCCCGGTCACAGACGAAGTCTTGAACAGCCCGACAGGAATGCCGGAATGTTTCGGGCGCATCAGCGAAAGTGCGGCACGATAATCCGCAGCGGCCCGTGTAGCCGCCTGAACGAGATCGCCGTCAGCCTTTGTGATGATGACAATGTCGGCGAGTTCCATCACGCCGCGTTTGATGCCCTGCAGGTCGTCACCGCCGCCGGGAGCGACAAGAAGCAGAAACAAATCCACCATTTCCGCAACGGCCATTTCCGCTTGGCCGACGCCGACGGTCTCGATCACCACGACATCAAAACCCGCGGCTTCGGTGAGAAGCATTGTCTCGCGAGTCCGGCGCGCGACGCCGCCTTCTGTTGTCCCCGCAGGCGTCGGACGAATGAAGGCGGCACGATTGCGGGCGAGCGCGGTCATGCGCGTCTTGTCTCCGAGAATGGAGCCACCCGAACGCCGCGACGATGGATCGACGGCGAGTACGGCGATCTGCCTGCCAATTCCTGCGATGTGCTGACCGAAGGCCTCAATAAATGTCGATTTGCCCGCACCCGGCGCACCGGAAATGCCGATACGAACGGCGCCACCGGTGAACGGAAGCAGCTTCATCAACAACGCCTCGGCGCATTCGCGATCATGCGCGCGGGTCGACTCGACAAGCGTGATCGCACGCGCAAGCGCCTTGCGATCGCCGGCGCGAACCGCTGCAAAAAGCAACTCTTCTTCGGATCCCGTACGGGCCACAATTGCACCACGGTCGGCGGCGAGGCTGGAAGTTCCGAGTGGAAACGTCCTCGGGAAATCTGTCAAATGCAGCGACAATGAAAATGAAACTGCCGGGAACGCCGTTCAAACGCCTTGTTGTCGTTCCAGCTGCGGTATTCTGCGCCGGCCTGGGCGCTTCCGCAGCCGAAGCTCCGCCGACATCTCCTGCAACCGTCGAAATCGCCTACAGCCTCGCCTTCTGGGGCATACCGTTCGGTGAAACAAGCTACGCCGGACGATTTACAAACGGCGGGTATGCCGCGTCGTCGCATTTCAATACGAGCGGGATCGTGAGCGTCTTCTGGCAGGCGACGATCGATGCGACCGCCTCGGGGCATCTTGCCGGCCACAGCCTGACGCCGGTTGTGTACGATTCCTTCTACCGCCGCGGCAGCTCGAAGAACGAGCGGGTAAAAATCAGCTTCGATACGAGCCCGGTCACGACCCTCGCCGACCCGCCATACGAAACGACCAAATATCCCGTAACGGACGCGGAGAAACGCGAAGCGGTGGATCCCATGAGCGCGATCACCCTCCTGCTTACGGGGTTGAAGGCCGATCGCGCCAATCCGTGCGGCACCGTCGCGCCGGTGTTCGACGGACGACGGCGGTACAATATTGAATTCACCTACATCAAGGATGAGCCGGTGACGCTTGGAAAACTGTACGCCGGCAGCGCCCATCGGTGTCAGGTTCACTATCGCCAGATCGCCGGGTTCAAGCCCAAGATCCTGAAGGAAGGCGCGGCCTTTCCCCCGATCTATGCGGATTTTGCCGACATTCCGGCGGCGGGTGCGCCCAACGGCCACTTCGTCGTGGCCCTCAAACTCTGGTCACACCTGAACTGGGGAACGGTTTCGGCCGAACTGACGCGGCTGAAGCCGGGCTGAGGCCCGTTTTATTGCGCAGCGTGGTGAAGCCGACGGGCGCGGATGAGCTGGAGAACCTTGCTCGCCGCCGCCGGAATGTTCGTTCCCGGGCCGAAAATCGCCGCGACGCCTTCGCGCTCGAGCATCGCGTGATCCTGCGGCGGAATTACGCCGCCGACGACGACGAGGATGTCGTCCGCATTCTCGCGTTTCAGCTCTTCCATCAACTCCGGCACGAGCGCGCGGTGTCCCGCAGCCTGGCTTGAGACACCGATCACATGCACATCAGCTTCGATTGCGTCCTTCGCAACCTCTGCCGGCGTCTGAAAAAGCGGACCGATGTCGACGTCGAAGCCGAGATCGGCAAATGCTGTCGCTATGATCTTGGCGCCGCGATCATGGCCGTCCTGTCCCATCTTGGCGACGAGAATGCGCGGCCGCCTCCCCTCCTCGCGCGCAAAGGCTTCAACTTCGCCGCGGATCGCAGCGAATTCGTTGTCGCCCTCGTACGCGCTGCCGTAAACGCCGGACACCGAACGGATCTCGGCGCGAAAGCGGCCGAATACACTTTCCATTGCGTCCGATATCTCGCCGACGGTCGCGCGCGCGCGGGCCGCATCGATGGCGAGCGCGAGTAGATTGCCATTGCCAGCCGCACCCTCGCGCAACGCGCGCAGAGTCCCTTCGACCGCTTCGCGGTCGCGCATCGCCCTGACATTTTCCAACCTGGCGATCTGCTGCGCGCGCACGGTCCTGTTGTCGATGTCGCGAACTTCGATAGTGGTCTCTTCTTCGGGCTCAAAGCGGTTGACGCCCACGATCACATCTTCGCGGCGATCGATGCGGGCCTGGCGGCGCGCCGCCGCCTCTTCGATGCGCAGCTTCGGAATCCCGGCGACCGTCGCGCGGGTCATTCCGCCGAGAGCCTCGACATCGTCGATTTCATTGCGGGCGTGAACCGCAAGGGCATGCGTCAGGGCTTCCACATAGTACGATCCGCCAAGCGGATCGACGGTGCGGCTGACCTGGGTTTCATGCTGGAGAATGAGCTGGGTGTTGCGCGCCACGCGTGCCGAAACTTCGGTCGGAAGCGCGATGGCTTCGTCGAATGCATTCGTGTGAAGCGATTGCGTGCCGCCGAGCACCGCGGCGAGCGCCTCGTAGGCGGTGCGGACGATGTTGTTGTACGGGTCCTGCGCCGTCAGCGATACGCCGGAGGTCTGGCAGTGCGTCCGCAACATCATCGATTCGGGTTTCTTTGCGCCGAAATCCTTCATGATCTTCGACCAGAGAAGCCGTGCCGCCCGGAGCTTCGCGATCTCCATGAAGAAGTTCATGCCGATGCCGAAAAAGAACGAGAGCCGCGGCGCGAATGCGTCGATATCAAGCCCGCGCGCCGTTGCGGCCCGTACGTATTCCATGCCGTCGGCGAGCGTATAGGCGAGCTCCTGCACAGCCGTCGCTCCGGCCTCATGCATGTGATAGCCGGAAATCGAAATGGAATTGAATTTCGGCATGCGCCTGGCTGCGAACTCGATGATGTCGGCGACGATCCGCATCGACGGCTCGGGCGGGTAGATGTACGTATTGCGGACCATGAATTCCTTGAGGATGTCGTTCTGTATCGTGCCCGACAATTTCTCCGGGGGAACGCCCTGCTCTTCCGCCGCGACGATGAAGTCCGCGAGTACGGGAATGACCGCACCGTTCATGGTCATCGAGACCGACATCCTGTCCAGCGGAATGCCCGCGAACAGAATCTTCATGTCCTCGACGCTGTCGATGGCGACGCCCGCCTTGCCTACGTCCCCGGTGACGCGCGGGTGATCGCTGTCATAGCCGCGGTGGGTCGCGAGATCGAACGCGACCGACAGGCCCATCTGCCCGCCGGCGAGGTTCTTTCGATAGAACGCGTTCGAGTCTTCGGCCGTCGAAAAACCCGCGTACTGCCTGATCGTCCACAGCCGCCCCGCGTACATGGTGGCGCGGACGCCACGGAGGAACGGCGGCGCGCCGGGAATGCCGTCGAGCATTTCGATGCGCTCGAGATCGGCGCGGGTATAAAGCGGCTTGACATCGATCCCTTCTGGGGTGCGCCAGACGAGGTCGTTGGGCGTCCTGTCTTTCAGTTCGGTCGCGGCGAGCCTGGCCCAGGCGTCGGGTTCATTTGTACGCATGAACGCTTCCTTTCGAAGCGCTGAGTATCGCGAGGCTGACGACCGGCGACAACTCGCTATCATTTGTTCATCAAGGCGTCATTGATCCGTCATCGGACATTCCGCCCACGGATGATATGGAAATCAAAGGATATCCGGCTTCCATTCCTTGGGGCTGATACCGCATCTTGCGTTTACATACCCTTGACAATCAATAATTTGCGTGAGAACAAATCGCGATAATTCCTTGGTTAGTGATTCGGACACTTTGTGTTCGATTGATGTTCACACCATCGCGGGCTTGTCCACAGCACCGTCCACAGATGCTCCACAGGATTCTCGAGAGCCGGAGCGGGTCCGATCCGAGGCCCAAATCAATGCCTTGCATGTCGGCGAGCGACACCCGATGTTGAGACTGCGATGATCGGCCGGCCCTCAATCCGCCGCGCCAGTCCGCCTTTGCCGGGCGGACGAGTTGGCGCGGTGCTTGGTCCCACCAACACCGGAAAAACCCACTTTGCCATCGAGCGGATGCTCGCACACCGCTCGGGCATGATCGGGCTGCCGCTCCGGCTTCTGGCGCGCGAGATCTACGACAAGGTCGTGCGGATCAAGGGCGCGCCCGCCGCAGCCCTGATCACCGGCGAAGAAAAGATCGTCCCGTCCCAGGCGCAATATTTCGTCTGTACAGTCGAAGCCATGCCGCTCGACCTGAGGACTGCCTTCGTCGCAGTGGACGAGATCCAGCTTTGCGCCGATGCCGAACGGGGCTACATTTTCACCGACCGGCTGCTCTACGCCCGCGGCGAAGAGGAGACGCTTTTTCTCGGCGCCGAGACCATGCGCGCGGCAATTCAGCGGTTCGTGCCCGACGCGCACTTTGTCACCCGCCCGCGCTTTTCCGATCTCGCCTATACCGGGCACAAGAAGCTGACCCGGTTGCCGAGACGCGCAGCCATCGTCGCGTTCTCGGCCGACGACGTTTACGGGATCGCCGAACTCGTGCGGCGACAACGGGGCGGCGCGGCGGTGGTGCTTGGAGCATTGAGCCCGCGCACACGCAACGCACAGGTTGCGCTGTACCAGTCCGGTGACGTCGACTTCCTGGTGGCCACCGATGCCATCGGCATGGGCCTCAACATGGACATCGATCATATTTCCTTCGCCGGAATGGAGAAATTCGACGGGATCGGCATCCGCCGCTTGCGTCCCGACGAATTGGGACAGGTCGCGGGCCGTGCCGGCCGGCACATGAACGACGGCACATTCGGCACGACAGGCGATTGCGAAGTCCCGGACGAGGAAACCATCTCGCGCGTCGAAGGTCATCGCTACGAGCCGGTGCGCCAGCTGCAATGGCGGAATTCGACACTCAATTTCCGCTCGCTAGGCGCCCTGATCGAGAGTCTTGATGTCGCGCCGCCTCAGCGCGGCCTTGTACGTGCGAGACCCGCGATGGACCTCGCCTGTCTGCGTCAGCTGGGCGCGCGCGAGGACATCGTCGCCTTCGTCCAGAGTCCCGCTGCCGTCAAACTCCTGTGGGAGGCCTGCCAGCTGCCAGATTTCCGCAAACTCGCGATGGAAGAACACGCAAACCTTGTCGAGCAGATCTACCGGCATCTTACAGGACCGGAATCGTCGCTGCCGGAAGATTGGCTCGCCAGACATGTTGCGCGACTCGATCAAACCGAAGGCGACGTGGCGACGCTTTCCGGTCGTCTCGCACAGATTCGCACCTGGACGTACGCGGCCCACCGGCCCGGCTGGGTAAAAGACGCCGCACACTGGCAGGAAGAGACGCGTGCCGTGGAGGACCGTCTGTCCGATGCGCTCCACGAACGGCTGACGCAGCGTTTCATCGATCGGCGTACGTCGGTACTGCTGCGCAGCCTTCGCGAAGATGACCTGCTCGATCTGCAGATTGACGATTCCGGCGCGGTGCTGATCGCCGGCGAAGCGGTGGGGAAGCTGGATGGCTTCCGCTTTACGCCGGACCCACGCGCCGAGGGCGTGCACGGACGAACGCTGCGGGCGGCCGCCATCAAGGCGCTGGAAGGCGAATTCCGGACGCGCGTGCAGAGGCTGATGGCGGCGGACGACACGCAGTTCAGTTTGAGTGAGCATGGCCGGTTGTGGTGGGAAGGCGCCGTGGTCGCCAGGCTTGCGCGCGGAGCCGCGCCCCTTGAACCTGAGCTGGTACTTTTCTGTGATGAACAGGTGGCTGCAGAATTGCGCGAGGGGGTCGCGACGCGGCTGACGACCTGGTTGGCAGCGCGAATCGAGTCGCGCCTTGCGCCGCTATGGGCGCTCAGGCGCGCCGCCGATGCCAAGGCGGGTTCGCCGGAATGGATTCCCGCCGAGGCGCGCGGCATCGCGCACCAGCTTTGCGAATTCTGGGGTTCGCTCGATACGCGAAATGCCACGCTTCCCGATGATGTACGCAATGCGCGCCATGCGCTTCATCGTCACGGCGTCGTGTTCGGCCGCCGCTCCATTTTCCTGCCCCTGTTGTTGCGCCCCGACGCAGCCAGGCTGCTTGCCATTCTGTGGGGAGCCGGACGCGACGAAGCGCCCGCTCCGCCGCAACCGGGAATCACGTCATTCGAACCCGAGCCCTGGATCGAAGATGGATTTCTCGCCGCCGCGGGATTTCGGCGAATTGCATCGCGCGCCATTCGCCTCGACATACTGGAGCGGCTGGAGAGCGAACTCGAAGCCGCTGCCCGGTCGGGTTCCACCGTGCAGGAGCTGCGTCCCCGGCTCGTTTCACTTCTCGGAAGCAGCATCGAAGTCCTCGAAGATGTTCTGGATCATCTCGGCTGGACCAGCGTTCCGGTTGGAAAAGACAATGGCGATTCGCCGATTTCGGTCTGGCGCCGAAAACCCTTGTCGGCGGTTCATCGATCCCGCCGTCATGCGCGCGTGTCCGCGCCTCGTGTGAACTCGCCCTTTGCACAACTCGCCTCTCTCATCAGCGCGGATTGAATGACCGGGGAGCGTGGCCGCATCGACAAGTGGCTTTGGCACGCGCGCTTCTACCGTTCGCGCGCATCAGCTCAGCAAGCGGCAGCATCGGGCCTGCTTCGGCTGAACGGGATGCGGGTGGAAAAACCGAGCGCGTCCGTCCAGCCCGGCGACATTGTGACACTGCCGCGCGGCCACGATGTGCTCGCTGTGCGCATACAGGCGCTCGCCGTACGCCGCGGCCCGTCGCCCGAAGCCAGGAAGCTTTACAGCATCGTTGAAAGCAGTGTTCTTGATCCCGCTGCCCCGCCGTCCTAATCACGCGCAGCGCCAAGAGCCGGTGTCGAGGAGCACCAAATGACCTATATTGTCGTCGAAGCGTGCATCAAGTGCAAATACATGGACTGCGTGGAGGTCTGTCCCGTGGACTGCTTCTACGAAGGCGAAAACATGCTGGTTATCGATCCCGACGTCTGCATCGATTGCGGGGTCTGCGAACCGGAATGCCCCGTCGAAGCCATAAAGGCGGACACCGAGCCAGGTCTCGAACGCTGGCTGACCCTCAATGCGGAATACGCCAAGAAATGGCCCAACATTACCCAGAAGGGCACCCCACCTCCGGACGCCAAGGAATTCGACCAGGTCCAGGGAAAACTGGAGCTTTTCAGCGATAAGCCAGGGACCGGATCCTGAGAAATTAATCCCTGATTACAGGGGGTTGCCGCGCAGCGTTCGTGCCTGCCAACAGGTCGGGGAGCAAGCTTTGATCGATTCTGAATTATCGGCAAGAAAGCTCGATATTTCAAACGGTTGACAACTCCGAGCTTCCCAAATGCCTATCGCTGTGATATGGTATTGACAGTCGGCGATAGCAGGCTTGTCCGCGTAGCACCCCAGCAGTGGAGCCATCCCATCCTGAGTGGGCCACTCTGCCCCCACAGGTGATGGTTGGCTTGGAATGGGGGCGTTCGCGAAGAGACTATTGCAGGATGCCGTATGTCTGCGGGGGTCGAAGGAAAAGGTTTGATATGACGAGACTGGATAACGACATGATGGCGCAAAAAAAGAAGATTCCTGCAAATTCGAATACGAAGAAGCACGATTTCAAGGCCAACGACCACGTGGTGTATCCGACGCACGGGGTAGGACGAATTGCACGCGTGGAAGAACAGGAAGTCGCCGGAACGAAGCTCGAGCTGTTTGTCATCACCTTCGAGAAGGACAAGATGACGTTGCGCGTCCCGACCGCCAAGGCGAAGGCGGTGGGAATGCGAAAGCTTTCCTCGCCCGATGTCGTAGCCACCGCGCTGAACACGCTTAAGGGCCGCGCGCGCATCAAGCGCACCATGTGGAGCCGGCGCGCGCAGGAGTACGAGGCCAAGATCAATTCCGGCGATCTCGTCTCGATTGCAGAAGTGGTTCGGGACCTTCATCGCGCCGGTGGCCAGCCGGAGCAGTCCTATTCCGAACGCCAGCTTTATGAAGCCGCACTCGCCCGCATGGCGCGGGAGGTCGCGGCTGTCGAACGCATCGATGAACAGGCCGCGGTGAAGCGCGTCGAGACGGTGCTGCTCAAGAAGGCGGCGTAACACCGGTCATCATCGGCTACTGTACGATTTCCACCTGCGCCGGGGTTGCAAGCGCAATTTCCGGCAAGCGATGGATACGCTCGATCCAGCCGCGCACGCGCACCCTCTCGCCCACATAGGCATAAGGATCGACGCCGATCTCCCGAAAGCGCTTCATATCGTCGGTTGAGATCGTCGCCGCGAAAACCGCGCCCTCGTCCGATCCAAAGTCGAGGAACACGCGTCCGCCACTGCTCGAAACGGAATTGACCTTTCCTTCGACGACCTGAAACGTACCGATGTTGTCCTCCGCCTCCGGGGGCGTGCGAATGGCGTACGCCGGAGAGGACCAGAGTCCGGCCCTGGTGCGGCGTGCCCCGGCTTCCACCGCGTAAAGTTCTTCCGCGCACTCGCCACGGTCGGCAGTGATCGCGACGCGCGCAAGGCCTCTGCGCAGCATTTCCTGCTGGAGCCAGACATCGTTGCCGTTCGACCGTACAAGGACCTGCGCCCGGATGCGGCCGTAGCGATCTTCCTTGGGCGGTGCCGCGGCGAGATCGAGGACGCGGTTCGCAGTCAGATCCGCAAGCGCGGAAATTGCCTGTTGTGCGAAAAGCTCTGGCGCGCGATCAGCACCGCCGGCCGGCAGCACCACGCCTTCAAGACGCGCGGCGCGGCCGTCTGCCAAAACCACAACACCGTTTTTCTCGACCCGCACGGCCTTTGCGTGCGCGACTTCGATGGCCGGCAGGCAGGAGGGTGACGCAATGGCAAGATTTGACGGCCCCGTCGCACACAGGAGTACGACCACGAAAAAGAACCGTTCCGGGCACATTGATCAGTGACGGCTATACCAGGCGACGCCGTCGTCGTCGAAACGGCGGGTAAGATCACCTCGCGCGCGGAGGCAATTCAGATGGGCCACGCTCTCCCCCGTCGCCATGATGGTGTTGCCTTCGGTGATGCGACTGCGAAACAGGACCTCGAAACAATCCACCGCACGTTTCGGCTTGTCGCAAAGCACCGCAACCTTTTTCAGGTTGGATTCGTGTTCGCAGATCAATTCTTCGAGCCGCAGATGCGCGCCCCGAAACGGCTCGTTATGCGACGGCAGGACGAGCACGTCGGCCGGCAGGAGACGCCTCAGCAGCGTACAGGAATCCAGCCATTCCTGAAGCGGATTGGCTTCGGGCTCGGTCGGGAACACGCTGACATTCGAGGAGATGCGCGGCAGGATCTGATCGCCGGAAATAAACAATCCGTCCGGCTCGCTCCAGAGACAGACGTGCTCGGGAGCATGGCCGCGTCCGACCACGACCTGCCACTGACGATCGCCGATCGTGATTCTGTCGCCGTCCTGCATCCGCCGATAGGAATTCGGCAAAGCGTACACACCCCGCCCGAACCCGCCGAACCGCGTGCGATACGCCTCGAGCGCCTCGTTCGGCAGTCCGGCGGCGCGGTAGAATTGTACGCCCTCCCGCGGTGCTTCCTGCCCCGTATCGGCAACGAGACTGCGGCACAGGAGATAATCCGTGCGCGACATCCACAGTTCGACCCCGAACCGGCGCACCAGCCAGCCCGCCATGCCGACATGGTCGGGATGCAGATGCGTGACGATCACGCGTTTGACCGGCCGGGCTTGCATCGGTCCGACAAACAGCTGCTTCCACATCTCGGCCGTGGGTTCATCACGAATGCCGGTATCGATGATCGTCCAGCCGTCACCGTCCTCGAGCAGCCACAGATTGATGTGGTTGAGCTGAAACGGCAGACGCATGCGCACCCAATGAACGCCGGGCGCCACAATAATCGTGGTGCCAGGTTCGGGCCGCCCCGCGAAGGGATAATCGAGATTGCGGCCCGGACGGACCGGCGCATTCAATGCCGCCATGGACGCCTGCCTCCTCGGCCCGAGTTACGGCGCTCGTCCCGACGGCGTCAAGTTGGCTCCTCCGATGTTGTGTTGGGAAGCAATTGGGCATTCAATTCGTCGACAAGGGGTATGAAAGAAGGAAGGAAGATGCGCAACATCGTTTTCACCGCCGTCGCTCTTGCTCTTATTGCCTCTGTTCCTGCATCGGGCCAGTCGGTCTCGAAGGATCCGGCACTCGCGCCCGCGGGAACTTACGCCGCGAATCAGAATCACACGCAGGTGCTGTTTTCGGTCCGGCATCTTGGCCTGACGGATTTTCACGGCCGCTTCGACAAGGTTTCGGGCACGCTGACATTCGACAACAGGCGACCTGAGCGGAGTGCCGTTTCGATCACCATCGATACCACGAGTCTGGACACGACAAGCGAGAAACTGAATAACGATCTGAAGACGATTTTCCGCGTACAGGAATTTCCGGCAATGACCTTCAAATCGACGGCCGTCACGCGAACCGGCCCCGACACCGGCCGGATCGATGGCATGTTGACGATCAAGGACGTTACAAGGCCCGTGATTCTCGACGTTACGTTCAACGGCGGCGGAAAATCGATGATGAGTGGTGGCGACTATTCGCTCGGCTTTCATGCCACCGGAGTCCTTCGGCGAAGCGATTTCGGCCTCGACAAGATGTTCTGGAGCGGATTTGTGAGCGACGAGGTTGCGCTCACTATCGAGGCGGAATTCGACCAGAAGAGCTGAAGGGATGGCGATTTCCAACACGCGTCTGCGGTACGGCGCAGTGGCAATGACCCTGCATTGGCTGATTGCAGCGGCGATCCTCTTCAATCTGTGCCTTGGCCTGTACGTCGCGGACATCCTGACAGACCAGGACCCGGGCCGCTTTGGTCTCATTCAGCTCCACAAATCGGTCGGGCTTACCGTCCTTGTGCTCAGCCTTGCGAGGCTCGGCTGGCGGCTCGTCAATCCGGTTCCACCACTGCCCGACACACTGACTCCGGCGTTGAAGGTTGTCGCCCGCGGCACCCATTACCTGCTTTACTTTCTGATCATTGCCATTCCCCTGGCCGGCTGGGCACTTGTTTCCTCCTCGCCATTGGGACTGCCGACCCCGTATTTCGGTCTCTTCCACTGGCCGAACATCCCGTTTTTTGCCGACCTGACGCGCGCGCAGAAGGCGCCGCTGCGGCACGAGTTCTTCGCCCTGCACATGTACCTGGCCTTTTCCGCGATCGCGCTTATTGCTCTGCACGTGGCCGGTGCGGTCTATCATCAGATGCACAGAGACGACGTCCTTCGCCGCATGCTGCCCGGCACGCGGGTTGCGGGACAGACATGAAACGACTGGCGTTTTGCGCCGCTGCGGCGTTTGCGTTGTCCGTTGCGCCTGCTTGCGCGGCGCATTGGCGCGTCGACTATGCAAAAAGCAGGCTTGGTTTCACGGTGCAGTGGAGCGGAGAGGCGTTCTCGGCGCAATTCAGGCATTGGGATGCCGATATCGATTTCGATCCGGCGGATGTCGCGCATGCGCGCGTTGCGGTGACCGTCGACCTTGCGAGCGAGGCATCCGATGAGCCGGATTTCGACAGCGGCCTCAAGGGGGCGCAGGGCTTCGAGACGTCGCGGTTTCCCACCGCGCGCTTTGTCGTGAAGACCATCACGGCGAAGCCAGGCAACGGCTATGTCGCCAATGGTACGCTCAATATCCGCGGCATCTCGCGCGATGTGGCGCTCCCCTTTTCACTTACGATGTCAGGCGACACGGCGCATATGGTGGGCACCGCGCACGTGCTGCGTACGGATTTTGCTGTCGGTCAGGGAGAGTGGGCCGCCCCAACCCCCGTGTCTCATGACGTGACCGTGACCGTCGATCTCACGGCGACGAAATAGGTTTCATGCCGATCGAACCCGCAAACCGGGGTTCCATCGCCCGCGCTGCGGCAATACTGCGCAGCGGCAGTCTTGTCGCCGTCCCGACGGAAACAGTGTACGGCCTTGCTGCCAACGCCGCCGACGACCGCGCCGTTGCGGGTATTTTCGCGGCAAAGGAGCGCCCGCGTTTCAATCCGCTCATCATCCACGTGCGCGATCTCGAACACGCGCAAACGCTGGCCGCATTTACGAACCCGGCGCGCCGGCTCGCGGAAGCGTTCTGGCCCGGTCCGTTGACGCTGGTTCTGCCGCGACGCACGCAGGCACCCGTTTCGCTTCTCGCCACGGCTGGCCTGGACACGATCGCCGTTCGTGTGCCGGCGCATGAAACCGCCCGATTGCTTCTTGAGGAATCGCAGCTCGCGATAGCGGCGCCGAGCGCCAATCGTTCGGGGCATATAAGCAGCACCACGGCCGCCCACGTGGCGGAGAGTTTCGGCACGGCCGTAGAACTGATTCTGGATGCAGGTCCGGCGCAACACGGAATCGAATCCACGATCGTCGGCCTGTACGAAGCGGGGCCGGTATTGCTGCGACCCGGAGCTTTGCCTCGCGAAGATATTGCCGCCGTCGTCGGTCCACTGCACGCATACGAAGGCGGTGCGGTTGCGTCGCCCGGTCGATTGCGCAGTCACTATTCGCCAAAGACGCCTTTGCGCCTCAATGCCCGGGATGTGGGCCCAAACGAAGCGTTGCTTGCCTTCGGAACGCCGCCGATGCACGCACCCGCCATGCGGAACCTGAGCGAGGCCGGCGAACTGCGCGAAGCCGCTGCCAATCTCTTTGCCATGCTGCACGAACTCGACCGCTCAGGCGCCGCCACAATCGCCGTGATGCCGATTCCCGAGCACGGTCTCGGCGAGGCAATCAACGACCGGCTGCGCCGCGCCGCGGCGCCGAAGGACGCCTGATGGTGCGAACCGATATCATTGCGCGTCTCAAAAGCATCGTCGGCGAAAAAGGCTACGTCGAGGATCCCGACGAAATCGCACCGCATCTCATCGAATGGCGGGGCACCTGGCGCGGCCGAACGCCGCTTCTCCTCAAGCCGCAAAGGACTGCCCAAGTCTCGGCCATCCTGTCGTTCTGCAACGAGACCTGCACGCCTGTTGTACCGCAGGGCGGCAACACCGGACTGGTCGGCGGACAGATACCGCTTGGCGGTGAAATCCTGCTTCACCTTGGGAGGATGAACCACATCCGCACCATCGAATCGCACAGAATGTCGGCGATCGCAGAGGCCGGCGTGGTGCTCGCGGACCTGCAACGCGGCGCCGACGAGGCCGGTGCTTATTTTCCGCTCAGCCTGGCCTCCGAAGGGTCGGCAACGATCGGCGGTACGCTTTCGACCAACGCGGGCGGCGTGAATGTGCTGCGCTACGGTTCGGCGCGGGCATTGGCGCTCGGCCTCGAAGTCGTCCTCGCGGACGGCCGCGTGCTCGACATGCTGCGTACACTCCACAAGGACAACACCGGCTACGATCTCAAGCAGCTTTTCATCGGCGCGGAAGGCACGCTCGGCGTGGTTACCGCTGCAGCCCTGAAACTGTTTCCCAAACCGGAAAGGGTCGTTACGGCGCTAATCGCATGTCCTTCGCCGGCCTCAGCGGTCGCGCTGCTGGATGCGCTTCAGCAGGCAACGGGCAATCTTCTTTCGGCGTTCGAATTTTTTCCGCGCGCGGGTCTCGAACTCGTTCTTGCGCACATTCCGCAGACTCACGATCCCTTCAGCCCGCCCTCGCCCTGGTACGTGCTGGTTGAAGCCGGTAGCGGGAAGAGCATTCCGCTGGACGAACTTATGGAAAGCGCAGTGGCTTCCGCGCTCGAAGCCGGAATGTGCACGGACGCAACCTTCGCTGCGTCGGAAGCGCAACGCGGCGCGCTGTGGCGGCTTCGTGAGAGCTTTTCCGAGGCGCAAAAGCGCGAGGGGCCATCCCTCAAGCATGACGTCTCGGTGCCTGTGGACGCCGTTCCCGAATTGATCAGGCGCGGCTCCACAGCGGTCGAGGCGCTCATTCCGGGAATCCGGCCGGTGCCCTTTGGACACCTGGGCGACGGCAATGTGCATTTCAATTTCACCGCCCCGAAGAATGTGGATGCGCAGTCATTCCTGTCGCGCCGCGAAGACGTTGCTCGCGTTGTGCACGATCTTGTCGCGAGTCTCGGCGGATCGATCAGTGCGGAACACGGGCTGGGCGTCATGAAGCGCGATGAAATTACTCGTTACAAGAGCGCCGCCGAGATCGACACCATGCGGGCACTCAAACGCGCCCTGGACCCCAACAACATTCTCAATCCGGGAAAGGTTTTGACGATCTAAGAATGATCCGTTCTGTCCCCTCCGTAAAAATCGCCGCTTTCGATATCTATCCAGCCAGATCGCGATGAGTTGTACCGAAGTGTGACGAAGCGAGCGTCACGGTTTTGGTGTTTTGCCCTTCCGATACCCGTCTTTGATTTGGCGGCTTAATATTTTTGCGCAAAAGCATTCGCAGCAATTTCGCACTTCGATTGCTGTGCCGAAATTAGCGGCTCAGCAACCGACGATGCGGCTACTCCAATCGCGATCAAGCTGGCCACGGGGCAAATGCCGCTCCGTTGCCCGCGCCCCATTTCGAGACTATGCCGCCTTCGGCAGGCCCGGTTCGGTTGCGACGGCGGTGGCGGGAAGCATGATGACGGGCGCGGGCGCCGCCATGCGGCGGTATGAGATCGCGCTCACGAAAGCCGTGACGAGCGTCGCGACGTACGGCAAACTCTGAATGGACAGCATCGTCATCCAGAGGGTTGCGGCCGGATCGTCGAAGCCGCGCGTGCCGAGCATCGCCAGCACTGCGGCGCCGCAGAGACCGAGCAGCGTCAGTTCCTGCCACACCAGCCGCAGCGCCTCGCGAAGCTCCGCCGGGTTTTGACATTTCGGCGTCCGGAGGAATGGCTGTTTCGAGGTGAGCAATCCCGCGATCACGGCCTTGCCGACGGTATGCGTCAAGGCAAGGCCAGCGGTGGATGCGAGAACGGCACCGACGACCCCCGAACGCACCTTCTGCGGATAGAGGAGCAGCGTCTTTACCGTTTTCGCCGCAAAGAGAGCGATGGCCGCTGCCGAAAGCGCCTCCATTGGCACATCGAAGTAGGTGGGCGCGATCGCCATCAGCGCCGTCCAGATGAGCGCGAAAAACGTCACGATCAGGCCCAGCCCGTCCGATATCCAGGGCAGCCAGCCACAGAGGAACTGATAGCGCTGGCCCCAGTTGAGCTGCGATCTGCCGAGGAAAATGGCCGCTCCGTGGCGCTTCATGATCTGCATGGCGCCGTACACCCAGCGGTAACGCTGACTCATGAAGGCGCCGAGTGTGTCGGGCGTAAGACCCTTTCCCATGCTCTCGGGGATGTATGCGGCGCCATAGCCGGCCTCGAAGAGCTTCAGGCCAAGCTCGGTATCTTCGGTGATGCACCAGGGGCTCCAGCCACCCACGTCTTCGAGCACGTCGCGGCGTACGATCGTCATCGTGCCATGCTGGATGATGGCGTCATGCTCGTTCCGCTCGACCATGCCGATGTGAAAGAAACCGCGATACTCCTCGAAACACATTTTCTTGAAGGTGCTCGCGGCGCCGTCGCGGTAGTCCTGCGGACCTTGCACAAGCGCAACGCGTTCCGATGCAAAGAACGGCAGTGCGCGCCTGAGCCAGAATGGCTCGACTTGGTAGTCGCTGTCGATGACCGCGACATAGGACGCCTCCGGATCGCAGAGCCGAAGCGCCTCGTTCAGCGCGCCGGCCTTGAAGCCCTGCAATTGGTCGACGTGGTGAAAACGAAAACGATCGCCCAGCTCCGCGCAATGCGCTTCGACCGGCTGCCAGGTCTCCGGATCGGGCGTGTTGTTGTCGAGCACGACAACTTCAAAGTTCTCGTAATCGAGCCGCGACAGCGCGTTCAGTGTGGCGATCACCATCGCAGGCGGTTCGTTGTAACAGGGGACGTGTACGGAAACGCGCGGCGGCGTCTCTGGCACGACCGTATCGAGCACGCGCCGCTCCACCCGCCAGAGGCTCGACGCAAGCTCCACACCTTCGGTGAGGATAACCGCAGCGGCCAGAAACACGAGCGGGATCATCGCCAGCGTCATCGCAAGGTCGCTCGGCTGGATGTATTCGAGCGTGCTCGCATCGAGAACCACGAGCAGGCCTGTGGAGACGAATCCCACCAGCGCACCCATCACGATGTAGCCGGGCTGACGAACGCGCGGCATGCGGCCGAGAATGAGGAGTCCCAACAGCAACGAGAGCAGCGCCGCCCCCGACGCATAGGTGCGCCACGCCGGGAAGGCGCGAAGCATGCCGGTGAACGAGAACTTCGGATTGCCGACCGCGTCGAACAGTCCCCAATAGGCGCCGACCGCGCCTTCGTGACTGCCCTTCCACGGCTGGTCGTAGGCTTCCTCCAGGTAGTAATCGTAGCCCTTCTCGAGCGCGAGCTGGACAAAGTTGCGGATGAACCAGGCTTCGTCGGCGAGCGAAGTCTCCGCGGCTTTGTGGGTGCGCCCAGCCGATGGCCAACCGGTCTCGCCGATCACGATCGGCTTGTCGGGAAATTCGTCCTGTACGTCCGCATAGAAGCGCTGCAGCGAATCGAGCGAACGGCGTACCGGGACGCCCTCCCAGTAGGGCAGATCATGGATGGTGATGAAATCGACGTACTGCCCGATTTCGGGATTGAGCAGCCATGTCGACCACGGCTCCGCCGTCGACACCTTGATGCGGTTCGGCAGAGCGGCGCGAACGCGACGGATGTACGCGTTCAGCTGGTCGGCGCCGACGTAGCCGAAAAGAATGGATTCATTGCCGACGATGACGCGATCGACCACGCGCCGGTTCGCCAGCGCGACCCGGATCCCGGTTTCGACCTCCTTCTCGTTCTGGTCGAGATCGGGTCCGATCCAGAGGCCGAGCGAAACGGTCAGCCCGTGCCGCCGCGCGATTTCAGGAACGCGGTCCAGACCGTTGTTGACCGAATAGGTCCGTATGCGCGCGGTGATCTTCGCGATCTGCGCGAGATCGCGGTCAATCTGTTCGGGGCTTGTCCACTCGTGATCTTTCCTGGTGAAAATGTGGCTGGGTTCATAGGCGATCCCGCGCACCTGCCCGTCCCAATCGGGTGCAATGACGGTATAATCCTGGCTCGCCCAGAACAGTACGCTCGCGCCCACGACAAGGAGGAGCGCGAGCGCAATTCGCACGTACCCCCTGGACAGCACGCGGCGCCAGCTGGAATTCATGGAGATATTCGGCTCCGAAGCGCGGGCTTTGTCGAAACGCGGCAGGCGCAAAATCGAACCCTTCCAGCTATAGCATACCTTTGCCCGACGAGGGCAAAAACCCTGCCCGGAGAACAAGCTACTCGGACGACTGGTCCGACTCCTGCTGCTTGGGCGGGGCGGGCGTGACCTTCAGGAGGGTCACGTCGAAGACGAGCGTCTGGTTCGGCGGGATGACAGGCGGCTGGCCCCGTGTGCCGTAAGCGAGATTGGGAGGAATCACCAACTCCCATTCGTCGCCCTCGCGCATGATCTCCAAGGCTTCCGTCCAGCCTTGGATCACCCCATTCACGACGAACTGAGCCGGGAGCTCAGGCTCGGTCTGGTCGAAGACCTTTCCGTTGATCAGGTTTCCCTTGTAGAGGACCTCGACAGTATCAACCGCGGCGGGAGTCTTGCCAAAACCGTTCTTGATGATGCGGTACTGCAGCCCGCTCGGTCGGACATGAACGCCGGGCTTGGCAGCGTTGGCGGCGAGGAAGGCCTTGTTGGCCTCCTGGCTCAACGAATTGTCCGGTGTCTGCGCAAAGGCGGCGACGGAAGCGACCAGCAACGCGCCCGCCATGACAGCTCCGATGCGCCACATCCTGAGTTCTCCCTTTCGACAGAAGACCGGCAATAGGCCGAAAATGCCCAGGCAATGCAAGCTGGTCACTCGGGGAACAAACCCATCCCGCAACGCCGCAAAACCGGAAGCTCGGCATGGATCATGAAAAGACCGGAGCAAACATCGTTCTTGGCGTCGGCGCGGTCGTATGGAACGAAAGGGAGGAGGTCCTGCTGATCCGAAGGCGGAATCCGCCACGACGGAACGAATGGAGTATGCCGGGTGGAAAGGTCGAGTTCGGCGAAACGTTGCGCGCTGCGCTCGCCCGCGAGGTTCGCGAAGAGACCGGGCTCGAAATCGAGATTGCCGGGCTCATCGATGTGGCAGAGCTGGTTCGAGATGCCCGGGCGGGCGCCGAGGACGCGCATTACGTCCTCGTCGATTATTGTGCGCGGGCTCGTTCCGGCGAACCCATCGCCGCCTCGGACGCGTCGGAGGCACGATGGTTCTCGCTTGCGGAAATCGACGCCCTGGCGCTTTGGAGCGAAACGCGCCGGATTATCGCCGAAAGCGTAAGGCTGCGGGACAGGATGTCGTGTCCCCCCGCGGTATGAAAAGCGCGAAGCGCCGAAATCACGGGACGCGATATCCTGTCCCTCTTTTCATTCACATTCTCTTTGGTACTTCGATGCCGAGGAGGTCGAGCACCTTCACAAGAACACGCAGCGTAAGCTCGCACAGCCCGAGCCGCGCGGCGCGCAATTCTGCGACTGCTTCCGACAGGATATGGTGGGCCGTATAGAAACGGCTGAATTCCTGCGCGAGCGAGAAGGCATAATCGCACAGCACGTTCGGAGCGCGGCGTGTCTCCGCAATCCCCATTGCATCCGGAAGGCCCAGCAGGAGAAGCAGCAGCCGGCGCTCTTCCGGCGAGCGGATGACCGGATTGCCGCGAACAAGCGCCTCGTCGTCGGCCTTGCGCAGGATCGACTGGATACGCACCGCCGCGTACTGAAGATAGGGGCCGGTTTTGCCTTCGAATCGCGTGAAGCGCGCCAGATCGAATACGTAGTCCGATGTACGGAAATTCGAAAGGTCGGCGAACTTGATCGCCGCAATGCCGACGGTCCGCGCAATTTCCGCGCGCTCCTCCGGCGGGTAGTCACTGGCAAGCCCCTGCTCCGTCAGCCGCGTCTCGGCCTCCTTCGTCGCCATGGCGATGAGTTCGTAAAGCTTCATGACGCCGCCGGCCCGCGTCTTGAAGGGCTTGCCGTCGGGACCGTTCACGGTGCCATAGCCCACGTGCTCGAGAACGGCTTTGCCGTTCAGATGCGCCTTTCGCGCGGCACGGAACACCTGCTCGAAATGCAGGTGTTGACGCTGGTCGACGACGTACAGAACAAGATCGGGATCGTGGTTGTGCACCCGATCGATGATCGTCGCGAGATCGGTGGTCGCGTAGAGTACGGCTCCGTCCGATTTCAGCAACATCGCCGGCGGCACTTCTTTTTTGTCCTCCGGCTCGCTCACCGGCACGATCAGCGCCCCCTGGCTTTCGACGGCCAGTCCGCGGGCCTTCAGGTCGTCGATCATCGGCGGGATCAGGGCGTCCACGTCCGCCTCTCCCTTCCACAGATCGAACTTGACGCCGAGGCTCGCGAATTCACGGACCAAACCCTCTTCCGAGACTTCGAAGAAATGGCGCCACAGCGCGCGGTAGCCCGGCCGTCCGGCCTGCAGCTCGGCGGTTGCCCGGCGCGCCTCGTCGAGCCGCTCCGGATCGGCTTTGCAGGCGGCCGATGCCGCAGGATAAAGCTCCTCCAGTTCCTCCATGGTCACCGGCGACTGCCCGGGATAGGGGCCGCTGTACGTCGCATCGAAATAGACCGGCGCAAGACCACGCCGACCGATCTCGACGATCAATTGGCCCATCGGCAGACCCCAGTCTCCGAGATGCACGTCGCTCAGCACGTTCCACGCGTTGGCGCGAAAGAGCCGTTGCAACGAGTCGCCGATGATGGTGGCCCGCAGATGCCCGACATGCATGGGTTTGGCGACATTCGGACCGCCGAAATCGACAACGAGCCGTTTGCCCAGGCCTGTTTCGGGGGCGCCGAGCCGCGGATCGGCGGCCATATCGGCCACCCTGAAAACGAGCGCGTCGTCGGTGACATCGAAATTGATGAAACCGGGACCGGCGATCGCCACGTTTGAAAAAATGCCGTCGGCTTTCAGCCGCGCGGCAACGCGTTCGGCGATCGCGCGCGGCGGGGATTTGGCGAGCTTTGCGGCGGCCAGGGCCCCATTGCACTGGAACTGAGCGAGGTCCGGTCGATCGGAAACCTGGGTGGCGCCAAGCGCCGGATCAAACCCTTCGGCCGCGAACGCCCGTCCGGCGATCGCTGACAGTTCGGCGAGAAGCGGCATCATGGCTGATAATGCGCGGTTCGTCGGGTGTAATCGAGCTCGGCTTTGGTAAGCTGGAGACCGACAAGAATCTGGTAGTCGTACGGCTGCTTGTCCTTCGCCGGATCAAGATGCACGGATCCGATCGATTCTGTGGCCGTCGCGACGGTCTGACCGGGCTCGAAAGAAAGCGTGGTGGTGTAGTCGGTTCGCGCGAGGATACGCGTGCCTTCCGTGACCGCGACAAAATACGGCAACACATAGTGCGCCTCGCCGGCACTCGCGGCGCGCGTCGCGCGAAACGTGATGGTGAGCGTTGCATCCGTGGTATGCGGCGGCTTCTTGTCCATGTCGCACCCGCCGGTAACGCTCACGATTTCGGCGGTGTAGAGAACGTTCGCCGGATCTTGGGTCGCGCCGGGACGAAAAACGGTCTTCACTGAGGCGTCGGTGACGCCCGTCATGGTCGGGCAATCGCCCGTCTTGTCGGTGGAGCACGCCGCAAGCGAGGCTGCCAGAATCGTTGCCGCAACCGCGGATATTCGAGACAAGGGTTTCATGGAAGCTGGGTTGAAGGGGAATCCCGGGGCGGCCGTGCGAGCCTTTCTTGACTTTTCCGAACGCGCAAGTCGATTCCCTGATGAACGCGAGGCACGACCTTAGCCAAGCCTCACCCTGTTGGAAAGACGGACTGCCCAATGATCCGGACCGGCCGTGGCCGTTCATACTGATATCGGCTTCGATGAACTCGGCACCGTGCTGGCGGCCTATGACATAGGCGCGCCCAGGAGTTTCAAGGGTATTGCCGAAGGTGTCGAGAATTCCAATTTTCTTCTTCAGACGGATCGCGCCACCTTCATTCTTACGCTGTACGAAAAGCGTGTGAGCGCGGACGATTTGCCGTTTTTCCTGAGCCTTCTCGAACATCTTGCCCGCAAGGGGATCGCCTGCCCCCAACCGCTGCGCACCCGCGAGGGGGCACAATCGATGGTACTGAAGGAGCACCCGGCCGCGCTCCTGACATTTCTCGACGGGCTTTCCCTCAACCGTCCGCGCGCACACCATTGCGGCGCGGCAGGCGCAGCCCTGGCCGCGCTCCATCGCGCCGGGAGCGATTTTGCCGCGCGGCGCGCAAACAGCCTTTCAATCACGGGCTGGCGTCGCCTGGCGAAATCCATCGGCGCCCGGGCCGATTCGATTGAAAGCGGACTTGGAGAATTGATCGCAGGCAATCTCGCAGTGCTGGAGGATTCATGGCCCGCCGGCCTTCCGACCGGCGTCATTCATGCCGACCTTTTCCCCGACAATGTGCTGTTCATGGAGGGCAGGGTTTCCGGGCTCATCGACTTCTATTTCGCCTGCGATGATTTCTACGCGTACGATCTTGCCGTGATGATCAACGCGTGGTGCTTCGAACCGGGCGGACGTTTCAGCCGCGCCCGCTCGCAAAGCCTCATTGCGTCGTACGCGAAGGAGCGCCCGCTCTCCGCGCAGGAAATTGCCGCCCTTCCGATCCTTGCGCGCGGTGCGGCACTCCGCTTTCTGCTCACCCGCATTCAGGATTGGCTTGAACACGACACGACGGCTCTCGTCCGCCCCAAGGACCCGCGCGAATTCGCCCGTCATTTGCGGTTTCACGCACAGGTTCAGAGCGCTGCGGAGTACGGCGCGTGAAGACATCCGTCGTCGAAATCTTCACGGACGGCGCGTGCTCGGGAAATCCCGGTCCGGGCGGTTGGGCCGCCATCCTGCGTTCCGGAAAGCACGAAAAGGAAATTTCCGGCGGCGACGCCCTGACCACCAACAATCGCATGGAGCTGACTGCGGCGATCCGCGGGCTCGAGGCATTGAAGAAACCTTCGGACGTCATTGTCTACACGGACTCCCGTTACGTGATGGACGGCATCACGCGCTGGATTCCTCGCTGGAAACTGAACGGTTGGCGGACCGGAAAAAAGGATCCGGTGAAAAACGACGACCTCTGGCGCGCACTCGACGCGGCAACCGTGCGCCATCGTACAAGCTGGAAATGGGTCGCCGGCCATTCCGGCCACCCGGAGAACGAACGCGCCGACGCCCTCGCCCGCGCTGCGATCGCGGGCGTACGGAATAAACAGGAATTCTGATCTTCGACTAAAATAATTTTGTCATCCCCGCGTATGCGGGGACCCAGCGCCTGCCGGTGTTGAAAGGTAAACACAAGCGCTAGTAAGCCATTCAACAGTTGCAGGAGCTGGGTTCCCGCTTTCGCGGGAATGACAGTACGTTGGACTAGCGATCGTTCAAAGCTGCTGGATCATGTGCTCCGCGCTCGATACGGAAAAGGCGCCTGGCTCTTCCACGTTGAGTTCTTTCACAACGCCGTTGTCGACGAGCATCGAATAGCGCTGACTGCGCTTGCCCATGCCGTATTTGCTCGCGTCCATCTCGAGTCCGAGTGCGCGGGTAAACTCGCCGTTGCCGTCGGCGAGCATCATGACCTTGTCGCCGACACTCTGATTTTGCGCCCACGCGCCCATCACAAAGGCATCGTTCACTGAAACACAGGCGATGGCATCGATGCCTTTCTTCTTCAGGTCGTCGGCATGCTGCACAAAGCCAGGAAGATGTTTGGCCGAACAGGTGGGCGTGAAGGCCCCCGGAAGCGCAAACAGTGCAACTTTCTTCCCAGCGAAAAGATCGTCGGTTTTCACCGGCTGCGGCGCGCCGCCCTTCATTTCCATCAGCGTCGCTGATGGCACCTTGTCGCCAACCTTGATTGTCATAAGCTTCTCCTGGTTTTTCCGCACCCGCGCCGCTTGTATCGCATGTGCGGCACAACGCAAAACGCCGGGAAAGCGGCGGGTTTCCCGCTGTCGCAAACGCACGAAGCGTGCTAGACTCGACACATGGCACGCACGAAAAATTCGGGTTCGTCTGACGTCCGCGGGCCGGTTGGCGGCGATCAAGATCAGCCCAGCTTGCGCACCAAAAATCCGGCCGCATCCGACGGCGAGAATTTTCTGGAAGGCAAGCTGTTGATCGCCATGCCCGGCATGTCGGATCCGCACTTTGAAAAAAGCGTGATCTTCATGTGCGCGCACTCAGCCGAGGGCGCCATGGGCATTATCATCAACAAGCCGGTGGCCGGGCTCTCGTTCCACGACCTGATGCAGAAGCTCGATCTCGTTGTCAGGCCCACAACACCCAACTTTCCCATCCTCTATGGCGGCCCGGTCGAAACGGGACGCGGCTTTGTGCTGCACAGTGGCGACTACGAAAGTTCCGAAGCCACGCTGCCCGTATCCGAGGACGTGTCGCTCACCGCGACCCTCGATATCCTGCGCGCCATGGCCGATGGCCGCGGACCGGAACACGCGATATTTGCACTCGGCTACGCCGGCTGGTCGGCCGGCCAGATCGAAGACGAAATCCGCCGCAACGGCTGGATTCACTGCGACGCGGATTCCGAGCTCCTGTTCGAAATCGGCCTCGATACCAAGTGGGCGATCGCGCTCAGAAAGCTCGGGATAGAGGCCTCGGGTCTGTCGGCTCACGCCGGCCACGCATGACAGCTGCGCGCCTTTCGCACGTCTCTTCTGTACCGCAGTCCCGCAGCCGTCTCGCACCCCCTTTTCACGGCGAAGTGAAGGTTATTGCCTCCCGGTAACCACACCGGACTTGAAGCGCTGACGACTTGCGGCTTTTCTGTGATCTGGTCGAAGAGGAGCGTTTCCAATGGCACATCACGTGGCGGCGCGACGGCTCGCGGCGCTCGGCGCGACCCTCGCGGTCGCATTTGTGGCAGTCGTTGCTGTCGGAGCCGAAAAAGCGCCGGCACCGGACGCGCAGCCCGCCCCGTTCTCGGGAAAGTTCTTCAAGTCGGAAGAATCCGTTACGCAGGGCTCGGTCAACGGCGTTTCCTATCAGGCCACCGCCGGCACGCTTGTTGTACATCCGGACGATTGGAACGACTCCGCCCAGAATGGCGGCTCGAAGAATCCCGACGCCAAGGCCGACGAGTCCTCGCCCGAAGCCTCGATGTTCTTTGTCTATTACGCGAAGCGTGGCGTACGTCCCGAAGAGCGGCCCATAACGTTTCTCTACAATGGCGGACCCGGGTCCTCGACGGTATGGCTGCACATGGGGGCCTTTGGGCCGAAACGCGTGGTGACGGCCGACGATACGCACACGGCCGCCGCGCCCTACAAGCTCGTGGACAACGACGAGACGCTCCTCGACGCAACCGACCTCGTCTTTATCGACGCCCCTGCGACGGGGTTCAGCCGCATCGCCGGCAAGGACAAGGAGAAGGCCTTCTTCGGCGTCGATCAGGACGCGAAGGCATTTGCCAGCTTCATCCAGGAATTTCTCGCCAGGTACAACCGCTGGAACTCGCCGAAATATCTTTTCGGCGAGAGCTACGGCACTCCGCGGTCGGCCGTGGTCGCGAACGACCTTGCGACCAATGACAGTGTCGACCTGAACGGCGTCATCCTCCTTTCGCAAATCCTCAATTTCGATCTGTCGGTCGACGGCGCGGAGGGCAATCCGGGCACCGACATTCCGTACACACTCGCATTGCCGACCTATGCGGCGACCGCCTGGTATCACCACAAGCTGCCGGGCACGCAACCGAAGGACCTTGTGCCGTTTGTGCGTTCGGCCGAGCGTTTCGCCATGACGGATTATGCTCTGGCTCTCTCTGCGGGCATGGGCCTGCCGCCGCGACGCCGGGCTGCGATCGCGGAAAAGCTTCACGAGTTCACGGGTCTTCCCGTTTCCTACATTCTCAAGGCCAATCTCCGCATTGAGGGCGGTGAATTCGAGAAAAATCTGCAGGACAATACCGGGCTGACGACCGGGCGCCTCGATACGCGTTTCTCCGGCCCATCGCTGGATCCGCTGAGCAAGGAGGCCGATTACGACCCGCAATCAGCCGCGATCAGTTCGGCCTATGTGTCGGCCTTCAACGCGTACGTCCGCAACGATCTGAACTACGGTCAGGGAAAACGCTACAACCCGTTCTTCAACGTCTTCAAATGGTGGGACTTCAAGCACCAGCAACCCGGCCAGGGTTTCCCCTCGCCCGGCACGCCGAACGTGATGCCCGATCTCGCGAGCGCCATGAAACAGAATCCCAATCTTCGCGTGATGGTGAACGGCGGCTATTACGATCTCGCGACTCCCTATTACGAGGGGTGGTACGAGATGCACCACCTGCCGATTCCGCCGGCGCTCGCGAAGAACATTTCGTTTCACTACTATCCGTCAGGCCACATGGTTTACGCGCATCAGCAGTCGCTCAAAGAGCTTCATGACGCGGTTGCTGCGTTCATTCGCCAGACGGACAACCAGGTGAAGTCGTAGAAGCAGCCGTACGATCGGAGCGGCGAGCCTCGCCGCACGCACCATCGCCCGCGCCGTCGACATGCGGGGAGGCGGAATGCGTCAGGCCTGTCCGCTCGCGCCCGCCGCGCTTGACTCGCGCGCCGCATCGGGGCGGTGACGGGCGATGAACGCGGCGACCTCACTCCGGATGAGAGCTGCTGCGAAATGGAAACCTTGCCCATATTCGCAGCCCATCTCCCTCAGCCGCTGTACGTCACGCTCCGTTTCAATGCCTTCCATTACGACCGCGCGGCCGAGTTCGCGGGAAAGGCTGACGATCGAGCGCAGCACCACGCGCTGATCCGCCTCGCCAGATTGATTCTCTTCAAGAAAGCTCTTGTCGATCTTCACCGTATCGAAAGGTACGTCCTTGAGCTGACCGAGAGTGGACAGGCCGGTGCCGAAATCGTCGATTGCAAGACTGGCACCGCAGCCGCGCAGGCGGCCGAGCATTTCAGGCAGATCCTCGCCGGCCTTGGCCGCCGCGCTCTCGGTTAGTTCGAGCTTGAGCGTGCCGGGCGCGATTCCGCTGCCCGCGAGCAGCTTTGAGAGCTGCCGGTCAAAATTGCGTTCACTCAACTGGCGCCGCGAAATATTGACGCTGACAAAGAGCGGCGGTGACAGGGGAAACATCTTCTGCCATTTGGCGAGATCGGCAATCGCCCGTGCGAGTGCAAACCGGCCAAGTTCGACGACGAAGCCCGTCCGCTCGGCATGCGGAATGAATTCGCCCGGCGCTATCGCGTCGCGCTCGGGATGATTCCAGCGCAGCAGCGCTTCGAACCCCGCCACTGTCGAATCGGCAAGACGCACGATCGGCTGGTACACAAGGTCGATCTCGCCACGGGCGAGCGACTGGCGCAATTCGGATTCGAGTTCCACCTCGTCCCAATGCGGCGGCGCCTGCATGGTCGGAGAATAAAGACGGGCGGTTGCACCGCCTTCGCGCTTCGCTTTCTTCAACCCCGCTTCGGCATGTGTGAGAAGCACGGCCGCGTCGCCGGCGTCGCGCCCCAGGGCGATACCGACGCTCGCCGGCGCAAAGGCGCGGCGCCCGTTCCATTTGTGCGGTGCGTTCAGTACCTCCACGATGCGTTCGCCCAGCGCCACCGCATTCGTTCCCGGATCGACGAACAGCATCGCGAAGCAGTCGCCGCCCAACCGGAACACCTCCGCTTTCCCGCGCGATAGCGTGATCAGCCGAGCCGCGATTTCGCAAAGGACACTGTCGCCGCCGGCATCGCCCAGACTCGCATGTACAGATTTGAACCGGTCGATATCGAGCACGGTCAGCGTCGCGAATGCGAATTTCGGACCGAGGCGCTCGAGATCGTCGACGAGACTCGTCCTGCCGCGGAGCCCGGTGAGCGTGTCCCGCTCGCGCAGCGGCACCCCGGCCTCGGCCTCCTTGCGCGAGGTGACATCGGCAATAAGACCCAGATAACGCTCGACAGCCGCGCCCGGGCCGAGCGCCGTCGCGCGCAATTCCAGCCAGCACCAGGCCCCCTGTTCGGTCTGCACGCGAAACTCGATACGAAAGGCGAGCCCGCGCTGCCCGCGAAAGCGCTCCATCGCATCGCGAAAGATGTCACGGTCGTCGGGGTGAACACGCGCAAGCCACGCGGCCGACGAAAAGACTTCCGCGCCGTTGTAGAGCCCGAGAAGAGCAGCGCCTTCGGGCGAGAGCTTGACGATTTCCTGTACAGTATCAAATTCGAACATTCCCTGATAGGAGGCACCGATCGCAGCGACCGCCTCGCCATTTTCTTCTGCCGCTTCGCGTCTTGGTTCCCCGGACGTCTCCTGGCGCGAGGGGAGGTTGGCGATCCCCTCGCCCGCCGCGACGGCAAGCCCGAGCAACACGGCGCCGGTTGCGGCGAAGCCGCCGATGATGCCGGGAGCAGCGGCGTTCGACTCCAGACCGCCAAGAGCGAAAGCCGCCGCAGCGGAACTTACGATGGCAAAGGTCGTCGCGGCCGGCGCGGCGACGCGCGCTGCCTGCACGCCCGCAAGTCCCTGATGCACAAGCCAGGTGGCGATGGAAGCGGTTCCAACCACGATTGCCATCTCGGTAAGCAGCATGGCGCCGGGAACTCCGACCGCCGAGAACGCAGAAAAGCCGACGAGGCCGATAGTGGTCCAACGCAGCACTTCGGGTGACCAGCGCTTTTCGAACGGCGCGATGTTGTCGGCAAGCCGGAAACCTGCCGCCAGCGTCAGACCGGCGAGCATTGTCGTGATTCCGTACGGTCCGCCGACGCCGCCAACCCCGATGGCATCGAACATTCCAGCGGATCCGAGCTGTACAAGGAGAAGGCCGAGCAGCACCGCCGACGCCCAGCGTGGCGTGGCGTGGCCGGTCATGACCGCGACTCCGGCCATGATTGCAAGCGACGCCGCAATAAGGCCGGCGATGGCAGCAAAAACGATTTCGGTCTGCGCTTTGTGCGCCGCTATGGCGGATTCGCTCCATGCCAGGACGCGGGGCCGTACGTCGTCGTTTGCGATCCTGATCGCCAGAGCGGCCGACGTGGCTGGCGGAATCGTGACGCGAAACGCGTAGCGGCCGTAGGCGTGCGCGTTTTCGACAGTCACATCGGCGTCAGACGCGGCCACCTGTCGGATCGAGGCGCGGCCGCGGCGTGGCAGAAGGCGAAGCCCTGCATCCGGCGGCTGCTCTGCCAAAAGGATTCGCGTGACCGGACGAACGGCCCGGTTGGCCACGGTCGTCAGGTACCAGCGCGATCCGTCGTCCCCTGAGGATGTGGAAGCATGGTAAGCCGATAGCGAGCCGGTCAGATTGATGACGGGGTCCGCTTGGGAGAAATCGGGATTTTGCGGCGATGCGGCGTGCGCGACCCAGAGGACGCACAACGCCAGCAACACACAGGCAACCAGCGAGCGCCGGAACGGAACGGGAGAAAATGCGGCGCCGCCGCTCAAGCGGGCTGTACGTCTTCGGCGAGAAGAGCAAACAGCATGTGGTCCTGCCACTCCCCGTTGATCTGCAGATAGCGCCGCGCGAGCCCTTCCTGACGGAAACCTACCTTGGCGAGCAGGTTGCGCGAAGGTTCGTTCGCTGGAAGGCAGGCGGCCTCGATCCGGTGCAAACCAAGGGTACGAAAGATGAAGGGAATCAGTGCGCGCACGGCATCAAACATATACCCCTGCCGCGCAAAGCGCTCCCCCACCCAATAGCCAAGCGAGCAACATTGGGTGACACCCCGGCGCACATTGGAAAGCGTGCAGCCGCCGAGGAGTTCATTGTCGGATCCGCGGAATACGAAAAAGGCGTAGGCCGAATCTTCCCGCGATTCTCTCTGGTAGCGCTTGAGACGGCGGCGGAACGCGCCCTTGCTCAACTCATCGGTCGCCCAGGCGGGCTCCCATGGTGCGAGAAAAGTTCGACTGTCGCCGCGCAATCGCGACCATGCCACGAAGTCGGAAACGCGCGGATAGCGAAGATACACGCCGTTCCCGTTGATGACGGGCTGCTGACCGCCCGGGAACATCAGTCCCCGCATGAAGCCCATGCGACTGACGCTCATTCGGCGGCATGCGCAGCAGGGCTGAAACGCCCCGCGAATCTTTCGTAGCTCTCCAGCTTCTCAACCGGTCCAAGCGCGGCGAATGCCGGCCTCCTCGTGGTCATCAGCCGCTCGCCAAACTGCCGGACGGCGCCGACGCCGACCGCGTCGAGTTTCTGTTTGATTTCGTCGATCGGAACTACCCGGCCATACGCAAAGAGATGGGCCGCGATCTGCTCGGCGCGCGCAGAGGGACGCTCGAGGCCCATGAGCAAACCGGATCGGAGCTGAGCCTTGGCGCGTGCGACCTCCTCGGCATTCGCCGTTTGCGCCAGCAAGGCGATCTGTTCGACAACCAACCCGGAAATCTCCTCGGCCTCGTTTTGGCCCGTGCCGGCATAAACGCCAACCATGCCGCTATCGACGAACGAGTTCGCGAAAGCATAAATCGAATAGCAGAGACCACGTCTTTCGCGAATCTCCTGAAAGAGGCGGGACGACATCCCGCCGCCGAGCGCCGTTGCGAAGACCTGCGCGGCGAAAAGCGCATCATCGCCACTGGGAACACCCGGAAAAGCCCAGGCGACATGTACCTGCTCGAGTTCTTCCCGGTGCCGTATGTCGCTGCCGACGAACTGCGCCGGCACGCTTTTCGGTGCGTCGCCGAAAAGCAAATCGCCAAAATGGCGTACGGCGAGCTCAACCATGGCAGCGTGATCGACCGCGCCGGACGCAATCAGCGTCATGCCGCCGGCGCGATAATTCGCATCCATGTACTGATCGAGATGGGCGCGCGTGAAGGCACTGACGGTCCGCTCATCGCCCAGAATCGGCCGACCCATAGGCTGGTCCGGATAGACCGCCTCCTGCAGGTAGTCAAAAATGATGTCGTCCGGCGTGTCGTGCGCCTGTCCGATCTCCTGCAGCACGACGTGGCGCTCGCGTTCGAGCTCAGCGGCATCGAAAGTCGGGTGCGTGAGAATGTCGGCGAGAATGTCTACCGCCAGCGGAACGTCCGCCTTCAGCACACGGGCATGAAAGGCCGTCTGTTCCCGGCTCGTATAGGCGTTGAGCGCGCCGCCGACAGCTTCAATTTCCTCGGCGATGCCGCGCGCTGTCCGGTGTTCCGTGCCCTTGAACGCCATGTGTTCGAGCATGTGGGAAATGCCCATGCGGTCTTCGGTTTCGTGGCGCGCGCCGCAGTTTACCCACACCCCGAGGCTCGCGCTTTCGAGTTGAGACATGGGATCAGTTGCAACCGTCAACCCATTGGGGAGACGCGTAATTTCAACGTTCATGATTTGCCGATCGAGCCTCGATGAAGGCGCGCAGTTCAGGCGCCCCGGTTGGAAGGACAGAATACCGTTCGGGCTCCAGATAAGATTGCTCAAGGCGCGGCGGCAAGGGGGCGACCAGACCGGTCGCGCGCGCGACCGTTTCGGGAAATTTTGCCGGATGCGCGGTCGCGAGGATCACGGTCGGAACATCGGTTGCGGGGACCCTCGTGGCTGCGGCGAGGCCGACGGCGGTGTGTGGATCGACCAGTCGTCCGAAGCGGCGATGCACGTGACGGATCGTGGCGAGCGTTTCTTCATCGGAAATGGAAAATGCCTGATACCGCCCGCGCAGCGACGCGAGGACTTTGTCGGGAATCGTCAGTGTCCGCTCGCGCGAAAACGCCCGCATCGCCTGCGATATCCAGGTGCCGTCACGATTGGACGCTTCGAACAGCGCTCGCTCGAAATTGCTGGCGACCTGGATGTCCATCGACGGACTGAAGGTCGCCTTCGCCTCGTGGGCCGCGTAGACGCCATCGTTCAGCGCCCGCGCGAGAATGTCGTTGGCATTTGTGGCGGCCACGAGCCCGGCAACCTCCAGCCCCATGCGCGTGGCGGCTTCTCCGGCAAAAATATCGCCAAAATTCCCGGTGGGCACGACAAACCGCGCGGGACCGCCCAGCCTCGCGGAAGCAGTGAAGTAATAGACGCTCTGGGCAACGATGCGGACAAAGTTGATCGAATTCACGGCGGTCAGGAAATGCGTCTGTGCAAAGTCGCGGTCGGAAAAAAGCTGCTTCACCAGCGCCTGTGCATCGTCGAAGGTTCCTTCGAGCGCAATATTATGAACGTTCGCATGCGGCGAAGTCGTCATCTGCCGCCGCTGCACCTCGCTGACCCGCCCCTTGGGATGCAGCACAAAGATTTGGACTCGCGGCTGCCCGCCGAAGGCGGCAATGGTCGCCGATCCCGTATCGCCCGACGTCGCGACGAGAATGGTCGCCCGCGCATTCCGCCGTTCGAGTTCGCGCGACATGAGACGCGCAAGCAGTTGCAGCGCAATGTCCTTGAACGCCAGCGTCGGCCCGTGAAACAGCTCAAGCAGGCAGAGCCCCGGTTCCAGCTCGACCAGAGGCGCGATGTCGGCGTGATCGAACGAGGCATGCGCGGCAGCAACGTCCTCACGCAGATCCTCCGGTAAGAGCGCTGCGGTCGCGAAGGGCTGCAAAATCGAACGCGCAACGTCCTGATAGTGCCTCGATACAAGCGGTACTGCCGTCGGCCAATTCTCCGGCAGGTACAATCCGCCGTCGCTTGCCAATGCTCCGAGCAGCATATCGGCAAATCCGACTGCCGGCGCCGCACCCCGCGTGCTGATGTAGTTCATAAGCGGCTTTCCGGCGTTCCCATGCTGCAAACGCCAGTCCGGGTAACTTTGTCAGGCGGCCGCGCCGCGACGGAGTCGGCGAAGGTTGGCGCCTGCGCCCGGCAGGAATGGCCATGCAGAGACGCGAAGGGCGCGGACGGGAAAACAAACCGCCAAGATGCGCAGACGCAAGGATGTTTATTCGCGGCCAATGCGCGGGAAGCGACCGTGGCGAAGCACGTCCTCATATGCGCCTTTCGCGCGCTGTTCCTCCTCGGTGCACCGGCATCTTGGCGGTTAGAAACTCCGCGTCTTCCCGCCTCCGCGTGAATCATTTATCGGCGCACTCCTAGGCCTGAGTCTTTGGGATATGTACCAAAAAGCAATCGCCCCCGGGCGCGGTGCCAGGCGAGGTAAACGGCGACGAGCGCCGCGGCGAGGAAAAACCAGGTCAGTGCGTACTGCAGATGGTCATTGGGAAGATCGACGCGCGTCTGTCCTCCGCGCGGCCATTTCTGGCCGGGCGAGGCGACTGCTTCAAGCACTACGGGCGCTGCAAGCCGCAGGTGATCACGGCTCGCCATCGCCTGCACGTCGCGGGCAAACCAGATGCGGTTCCGCAGATCCGGTGACGGCGTAAAGATGCCGGGCTTGTCCGGCGTGCGGAGTATCCCGACGAAGTCGACTTGTCCCTCCGGTTGGCTTCCCGGTCGCGAAAGAGGATTGCGAAGCGAGATCGGGATATAGCCGCGGTCCGTCATGACGGCGTCCGCGGTGCCGATGATCAACGGCGTCAGGATATGATAGACCGGCCCTCCGTGAGGCCCGGTAGTGTACAGATAACTTTCCTTCGCGTTGTCGAAATGCCCGCTCACCGCAACGCGGCGGTATTGCGCGCTTGCGAGGCCGAGTTGCAGCGCCCGCTTGAGGGAGATCGGCGGCGCCTGCATGTTGTGCCGGATTTGTGCAATGAGCCCGAGCTTCCACTGCAGCCTCTCGAGTTGCCACACGCCAAGCCCGACAAGAGCTGCAAACAGCGGGAGGCACAGCAGCGTAAACCCCGATTGGGGCCGGAAGCGGATCAAGCGATGCGGCCCTCGCGTGCCTGATGCCTGTACTGTAGCACCATGAGCGTGGATTTTGCGAGGCGCAGCCCACCCAGGGTCAGGATCGCAATTGCAGGAAGCCACAGCACGGCATGCACCCAATAGGGTGGCGACCAGGCCACCTCCGTGATCAGGGCCGCGCCCACAACGAGAAAGCCGACGATGAGAATCACAAACACGGACGCGCCGTCACCGACATCGAACAGCGCGTAATCGAGACCACAACGCAAGCAATTGGGCGCGATACGCAGATAGCCTGCGAATAGTGGTCCCTGTCCACATCGCGGGCAGCGGCTGAGCACCGCCGCCGAAAGCGTGGTGGAAGCCGTCAAGCCAGCGTTGTCGCCGAGGCGCCCAGGTAATAGATGCAGGTGAAGAGAAAAAGCCAGACCGTATCGACGAAATGCCAATACCAGGCGGCAGCCTCGAGTCCGAAATGGCGCTCAGGGGTGAACTGACCTGCGATTGCCCGGCCCAGACACACCACCAGGAAAATCGTGCCGATGATGACATGGCAGCCATGAAATCCCGTGGCCATGAAGAAGGTCGAACCGTAGATCGCCTGGAAATTGCCGACGCCTGCCGCAAGCAAAGCGTGCGCGGGATCGGTGAACGGCTGCAGCGCAAGATGATTGAAGCCGAAGGTGAACGGCGCGTGGCTGTACTCGTAGGCCTGAACGCAGCTGAATGACAGACCGAGCAGGACGGTAACCAGCAATCCCTGAATCGTGCCCTTGCGATCGCCATGTTGCACTGCGTGGTGCGCCCACGTCACTGACGAACTCGAGGTAAGCAGGATAAGCGTGTTCAGCAGCGGGAAATGCCACGGATCGAGCGTCACGATTCCGCTCGGCGGCCACTGGCTGATGCCCACATCGTGGGGAAACAGTTTGAAGTTGAAGTAGGCCCAGAACCACGCAACGAAGAACATCACCTCGGAGGTGATGAAGAGCACCATCCCGAAGCGGAGCCCGAGCTTCACCACCGGCGTGTGGTCGCCCAGAACGACCGACTCCCTGATCACGTCCCGCCACCAGCCGGCCATGGTGTACAGAACAAGTACGGCGCCGACGGCGAATATCCACGGCTGTCCGTTCACCGGGAGCCCGAAGCCATGGTAGTCCGAGTTCATCCAGAGGATGGCGCCTATCAGCATGGTGAAGGCGCCGACGGATCCGACGATCGGCCACGGGCTCGGATCGACGAGGTGGTAGTCGTGATGCTTTGCGTGCGCGTCTGCCATATCCGCCTCTATTGAAAAACTTCGAGCACGTGCCCCTTGAGCCGCACGATCGTCATGACGAAGAACAGCACGGCAAGCGCGCCGAGGAGAAGGGCGATGGCGATGTTGCGCCGGCGCCGCTCCCTTTGCACACGGTCATCATCCTCCATCGTTTCACGCCCAGCCCCCAAGCGACAGGGACGCAAACGGCGGCAATCCCATCAGCCGCTCGAGCATCAGCGCGGCGAAGAGCACGAACAGATACATGATCGAGACGCCAAACAGCCGCCGCGCGGCGGGCTCGCGCACCTCGTCGGTTTCGTGCAACACGGCGATTGCGTCGATGAGGAACCAGGCGCCGAAACCGAGCGCCACGGCGGCATAGAGCGGACCGCCCAGTCCTGTGGCGGCCGGCACGAGCCCGAGCGGCGCCAGAACGAGCGAGTAAATCAGGATCTGCCGGCGCGTCGCGCGCTTGCCGCTGACGACGGGCAGCATCGGCACACCGGCGCGCGCATAATCGTCCGAACGGTAGAGTGCGAGCGCCCAGAAATGCGGCGGCGTCCAAAGGAATATGATCAGCACCAGAAGCAGCGGCGCGAGTCCCACGGACCCCGTCGCCGCGGCCCAGCCTATCGCAGGCGGGAGCGAGCCGGCGAGGCCGCCGATGACGATATTCTGTGCGGTGCGACGCTTCAGCCAGAGCGTGTACACGAAGACGTAGAAAGCGATCGAAAAAGCGAGCAGGAACGCGGCGAGCGGATTGACGAACAGCGCCATCACCGCGACCGAACCGGCGGCAAGCGTCCAGCCGAAAGCGAGCGCATCGCCCCGGGCGATATGGCCCATCGGAACCGGCCGCGTCGCCGTGCGCGCCATCAACGCGTCGATGTCGGAATCATAGGCCATGTTGAGCGCGCCCGAAGCGCCGGCGCCGACGGCGATGCACAGGAGCGCGGTGAACGCGGTAGGCAGGTCCGGCTTCACCGGCGCCAGCAGCATGCCGGCGACCGCCGTGAACAGCACAAGCGACATCACCCGCGGCTTCAAAAGCGCGAAGTAATCGCCCACGCTTGCCGCGCGTGGCTCAAACGCGAGTGTGGCGGCGGCCATGGTCATGTGATGTGCGGCAACTCATTGTACGAATGGAACGGCGGCGGCGACGGCAGGAGCCACTCGAGGGTCGTTGCGCCCACGCCCCACGGATTGTCCCCTGCCCTGCGCTTTGCAAAGAATGCTTCGGTCATCGCGATCAGGAACACGACCGTGCCGGCGCCAGCCGTGAACGCGCCGATGGACGACACGAAATTCCAGCCGGCGAAGGCGTCCGGATAGTCCGCGATGCGCCGCGGCATGCCGGCGAGCCCGAGGAAATGCATCGGGAAGAAGGCGATGTTCACACCGATGAAGGTGAGCCAGAAGTGAATCTGGCCGAGCGCCTCATTGTACCGATAGCCGGTGATCTTGGGGAACCAGAAATACCAGCCGGCAAAAATCGCGAACACCGCGCCAAGCGACAGCACGTAGTGGAAGTGGGCCACGACATAGTAGGTGTCCTGGAGCACGACATCGACACCGGCATTTGCGAGCACCACGCCCGTCACGCCGCCGATGGTGAACAGAAGCACGAAGCCCATGGCCCACAGCATGGGCGTCTTGAACTCGATCGAGCCGCCCCACATCGTGGCGATCCACGAGAACACCTTGATGCCGGTCGGCACGGCGATCACCATCGTCGCGAAGACGAAATAGGCTTTCGTGTCGACCGACAGCCCCACCGTGTACATGTGGTGGGCCCACACCATGAAGCCGATGAAGCCGATCGCCACCATCGCGTAGGCCATGCCGAGATAGCCGAACACCGGACGCTTCGAGAACGCCGAGATCACGTGGCTGATCATGCCGAAGCCCGGAAGGATCAGGATGTAGACTTCCGGATGGCCGAAGAACCAGAAAAGATGCTGGAAGAGGATCGGATCGCCTCCACCGGCTGCGTTGAAGAAGCTCGTTCCGAAATGACGGTCGGTCAGGAGCATGGTGATCGCGCCCGCGAGAACGGGAAGCGACAGCAGAAGCAGGAACGCGGTCACCAGGATCGACCACACGAACAGCGGCATCTTGTGGAGCGTCATGCCCGGCGCGCGCATGTTGAAGATGGTGGTGATGAAATTGATGGCGCCCAGGATCGACGACGCGCCGGCGATGTGGATGGCGAAGATCGCAAAATCCATCGCCGGACCGGGCGAACCCGTGGTCGAGAGCGGTGCGTACATTGTCCAGCCCCCGCCCACACCCATCCCGCCCGAATCGCCTTCGACGAACATCGAAAGGATCAGGAGCGTGAAGGAGAACGGCAGCAGCCAGAACGAGATGTTGTTCATGCGCGGGAACGCCATGTCGGGCGCGCCGATCATCAGCGGCACCAGCCAGTTCCCGAACCCGCCGATCATCGCCGGCATGATCATGAAGAAGATCATGATCAGGCCATGCGCAGTAACGAAAACGTTGAAGGTGTGCGGTTCGCTGAAGACCTGAAGCCCCGGATACATCAGCTCGGCGCGCATGAACATCGAGAGCGTGCCGCCCACGAGACCCGCGCAGATGGCGAAGATAAGGTACATCGTGCCGATGTCCTTGTGGTTCGTCGAATAGACGAAACGGCGCCAGCCGGTGGGGTGATCCTCATGCGCGAGCGCGATATCAGCCATGGACAATGACTTTCGTTGGATGGGAATGGATCATTTCGACGCCACGCGCTCGTTGTCGATCGCGGCGAACTTCTTTTTCGCACCGGCGAGCCAGGCCTTGAAGGCGTCCTCGGACACGACCTTGACTTCGATGGGCATGTAGGCGTGGCGCGCGCCGCAGAGCTCGGAGCACTCGCCGTAATAGGTTCCTTCGGCCGTCGCCTTGAACCATGTCTCGTTGAGGCGGCCGGGAATGGCGTCCATCTTCACGCCAAAGGCGGGAACGGCCCAGGAATGGATCACGTCGGCGCCCGTCGTCTGCACTTTCACGACCTCGTTCACCGGGACGACCACGACGTTGTCAACGCCGAGGAGCCTTGGCTCGCCTTTCTTCGCCGCGTCGGCGTCCGAAAGGCCGAGCGAATCAAACTGAAAGTTGCCGCTGCCCGGATACTGGTAGGTCCAGAACCACTGTTTGCCGATGGCACGGATCGTGAGGTCGGGCTTGGGAATATCCGCTTCGTAGTAGAGAAGCTTGAACGACGGGATGGCGACCGCGACCAGAATGATGACGGGCACAATGGTCCAGAGCACTTCCAGGACCGTGTTGTGGGTTGTCTTGCCCGGGACCGGATTGCGTTGGTGGTTGTAGCGGATGATTACCCAGAGGAGCAGTCCGAAGACGAACAGGCAGATTATGGTAACGAGGATGAGCAGGCCGCTGTGGAACGCCTCGATGCGCTCCATCACCGGCGAAGCAGCCGGCTGAAATCCGGTTTGCCACGGCAGTGGCTGCGTAGCTTGCAAGGGGCCGGCAGCCGCGAGGATTGCCGCGCACGCGCCGGCTGCCAGTGCGATCCATTTTCGAAGCATCCGGGCGACCTCAAGGATGATGGGCGCCCATCCGGCGCCCGACGGTCAGAAAGAGTCGAGATAACGCTGGTTTAGGGGAGCCAAGCGGCGCAAGTCATTGCGACCTTATGCCACTGGAACGAGGCTCGCCGCGAGTGCCCCTGAGGACCGACGCGTTCGCGCGGTTTCGTTCGCACCCTGGAGACGCTATGTCTCAACCATTCTCAAGGAATTCGCGCGATGGATGGCGATCTGTTTTTCGACAAGGCTGGGCTCGACCGCAGCGACGTGCAGGGAATCGTGGATCGCGCGCTTTCGGGTAGCGACGACGGTGAACTGTTCCTCGAATTTTGCCGCAGCGAATCGTTCTCTTTTGATGACGGAAGGCTGAAAGCGGCGAGTTTCGACACGACGCAGGGCTTCGGCCTGCGCGCGGTGGCGGGCGAAGCGACGGGCTACGCGCATGCAAACGAACTTTCCGAAAGTGCCATCCGCCGCGCGGCCGAAACCGTTTCGGCGGTGGCGAAGGGGCACGCCGGCGCGCTCGATCTCTCACCCAAGCGCACCAACGCCAAGCTCTACGGCGACGAGGACCCGCTCGCGAGCGCCGAGTTCGCGGCCAAGATCAAACTGCTCGAGGAAATGAATGCCTATGCACGCACCAGGGACCCGCGCGTTCGTCAGGTCTCCTGTGCGCTCGCCGGCGAACATCAGACAATCGAAATCCTGCGCGCCGGCGGCGAGAGCTGGCGCGATATCCGCCCGCTCGTGCGCATCGGGGTCTCGGTCATCGTCGAAGAGAACGGACGGCAGGAATCGGGAAGTTACGGCGGCGGCGGCCGCTCGGGCTACGAGACCTATCTCGATCCGAAATACTGGAAGGATGCGGTCGACGAGGCGCTGAGACAGGCGCTCGTCAATCTCGAATCGGTTCCGGCACCGGCCGGGGAGATGAAGGTCGTGCTCGGCCCCGGCTGGCCGGGCATTCTTCTGCATGAAGCGATCGGCCACGGCCTCGAGGGCGATTTCAACCGCAAGAAGACCTCAGCCTTCGCGGGGCTGCTCGGCGAGCGCGTCGCCGCGCCGGGCGTGACGGTGGTGGACGACGGTACGATTTCCGGCCGCCGCGGTTCGCTCACGATCGACGATGAAGGCACACCGACGACGCGGACGGTGCTGATCGAAGACGGAATCCTCAAAGGCTACATGCAGGACCGGCAGAACGCGCGGCTGATGGGCACGGCCCCCACTGGCAACGGACGCCGGCAGAGTCATGCGCACAGCGTCATGCCGCGGATGACCAATACGTACATGCTCGCGGGCGACAGGGATCCGGAAGAAATTCTCGCGAGCGTCGACAAGGGAATCTACGCGGTGAACTTCGGCGGCGGCCAGGTGGACATCACCTCCGGCAAGTTCGTCTTCTCCTGTACGGAAGCGTACCTGATCGAAAACGGCCGCAAGGGCGCGCCGATCAAGGGCGCAACGCTCATCGGCAACGGGCCCGAAGCACTCAAGCACGTCGCCATGATCGGCAACGACATGAAGCTCGATTCCGGCATCGGCACCTGCGGCAAGAACGGACAGTCGGTGCCCGTCGGTGTGGGTCAGCCGACGCTGCGCATCGACGGTCTCACTGTCGGCGGCACAGCGGCGTAGGCGGTACCGACGTAAGGATGGGACAGGGCAGCGTGCCTGATAATACCAGAGGTTGAGTGGTCAAGGCTGCGCCGGGACACGAGATCCTGTCCCAGGCCGTCAGGAAACCAACGTACCGAGCCTCGCGTTTTTCCTTTGAGAAAGACCCATCCAGAGAGACCCATTCTCAGGGGAAAACCCATGAAAACACTTCTTGCAGCAACGTTTTCGGCTACCTTGCTCGTTGCCGGCGCCGCCTCGGCGCAGCAGGCCGGAGCCGGCGCGAATGTCGGCCCGATCGGGGCAGGCGCAACCGCGGGCAGCCAGGGCGTGGGCGCAGGCGCCCATGTCGGGCCCATCGGCGCGAATGTCGGCCTCGGCTTCACGCATCCGGTGTACTACCATCATCGCGTCTGCCGCGGCGGCTGGTACTGGCACCATCATCACCGCTATTGCCGCCGCTGGTAGGCGAGCACTACGGCAATCTTGAAGAGTACAAATCGGCCGACCCGCCGGTTTGCGTCACGACGCCGCGAACCAGCGGAGCGACATGCAGGAAAGACCGGCGTCCAGCTTGCGGATTTCCGCCGCCTTCAGCGGCGCCACGTCATAGCCCCTTTTCGAAAGCATTTCGGTCGTGCGCGGAAAGTGCGACGGAACGAAGATGACGTCGTTGATCCGCAACGCATGAGCGGAGCGGTATTCTTCGGGCGGCGGTACAACGATCCGGTAATTGCTGAACATTCCTGATTCTGCGACCGCGGCGCTCGCGAGCAGCGTTTCCTCGTCCAGAAGCGATACCGCGGATTTGAGATGCAGGCTGCCGGGCGGAGGTTCGACGATTGTGGCGTGGAGATCGAGTTGCCGGAGCAGTCTTGACAACGCTTCGGCACCCTCACGACCGGTACGGCGCGACAGGCCGATGAACACGCCGCCAGGAACGGTCAGTACGTCGCCGCCGTCCGCGGAAAAATTCGGCGCAAGCTCGAGCACGGTCTTGAACCGCTGGCGCAAAACGGTCCGAAGGTGCTCGCCCTCGCCGGCGCGACTGGCCGTGCCCGGGCGCAGCAGCACTGCGCCCGCGGAAAAGACAAGCGCGGGGTCTTCTACGAAAACGGAATCGGGAAATTCCTCCAGCGGAGGAAGGACTTCGACACGCAACCCCACGGAACCGAGCGCTTCGACATACGCCGTGTGCTCCGCCGCGACGCGCTCGAATGCCGGAACAACATCCCGATCCTTGCGTATCCCGTGAACGACGCTCCGCCCCGGCATTCGCGCAATGGCGTCAGTAAAATCAAATATCCGCACAGGGCCGCCTCCCCCTCTTGCGGCCCATCCTATCTAGAAAAACCAGAATCGGAAGCAGACGAGCACCAGAACCGTCGCAAGGATCAGCCGCAAACTCGGTTCCGGCACGCGGGTGACGAGCATGCTCCCAATGATGATTCCGGGAATCGATCCGACCAGAAGCGAGCCAAGGAGCGGAAAATTGATCGAACCCAGCCACCAGTGCCCAAGACCGGCTATCAGCGTCAGGGGAACGGCGTGAGCAATGTCCGAACCGACAAGGCGCGAAATGGGCATTTTCGGGTAGAGCAGGATCAGCGCCGTTACGCCGATGGCGCCCGCGCCCACGGATGAGATCGACACGAGTACGCCGAGAAGTGCGCCCATGGCGACGGTCAAATTCCGGACCGTGTCCGGCGCCATTTCGCCGATGCGCCGGTCGTACAACTCCGTCACGGTTTTTCGAAACGCGAGCGAAAGGGCCGTAAGGAACAATGCTATCCCAAGCCCGCTCGTAATCAGCTTTTGCGCGGCCGGGTTGTTCATATCGAGTTTGGACAGGGCGAAGATGGTCAGCGCCGTAAACGGAACGCTGCCCAGCGCCAGCCGTCCGACCACCCGCCAGTCGATAGTCTTGTTGAAACCGTGAACAAGCGTGCCGCACGTCTTGGTCGCCGAGGCGTAGAGAAGATCTGTACCGACGGCGGTCAGGGGGTGGACACCGAAGAGAAGGATAAGGATCGGCGTCATCAGCGAGCCGCCGCCGACTCCCGTCATGCCGACAAGTATCCCCACGACGACGCCTGACAGCGCGTACAGCGGCTGGATGGTATGAACAACCGGTGTCATTGGCTTCGACGCCCCGCGCCAGACATGTACGACTGTGCCCCAAGACCCATCGTGCGTCCCCTCTCTTGAGGGACTGCGAACCCCGCCCCGGAATTCGTAGGACCCTTCCCTATTCCGAGCAACGCAGTTTTATTCTACCAAGTCAATGGGTCTTAGTGGATATACTGTGTCAGGGGGAAACCCGCGCATTGACTGTCCTTCGCGCCTTGAAATCCCCGCAAAGTCTCAATTTCGAGCTGTCCGGAAGGCGGCAGTGTCAAAAACCGGACAGGATGAGGAAGGCGAAGACCGCGACAACCACTCCGATGACAATCTCGATTTCCCGCATGAGTGTTGCAGTGCAATCAATGAAAATTGGCTACCCTGGCGAGGGGCCGAGCGCTGGCGACCGCAGGCCGCTGCACCTCGAGAAAATGCTCGACGAAATCGTTGACAGGCTCGGACCGCAGTTCTCTCGGCGTACCAATCTGCTCGATTTTGCCCGCGTTCAGGACCGCAACGAGGTCGGCCATCTGCAGCGCCTCTTCCTGGTCGTGCGTCACGAAGATCGTGGTAATGCCGGTCTGGTCGTGCAGCTGCCTTAACCAGACGCGCAGTTCCTTGCGCACTCTGGCGTCGAGCGCGCCGAACGGCTCGTCGAGGAGAAGCATGCGCGGCTCGATCGCTAGCGCGCGTGCGAGCGCGACACGCTGGCGTTGCCCCCCGGAGAGCTGGCTTGGATATCGGTCGCCCAGGCCTGCGAGCTGGACAAGCCGCAGAAGTTCTTCGACGCGGTGCGCGATCTCTTTGCGGCTTGGGCGTTGGCTGCGCGGGCGGACCTCGAGGCCGAACGCGATGTTGCGTGCGACCGTCATGTGACGGAACAGCGCATACTGCTGGAATACGAACCCGGCCCGGCGTTCGCGCGCCGCCATGGACATCCAATCCAGAGTCCCGAAGGTGATGCGGCCCGCATCGGCCACTTCGAGGCCGCCCAAAATGCGCAGCAACGTCGTCTTTCCCGAACCCGACGGCCCGAGAAGCGCGACGAACGCCCCTTCGGGAGCGTTGAAGCTCACGCCCTTGAGCGCCGGATAGCGACCGAACTGCTTGGCAATGGAATCAACGAGGAGCGTCATGATTCTCTTCCTTCAGTGGCGATGCACCGCGGCGATCTCGTCGGCGTAGCGCCATTCGAGAATGGACTTGAGAACGAGGGTGACGAGCGCGAGCATCGCGAGCAGCGCTGCGACGGCAAAGGCCCCCACATACTGGTAGTCATTGTACAAAACCTCGACGTGCAGCGGCATGGTGTTGGTAAGGCCACGGATGTGGCCGCTCACCACAGACACGGCGCCGAATTCACCCATCGCGCGCGCGTTGCAGAGCAGAACGGCGTAGAGAAGTGCCCACTTCATGTTGGGCAATGTTACGCGCAGAAACGACCGCCAACCGGAGGCACCGAGCGACATCGCGGCTTCCTCCTCGTCTCGACCCTGATCCATCATCAACGGAATGAGCTCCCGCGCGACGAAGGGAAAGGTGACAAAAGTCGTAGCAAGGACGATGCCGGGGAGCGCGAAGATAATCTTCACGTCCGCATCGCGCAGAGACGGCCCGAACCATCCCTGCATCCCGAACACGAGGACGAAGATGAGACCGGAGATCACCGGCGAAACCGAAAAGGGGATATCGATCAGGGAAATGAGCAGGCTCTTCCCGCGGAAGTCGAATTTCGAGATGGACCAGGCCGCAGCAATCCCGAAAACCACGTTCAGTGAAACCGAGATCGCCGCGACAATCAGCGTGAGCCGGATGGCCGAGAGCGCGTCCGGATCGGCAACTGCGCTCAACGCCTGGCGAATGCCACCCGCGAGCGCCGAAGAGAACACGGTGACGAGCGGAAGCAACAGGAAAATGCCGACATACCCGATCGCGACTGCGATCAGTACGAGCCGCGTCGCAGGCGAGTCCTCCGCGGGACCCGCGGCGCTGCGCGGCAGGGCAATGGTGTGAGTACTCATCGCCGCGCCTGCACCCGCGACTGGAACAGATTCAGCAGCAGTACAATACCGAACGACAGCGCCAACATCACGACGCCCACGGCCGCCGCACCGGCATAGTCGTACTCTTCCAGCTTGATCACGATCAGGAGGGGTGCAATCTCCGAAACCATGGGCAGGTTTCCGGCGATGAAAATCACCGAACCGTATTCGCCGACGCCCCGCGCGAAGGCGAGCGCGGTGCCAGTGATGAGCGCCGGCGCGAGCGCCGGGATGATGACTCTGCGGAGTGTCTGGAAGCGGCTCGCCCCGAGCGTCGCCGATGCCTCCTCCGCGTCGCGCGCCATGTCGGAAAGCACCGGCTGTAGCGTGCGGACGACGAACGGCAAGCCGATGAAGGTGAGTGCAATCACTACGCCGAGCGGGCTGTACGCCGCCTTGATTCCGGCCCGCATCAGGAGCGAGCCCATCACGCCACGAGGCCCATAGAGGGTGGCAAATGCGATGCCAGCCACGGCCGTGGGCAATGCGAAGGGAAGATCGACAAGCGCGTCAATGAGGCGGCGGAACGGAAAGTCGTAGCGCACCAGCGCCCAGGCGACGATGAAGCCGAACACCGTATTGATCGCAGCCGCGACAGCCGCGGCCCCGAACGAAAGCAGCAGCGCGTGCAGGACACGCGGGGCGGCAACCTCTGTCAGAAAGCCGTTCCAGCCGAGCGCAAGCGGCCGCAGGACAAGCGCCGAAAGCGGAATGAGGACGATCAGCGAAAGGTAGAATATCGTGAATCCGAACGAGAGGCCGAAGCCCGGTAGAACGCTCGGGCTCTTCCACCTCGGAAGCGCGGCAATCGCGCTCATTTTGCCTGCGGTTTGTAGATCTGGTCGAACACGCCGCCGTCGGCAAAGTGTGTGGTCTGCGCCTTGTGCCAGCCGCCGAAGGCATAATCGACGGTGTACAGTTTTATGGACGGAAAATCGGCCTTGTGCGCGGCAAGAATTTTCACATCGCGTGGGCGATAAAAATTCTTCGCCTCGATTTCCTGCCCTTCCTTCGAATACAGGAACTGCAGGTAGGCCTCGGCGACCTTGCGCGTGCCGTGGCGATCAACATTGCTATCGAGCAACGCCACCGGCGGTTCGGCGAGCATTGAGACGGAGGGATAGACGATCTCGAACTTGCCGGGTCCTGCTTCCTGAATGGCGAGATGGGCCTCGTTTTCCCAGCTTACCAGCACGTCGCCCAAGCCGCGCTGTACGAATGTCGTCGTCGAGCCGCGCGCGCCGGCATCAAGCACCGGTACATGCGAATAGAACTGGCCGACGTAGTCCTTCGCGGCGTTCCAGGTGCCGCCGGGCTTGCGTTCCGCCGAGACCCACGCCGCGAGATAGGCCCAGCGCGCGCCGCCGGATGTCTTGGGATTGGGGACGATGATCGACACCCCTGGCTTGACCAGGTCCGACCAGTCGTGAATGTTCTTCGGATTGCCCTTCCGGACGAGGAACACGATCGTCGAGGTGTACGGCGTGCTGTTGAACGGCAGCCTGCGCTGCCAGGTATCCGGAAGAAGTTTTGCCTTTTGGGCAATGGAGTCGATGTCGCCGGCCAGCGCCAGCGTCACGACGTCTCCGTCGAGCCCGTCTATGACTGCACGCGCCTGCGCACCAGAGCCGTTGTGCGACATATTGATGGTGAGGTCTTCGCCGGTTTTCGCTTTCCACTGAGCGGCGAAAGCGGAGTTGACGGCTTTGTAAAGCTCGCGAGTCGGGTCGTAACTCACATTCAGGAGCGTCGTCGCCGACGCCGATGCGGCGCTGAACAACAGGAGCCCTGCGGCGAGCGTGGCTCGGATCATCGTGCAATCCCTCGTTCTTGCGGAACGGCTCCGGCCCAGCCCCGGGCCGTAGGACCTTCCCCTACATTCAGGAATGCACCCAATACTCTACTGTGTCAATAGTGTTTATGTTCAATAGGCTGTCAGAGGAGTTGATGCGCGCGCAACCATGCGAGCAGAAGCGCCGGCCACGCGGAGAGCGGCTGACCGGGATTGCCCAGGCCGAAGCCGTGCCCGCCCCGCTCAAAGACGTGCATCTCCGCCGGAACGTGTACACGACGGAGCGCCGCGAACATGGCAAGCGTGTTGTCCACCGGCACGTCCGGATCATCTGCCGCTGCCGCCAGAAACATGGGCGGCGTTCCGTGCGTGACCAGACGTTCGCAGGAATAAGCGGCGCGTTCGGCCACAGTGGGATTTTCCCCGAGCAACATCTCGCGTGACGCTTCGTGGGCGTAAGGCGGGAGCATGGTGATCACCGGATAGAGGAGCGCCCCAAAGAGCGGCCGCGCGCTTTCGCGGTCGGCCCCATCGACCGGCACGTAAACCTCGGCACCGGAGCGAAGCGAAAGCATCGCGGCCAGATGACCGCCCGCCGAAAAGCCGAGCGCGCCAAGCCGCGCTGGGTCGACGCCGTAATGTGCCGCGCCCGCGCGGAGAAGCCGCATGGCGCGCATCGCATCCTGGAGCGGCACGTTCGGGCCGTTGCGCCAGCCTTCGTGCGGCAGGCGATAGAACAGCACGAAGCCCGTCACGCCCGCTTGTGCGAAGCGACGGGCTGCCGCGAAGGCGATATCGATCGTGAGTTCGCGATAACCACCGCCCGGAATGATCAGAAGTGCCGCGCCGCGGGGAGACGGGGAGGGCACGACCGCGAGGAAAGGCCGGGCTATGCCGCTCAGCGCCCTCAGGTGATATTTCGCGGGATCGGGGCTGCGCTCGACGACATGCAGTTGAAGCGCTGGGACCGGACCGCCCGGCGGAGTTCCCGGCCATAGGGGAACTCTTTCGACCGGGCCGAAGTCGGGACCTGCCGGCGGCAATGCGCCAGCGCCCACTGTAGCAACAGCCGACAATGCCGCAGCACCGAGGATTTCCCGCCGATCCATGGAGACGCCGTGCGTGGGGCCGGATTTCATGCTAGGCTTGCCGCAAGGAAAAAGGGGGACAGAATGAAAATGGTGCTTCTTCTCCTCGGCGGTATTGCCGTCCTTGTAGGTTTGCTCTGGATCGGACAGGGCATGGGTTACGTACGCTGGCCGGCATCGAGCTTCATGATCGATGCGAGGATTTGGGTCTGGTACGGACTTGCGCTCGCCGTTGCCGGTATCGGTCTCATCATCCATGCGCGGCATCGCGCCTGACGGAGGAAGAAATGATGAACACTCAATTGCGTTCGGCTCGCGTGACCCGATCCTCTCTCCTCGTCGCGGCGCTTGCGACCGCGGGGTGTGTGTGGGCTCTGGCCGGGCCTGCTCTCGCCAAATCGACGATCGTCACGATCGATCCGCCAGATTCGATCGGCACCTACCCCTGGTCGATGAACGAGAAAGGGCTGATCACCGGTTTCTACTACGACAGCAGCGACAACACGACGAAAGGATTCCTTCGCAGCACCGACGGCACGATCACGACGTTCGAACATGGCAAGTCGAAAGTCACAGCGACGTACGGCATCGACGCCAAAGGCCGTGCCACGGGCTATTGGAGCACGCCCGACGGTCAGTTTCCCGGCTTCATCCGGAAGAGCGACGGCAAATTGAAACCATTTCACGCACCGGGTGACGTCAGCGGCACCTTCCCCGTCGCCATGACCGCGCAGAGTGCGATTACGGGCTCGTGGTACGATCTCTACGCTGTTCCCCATGGGTTCCTGCGAACGCCGGACGGAACGATCAGCGAGTTCGACGTATCGGGCGATGCCTATGGGACCTCGCCGACAGCAATCAACGCTTCCGATTCCATAACCGGGCATTGGGGCGATGCGAGTGGCTTCAATCACGGCTTCCTGCGCACGAGCGACGGTAGCATCACGACGTTCGACGCCGCGAGCGGTTCCACGGGCACCTTTGCCCAGGGCCTCAATGCAACCGGAGCGATCGCCGGCTACTACTTCGACTCAAGCAACATCGCGCACGGGTTCATCCGCGCGGCGGATGGAACGTTCGCACAGTTCGATCCTTCCGGTTCGACCTACACCTATGTAGCCAGCATAAACGACGACGGTGATGTTGCGGGGTATTACTACGGCGGCGACGGGCTCGCGCACGGGTTTGTCCGCAAAAGTAACGGAAAGATCCAGACGTTCGATCCCCAGGGCTCGACCGGCACGTTCGCGAATTTCATCGACGGCAAGGGCGCTGTGGTCGGCTTCTACACGGATAACGAAGACAACTATCACGGGTTCCTCCGCACCCCGTGATGGCCGGTTGCGAACTAAAGAAAATTGTACTCCGTGAACAGGCGCGAGAAGTCGCCGTCCCACTCTTCGCGCCACTTGCGCAACAGTTCCTCGGCGCGCGTATAGCCGCGCTCGACGATGTCGGCGAGCGGCTGCAAAAATCCCTCTTCGGTGGCGCCGACAGCGTCCTCTCTCGCGCGGGCGCGCAGTCCCGCCTGGGCGATTGCCAGCATCTCGCGCGCGAGATCTCGAACAGTACGCCCGCGGAACGGTGTCTTCAACGCGAGTGACGGCACCGCGGCGCGCAGCGCCTCGCGCTCCTCAGCCGTCCAGTCCTTGACGAGATCCCACGCCGCCTCGAGCGCCGCTCCGTCGTAAAGAACGCCGACCCAGAGCGCCGGCTGCATGCAGACGCGCCGCCAGGTGCCGCCGTCGGCGCCGCGCATTTCGAGAATGCGCTTCAGCCGCGCTTCCGGGAAAATCGTGGTGAGATGGTCGGCCCAGTCGGCGATCTGCGGCTCGATGCCCTTCAGTTCGGGAATGCGGCCGGCGAGGAAATCGCGAAAGCTTTTGCCGGCGACATCGATATAGCGGCCGTCCCGATAGACGAAGTACATCGGCACATCGAGCGCGTAATCGACGTAGCGCTCGAAGCCGAACCCGTCTTCGAAGACGAACGGCAGCATGCCGGCGCGCGCGTTGTCGACGTCGGTCCAGATGTGACTGCGATAGGAAAGAAATCCGCTCGGCAACCCCTCGCGGAAGGGCGAGTTCGCGAAAAGCGCCGTCGCGACGGGCTGGAGCGCCAGGGCGACGCGGAATTTCTTCACCATGTCCGGCTCGTCGGCGAAATCGAGATTCACCTGTACCGTACAGGTCCGGAACATCATCTCGAGACCGAGGCCGCCCACCTTCGGCATGTAGTTGCGCATGATCGCATAGCGGCCCTTCGGCATCTGATCGACCTCGTCGATCCGCCATGTCGGCGCAAAGCCGATGCCGAGCACGCCGGCCCCGATTTCAGCCGCCACGTCGCGTATCTGGGATTGGTGCGTGTTCACCTCGGCGCAGGTCTGATGCAGCGATTTGAGCGGTGCGCCGGCCAACTCGAACTGTCCGCCCGGCTCGAGGCTGATCGAGGCATTGTTCTGCGAAAGACCGATGATGTGATCGCCCTCCATCACCGGTTCCCAACCGAAGCGCCGCATCCCTTCCAGCATCTCGCGAATACCGGGGCGCCCGGCATAAGGCAGCGGCTTCAGCGTATTGAGGTTGTAAACGAACTTCTCGTGTTCGGTTCCGATGCGCCACTGCGCGCGCGGTTTCCCGGCACCGGCAATATAGCGCACGAGATCGTCGCGCGACTGGATCGGTCCGCCCGCTGCCTGGGGGATCGACATGGCGGCCCTCCTGTCCCGGCACTCTCTCCCTGTGCCTGAATTCTAAATCCGGGATTCAGCTTTTGTGCGTATGTAGGCGGGCGCGGCGCGGCGCACAAGTCGCGTAAGGCTCCGTCCGATTGCCTGGGCAGCGCGACCGTGCTTTGATCCTGTGTGCGACCGAGGAGATTCCGCCGATGCGTTCAGCGCTTTTGTCGGGTGTCGTGATATTAGCGACCATGCTTGCCGTGCCGGCAATGGCATTGCAGTCCGTCATCCTTCCGCAGCCTCCCGGCGATGGTTCAACGAACGCTCAGGTTCCCAGCGATCCGTCGCAGGATCCCTTTGCGACCGACCAGAGCAACAACAAGAACAACCCATTTGGCGCGTTTCATTTCAATATGTCGTCCGGACAGGACTGGCCCGGCGATCCGTATCATACGTACCGCCCGCAGAATTCAACGCCTGACGCCTACGGCAATGCCGCAGCGCCCGGCTCCGAATTCTCGACGTCAAATCTTTTCTACCCGCACTGAGCTTGCCAGACTGCCAGTGCTGCAAGCGCCGCCGTGTCGGCGCGCAGTATGCGTTCGCCAAGCGACGCCGGAACGGTTGACGAAAGCGCACGAATTGCCTTTCGCTCGTCATTGTCGAAACCGCCCTCGGGGCCCGTCAGCACCGCCCATGGCCCTTTCTCCACGCTTCGCAGCGCTTTCAGAACAGGTGGCGCGCCGCCCTCGTCGCAGAAAAGAAGATTGCGCTCCCGTGGCCATTCCTTCAGCAGTCGATCGAGATCGAGCGGCACGCGAATTTCAGGGACAGTAATACGGCCGGACTGCTCGCACGCTTCGATCGCATTGGCACGCATGCGTTCGATGTTCACGCGATGCACAATCGTGCGGCGGGTGATGACGGGCTGCAGCACCGAAACGCCGAGTTCAGTTGCTTTCTGCGTCACGTAATCCGCGGGTGTTTTCTTGATGGGCGCGAAGACCAGCCAGAGATCGTCGTCATCCGTCTGTCGCAGCGTTTGCTGCTCGCACGAAAGCACACACGCGCGCCGCCCCGCTTCGGCGATGCCGGCCAACCACTCGCCATCATGTCCATTGAAGAGGCTGACGCGGTCGCCAAGGTGTGCGCGCATCACATGCAGCAGGTAGTGCCCTTGCTGCGCGCTCAGTGCCACGCGCGCGCCTTCGGTCAACGGCTGCTCCACGAACAGCCGCACCTTGCCGCCGGGTTCTACGAGTTCCACCGCAAAGCTCCTTGCCCGGGACAGCGGGCGTCCCCGCCCGCATCTTCGCCAAAGATGGCTACTGCGGCTATTGTCGAATTGAAAGAAAGCGGGCGAGGAAGCCCGCGCTCCCGGTAATATCGTGTTGCACCCATGACGGAGTTTCGACAAGCAACGCCCATTCCCGCAGATGCACCGGCGGGGAGTTGGATGGCTGGTGCGCCCGCGCGGCTGCAGCCGTGGCTCCGCCTGATGCGACTGGACCGGCCGATCGGCGCCATTCTGCTGTTCCTGCCCTGCCTCTTTGGCCTTGCGCTTGGCGCGGCTGCGTTGGGCCGCGGCTTCGGGACCTGGAGCGGCGATTTCGGGCTTCTAGCGCTGTTCGCCCTTGGCGCGATCGTCATGCGCGGTGCCGGCTGTACGTACAACGACATCGTCGATCGGGATATCGATGCAAACGTCGCCCGCACGCGCGGGCGTCCGATCCCCTCGGGCGCAGTGAGCGTGCGTGGCGCATGGATTTTCCTTGCGCTGCAGCTTGCGGCAGGTCTCGCCATCCTGCTTCAGCTGAACCGATTTTCGGTTTTGTTGGGCGCAGGTTCGCTTGTGCTTGTCGCAGTTTATCCTTTCATGAAGCGCATCACGTGGTGGCCGCAGGCGTGGCTCGGGATCACCTTCGACTGGGGCGCACTCCTTGGCTTCGCGGCAGAAACCGGGCGGCTCACCCTGCCCGCCTTTCTCCTCTACGCCGGCTGTTTCTTCTGGACGCTCGGTTACGACACGGTCTACGCGTACCAGGACAGGGAGGACGATGCGCTGATCGGCGTCAAATCGACAGCGCGACTCTTCGGCGAACATTCTCATCGCTGGATCGATGCATTCTACGCCCTCGCACTTGTCCTGATGGCCGGAGCCGCGGTGGCCAGCGCGCAGAAGCTCTGGATCGCACTGTTGTTCCTTCCTCTGGGCGTACATTTCCAGTGGCAGACCCGCTCGCTCGATACCAGCGACACGCAGCGCTGCCTCAAAATCTTCCGCTCCAATCGCGACGCCGGCCTGCTCGTCGCGACCGCGGTAATCGCCGCGAGTTGGTTGCGATGAAGAAGGAAAACACCGCAGAGGCACGGAGAGCACGGATAAATGTTAGCGCGATCGCGCGCGTTGCCTTTCTCCGCGACCTTTGTGTCTCTGTGGTGAATTGTTTGCCCGTTCAAAGGAGTTTCCGCACATGTCCCAGTTCGTTGCACCGCATTCGATTACGGCACTGATCGCCTATGCGCTGTGGGCAATCGCCCTCGTCGTTATTCTCGCGATTGTCCGCAGCGCGATGGTCCTGCGGGGCAAGGCAAAAGCGAACAGTTTCACCGCCGGCGCGCCGCACGGCGGCGATGCCTATTGGCGGCTTAATCGCGCGCATCTGAACACGCTCGAGAACCTGCCGATCTTTGCCGCCATCGTGCTTTCGGGATGGGTGGTGGGCATGGAGAGCGCAACGTTCAACCGGCTCGCCGTCATCGTCATCGTCGCGCGGGTTGTTCAGTCGCTCATCCATCTCCTTTCGGGATCGGTTACGGCGGTCAGCTTCCGCTTCGGCGCCTTTGCTGTCCAGCTCGTCTGCGAGATCTGGATGGCGGTTCTCGTTCTTCAGGGCGGCGGCGTGCTTTGAACACCCGTACTCCAGGGGCGACGGGGAATAAAATGCAACGCCAGACCGTCATTCGGACGGCACCCCCACGCGTATTTCTGGAGATGTTCGAAGGGCATTCCGCGGAATTCATTCGCGCCAACACCGAATTGGCCGCGCCGCCACTCGTTCCCGAGATCGATCTGCACCTCGCCACCGAAGTCGTGCCGCTGTGGCGCAAGACCGAAGAGGAACTTGAGGCGGAGGGCGTTCCGCCGCCTTACTGGGCCTTTGCCTGGGCAGGCGGTCAGGCGCTCGCCCGCTATGTGCTCGACCACCGCGAGGTGGTCGCGGCGCGCTCGGTGCTCGACTTCGGGACGGGCTCGGGCCTTGTGGCTATCGCCGCGGCAAAGGCAGGCGCGCGCATGGTGGTCGCCGCCGATGTCGACGGTTTCGCCGCCACTGCGATCGGCCTCAATTGCTGGGCCAACGGCGTCAGCTGCATGGTGCGCAAGCCGTCAGCCGACGGCAACGGTCAGGGCCGGCGCGGGGAAAAGATCGAGATCGTGACCGACGACCTGATCGGCAGGCCGTGCGGCTGGGACGTCATCCTCGTCGGCGACATGTGTTACGAGCGTCCCCTGGCGGAGCGATTGTTGGGCTGGCTCGGCGATTGTGCACTGCGCGGTGCGGCAGTCCTTCTCGGGGATCCGGGGCGGGCCTATTTTCCCGCGAGCGGCGCCTTGAGGCTCGCCACCTATCGTGTACAGACAACCCGGGAGCTGGAAGACCGCGAAATCCGCGAAACGAGCGTTTACCAGTACAAGCCGAAGCGACACGCCTATGCGGCACCCGGGATCCAGGATTTCGCGACCCGTCGCTAATTCGATGCAAGCAGCCGCACCACATCGGCCTGGCGACGTACGCCCATCTTCTGCATGACCGACTGGAGCTGACTGCGTACCGTCGAATATTTCACGCCGTGAAGCGCGGCGATGGAGGCAAGTGTACGGCCCTCGGCAATGGCAAGCGCGAGCCGCGATTCGGCTTCGGTGAGATCGTACAGCGCCGAAAGATCGGCGCGACCGGGACGTCTTTTTGCACCGCCGATGATGATGAGCACTGCGGGGCTGCGCTGTGCGGCAATTCGGCTGCCCGCAGGCAGCGGACAAGTCCTCATCGCCAATCCCGTACCGGCGGCATCGCGAATTTCGAGCACCCCACCCTCCGCATGGCCTGCGACAGCCGAATCGATCAGCGCCTTGAGCCTGCGATCTGTGTCATGACGCCGGGCAGAAAGAATTCCCCGGTTCATTTGCAGTTCGCCCCGTTCCGCCAGCAGGTCTTCGGCCATCCGGTTGAGCAGCGCAACGCGGTGAAATGAATCGACGACAACGATACCGAAATCCAGGCCATCGAGGGCGTCGCCAGCCCGACGGAGGCAATCTACCTTCTCCATCAGGGAGAGGGCGCGTACGAAATGACTGCTTGACTGCCGAAACACGATCTCGGCCTGCGTCTGGTAGGGGCCGGGGCGTCGCGATCGCATGACGGCCAAGTATATCTGTCGGCTCGCGCTGCGTTTGGCCAGCATGTGCAACGTGTGGCGGGTGCCTACCTGTCGCGTGTATTCCTGATAAAACAGATCGCGCGAAACAAATTGTTCGTCGAAGTGCCGCGCATCGTTCAACAGGTAACCCGGCGCGTTTTCCGCCAGTATTGCAAGTTTCGGATCGAAACGGCCGTAGTGCCGAACGTAAAGATCGATAAGCTCCGGCGTCAGAAGCCGGCCCGTGGTCTCAACCATGGACATCGTGTCCGGGCCACCAGCGGTCATGGTGAACCCCGCCTCGCACGAATCCAGCAGCTGGCAGAATCGCCCCAGTGCCGGCCGCCAGTCACCCGTGTCGACGGCTGTGCCGTACAGGTGCTGAACCAGCTGCTCGTCGACGTGCCGGATAGACATGATTCCCCGCGGGTTCTTGACCGCCGGCGCCGAATATATCCGCAAACAGTTCGTACTGCCATTGTTCTTCCACCAAATGGTGGATGATGGCAAGCGGCAGCACGCCCATCCTCGCCGAGCAACGCAGGCGGGGCGGCGTGGGACGTCTCGAGTTCTGTACGAAGCCAGCCAAAACGTGTGGATGGGGATCAGGACGGGCAACTGCGTTCGGGAAAAATTTCTGGTGGAAAAGCGCGGGGCGCGCGGTTGACGCGCGGCGCCCAGGCGTGTTTGAATAGGAACAAAGAGGGAACTTCCATGCCCGGCGACGGCGCGCTCGACTATATCGAACTACCCGGTCCCGACATTCCGGCGACGAAGCAATTCTACTTCTCTCTGTTCGGTTGGACTTTTGTAGACTACGGGCCGGATTACGTCGCCTTTCGAACGAGAGAGGGGCGGAACGGCGGCTTCAACGCGGCGCGCAATGTTGTGACGGACGGTGGCCCGCTCGTCGTGCTGTACGCGAATGACCTCGATGCGATGGAGGAGCGCGTGCGCGCGGCAGGCGCGCAAATTCTCTCGCGGGAATCCTTCGAAGGGGGCCGGCGCTTCCACTTCCGCGATCCGAACGGCAATGAAATCGCGGTGTGGACAAAGGCGTAGCGACGCAATCTTTGCTGGTCCCACCCGAAAACAGGCTGACCGCCTCTGCCCTTGCGAATCGCTGCCGGACCACTACGCTCGCAAGTGGGGATGCAGCACGGGCGTAAAGCGAAGGGACCATTTTCAATGCTGTTTGATCGGATAAAGCCGCTGTCGCGGATTCTGGCGGAAGGCGCCGACGACGAACACGGCCTGAAACGCTCTCTTGGGCCATGGGCGCTGACCGCGATGGGGATCGGCGCCATCATCGGCACGGGCATTTTCGTGCTGACCGGGGTCGCCTCAGCCACGCGCGCCGGCCCCGCGCTCACCATTTCCTTCGTCGTCGCCGGGATCGTCAGCGCGCTCGCCGCGCTCTGTTACGCCGAGGTGTCCAGCAAGGTCCCGATCTCGGGCAGTGCCTATACCTATACCTACGCGACGCTCGGCGAATTTCCCGCCTGGATCATCGGCTGGAGCCTTGTGCTCGAATACGCGCTCGGCGCTTCGACAGTGAGTGTGGGATGGTCGGGCTACTTTACGTACATTTTGCAGACGTTGTTCGGGTTGAACATCCCACAGGCCTGGCAGCACAGTCACTGGGACGCGACACCGGGCATCGCGAACCTGCCCGCGGCGGGCATCATATTTCTCATCACCGCGCTTCTGGTGCGGGGCACGAAGGAATCCGGCACCGTCAATGCGATCATCGTCGCGATCAAGGTCGCGGTGGTGCTGTTCTTCATCGCCGTCGGCATCGGCCACATCGACACGGCGAATTACCACCTCCCCCCAGGACCGCAGACGGGCCTCGGCGGGTACTTCCCTTTCGGTATCGGCGGAATGTTCGGCGGCGCCGCCTTCATCTTCTTCGCCTATATCGGATTCGATGCGGTCTCCACGACGGCCGAGGAAGCAAAGAACCCGGCCAGGGATTTGCCCTTCGGCATCATCATGAGCCTCGCCATCTGTACCGTGCTCTACATCGTCGTGGTGGCGATCCTGAACGGCATGGTCCCGTTCTATAAACTGAACGTCTCGTATCCCGTGGCTTTTGCGGTCAATAGCGTCGGCCTTGCCTGGGCGGGCGTGATCGTTTCCTTCGGCGCCATCGCCGGTCTGACCACCGTGCTTCTGGTGATGATGTACGCCCAGACGCGGGTGTTCTACGCCATGTCGCGCGACGGCCTCATTCCGCCGAGTTTTACGCGGCTTCATCCGCGCTGGCGCACGCCGATGTTTTCGCAGATTTTTTTTGGTGTGGTGATCGCAATAGCGGGCGCGCTGTTTCCGATCGGCATTCTGGGGTCGCTGACGAACATGGGCACGCTCGTCGCCTTCGTGCTCGTATCGGTCGCGGTTCCGGCGCTCCGCAGGCTCCACCCGGAATACACAAGCGCGTTCAAGGTGCCCTTTGGGCCCTACATTATTCCGACGCTCTCGGCAGTTACGGCGCTGTTCCTCATCTATTTCCTGAAGGAGGGCAATCCGCTGGTCTGGGGCTTCTTCCCGCTCGTCTGGCTGGGATTCCTGGTCTGGATGGCCGTGGGC
>DATGGN010000092.1:0-37050 GCA_035308485.1 Rhizomicrobium sp.
GGCCCGCCGCCGCGTCCTGACCATGCCCGAGGAGCGCCCGGAACACGTTCCCCTGTTCCGGGCACGGCGAAAATGGCGGTGACGCTGAAGGCTAGTGCGGCGTCGCGACGACACCGATGATCGCTCCGTTGGTCGTGTCCTCTGCTTCCCCGGTGATCGCGCCTCTGTCATTGATGTCCTGTCCGTCGGTCAGAACGTAGCGCCTATCGTTCCCGAGCAGGTTGTTGAGGTCGGTCATCGTGCCGTTCTGCCAGATGAAGGCGTGACCGGAGGGATACGAGACCCCGACGATCTGGTCGCTGTTGTTGATACCGAGCCCTTCGCTGACGCTGTCGCCTGGCAGCGTGCCGAGATCGATCGTGCCGCCATTCTTCGTCCATAGAAAGGCGTGGAAATTCGGCGACGAGGCGCTGTCGCCCGGCAGGTCGGAAAACCCGGTAACGTCCCCATTGTCATCGATGTCCATCGGCGTGTTCCAATACTGTCCGCCGAGCGTGGGAAGACTCGCTATTGTGTTCTTGTACCACAGCACCATGTGCAGCGCGCTTGCGCCGCCGATGGCATTGGCGCATTGCCCGGAAATTCCCACGACCTGGCCTCTGCTGTTGATGGCAGTTGCCGCGCCGTCCGGATCGGTGCCGTAGGGCGGCAGCTGTTGGAATTCGTTCGGCTCGGGCCCCCATACGACCGCTTCGAACTGCAGCACCTGCGGCGCGATACAGCTCGGATCGTGGTACGAATTTTCCGCCCAACCTACGATCTGTCCGCGGTTGTTGATGCCGGTTGCGAACCCGTCATAGCCGCCGAGCGTCGGCAACGCGGTCATGGTGCCGTTCTGCCAGCGAAAGCCGAGACAGATGTCGCCCGTCGGCGACACGGTGTTGAACACCGCAAGCGCACAACTCCACGGCTCGCCCAGGGGATTCTGCTGTGCCGTTTCGGCGATGCCTGCGAACACGCCACGCGTATTGCGATTGGGCCACGCGATGGCGCTGTTGGGTCCGCCAAGCGTGCCCATGTCGGTCGGACTCTGCCGTTTCTGCCACAGGATCGCATGCATGATGGCGTTGCCGGGATAGGTGGCGAAGCCGGCGATCTGTCCTTTGTCATTGATACTGGTGCCCTGCGCATAGGTGCCGCCGAGTGGATTGGGAAGCGCCGTCACTTTGTAGGTGACGGGGCGCGTCGCGCCGTCCTTTGCGAAGGCGGGAACAGTCGTTGCCGTGCCAATCATGATGGCCGCGGTGGTGCACAAGACAATCGCGCGTGTCATGGAAATTGCTCCTCTCGAAGATGACGGAGACACGTTAGGCCGGCTTGCAAGGGATCATCGGACGCAATCGGACACGCATGCAGCCGCATCGAGGTCCGAAATCGTCCGGCGCCGTGCAGTGCCGCTTGCGTTGTGTTGGGGTATCATCGCCGCATGAGCGATCTCGACTGGCGCGTCTGCTCGCGCGCGCGTCTCACGCGCGATCCGCGCTTCGACGGCAAGTTTTTCATCGGCGTGCGAGGGAGCGGCGTCTATTGCCGTCCCATCTGCCCTGCGCCTACCGCCAAAGAGAAAAACTGCACATACTTTGCCACGGCCGCTGCGGCGTCCGAAGCAGGGTACCGGCCATGCCTGCGCTGCCGCCCGGAATCCTCGCCCGGCACCCCGGCCTGGCTCGGTACGTCGACCACCGTGTCGCGGGCGTTGCGCCTGATCGATGAAAGCGGTCTCGAAGACGGCGGCGTCGAAGGACTCGCGGCGCGGCTGGGCGTGGGAGCCCGGCACCTGCGGCGGCTGTTCCTGAAGCACCTCGGCGCCACGCCGAATGCGGTTGCCCAGACGCGCCGCGTGCATTTTGCCAAGAAACTGATCGACGAAACGAACCTGCCGATGACGGAACTGGCGATTGCGGCGGGGTACGGATCTGTACGCCGCTTCAACGCCGCGATTCGGAACACGTATCACCGTACGCCCACACAGATTCGCACGCTCGCGCGGCAGACCGGATCGCTCCCCGAAAACCACTACCTGTTCCGGTTGCGCTTTCGCCCGCCTTACGACTGGCAAGCCGTGCTGTCGTTCCTCGCGGACTCGGCAATCCCGGGTATCGAGACCGTGGACGGGATGGCGTACCGCCGCACGATCTCGCTCAACGGCTGCGACGGCGCCGTGGAAGTGTCGCTCGATGCGAAGCATCCGGCGCTTCTCGCCCGGATACAGTTCGGCGATCCGCGCAGTCTTTTCTTTATTGTCGAGCGCATTCGGGCGTTGTTCGATCTCAACGCCGACTGGACGCGCGTCGCGAAAGTGCTCTCGCCCGATCCGCTGCTCGGCCCGCGTGTCGGAGCGCGGCCGGGCCTCCGCGTGCCGGGATGCTGGAACGGTCTGGAACTGACGGTCCGTGCCATCCTCGACCGCGGCACGCCTGACCCACGGGCCGCCGCCGGACAGATTGTACGGTTGTTCGGCCGGCAGTTTGTCGCCGGGCAGGGACTGACGCATCTCTTTCCCGACGCGGCGGTGCTTGCCGGCGCCGATCTCGGGGCCGCGGGTTTGCCGCCGGCCTGCGCAAAATCCGTCCGCGCCGTCGCGCGGGCAACCTGCACTGGCGAGATCACCTTCAACCGCCTCGCCGAGAGCCGCGCCTTCGCCGCGGGCTTGCGAAAAATCGCCGACCTTGACGAACCGACGGCACAGTACGTTGCCATGCGGGCGCTGGGCGAGCCGGACATCTTCCCGACCCGAAACAAGGCATTGAAGGCGGCGAGCCGATCCTGGTGTCCCTGGCGCTCTTACGCCGCGATGTACCTTTGGGACGATGTTCGTGGGGCGGCGCGCCGCGGACAGGCGTCGTAAATCCTGACGGGCGGGTTCGTGCTCACGGCACCGCCTTCGAGCCGTTCGTGCTGACGCGCCAGACGATCAGTTCGCCGTCCTCGTCATCGACGCGGTTGCCACGCTCCGCAAATCCATTTCGCCGGAGTACGTTCTGCGATGCAAGGTTGTCGATATGCGTTTCCGCGATCACCGTTTGGACAGCGTCGTCGCGCGCCGCCTGTTGGAGGAGCAGGGCGACGGCGCCCGTGGCGTGGCCGCGGTTTCTGCGCGTTGCAGCGATGCCAAAGCCGATTTCGACGCTCCCGTCGGGCTTTGGCGGATGCTTGTATCCGCACAGGCCGACGATTTCCCGCCCGTACACGATCAGGTAGCTGTGCGGCGAGCCCGCGTCCCTGACGTCCTGCGCCGTACCGCGCAGGCATTGCAGCGTTGCCGGATCGTCGACGCCGCCTTCCGGCGCCTGCCAGTTGCCGGTATTCGGCCCTTCGCCGCAAAGCCAGGCCCAGTCGCCGTCGGTTGCCTCCACCAGGCGCAACTCGCCGGCCTCCAGACCCGTTCCAGCAGACATTTACGGCGAGAGTTCGAACACGGTGCCGTTGTCGTCGGCGCCGCCCGATGCCGTGGTACCGTACAGATTGCCGGTGGAATCGATGATCAGCGGCGCCTGCGGCGCGCTGCCGTCCCCGCATTGAGACGCGGAACAGAAGTTGTAGAGCGTGCTGAAGCTGCTGCCCTGCAGCTGAAAAACGGTGCCGCCGTCGCCCGTCCCGCCGATGTCGGTCGTCCCGTACAGGTTGCCCGCGCCATCCAGGACCAGACCGGCCATGGGCAGATAGCCGTCGGCGCAGTTCTGCTCCGAGCAGAAGGTGTGGAGCACGGTTTCCGTCCACGACTTGCCCGCCTGAGTCAGCTCGTAAACGGCGCCCTGCTCGACCGGCTCCGTCGTCGTGCCGAAGAGGTTGCCGCCATTGTCCATCACCAGCGCGCCTTCGGGCGTCCCGCCGTCGGTGCAGTCGGCCACCGCGCAGAAATTGTACAGTACATGCTCGGTCCATTTCGTGTTTTTCGCATTGGGCCGCAGTTCATAGACGAGGCCGCCGCTGTTGGTGCCTCCCGCGAGCGTGTTGCCGTAGAGGTTGCCCGCCGCGTCGACGATGAGCGTCCCCGGATATCGCCCGTCCGTGCAGCCGCTGACGCCGCTGGGGCAGAATGCGTACAGATCCTTTTCCTTCCATTTCGTGCCCTTCGGAACGATCTCGTAGACCGTGCCGACCCCCGTTCCGCCCATGTTCGTGGCGCCGTAGAGCGGCGAGGTGCCGTCGTAAGGCGCGCCCGTGGCGGCGCCTTCATAGGTGAGGCCGGTCAGGATGTTGTTTCCGAATCCGCACGGCGCCGCGTACAACGTCTTTTCCTTCCATTTCGAACGATCGGCATTCGGCGAAAGGCGAAACGCGGTTCCGCAGCCGGTCGGGCCGCTCTGGGCCGTCGTGCCGTAGAGATTGCCGTTCGCATCGATGATCAGGCCGGCCTCGGGGTTGGTGCCATCGCCGCAGGCGTAACAGAAATCGTGGAGCACTTTGTACGTCAAGCCGCGGTGCCCCGCGGCCAGCTCGAAGACGACGCCATCGCCATGCGTGCCTCCCACGAGGGTCGTTCCGTAGAGATTGCCGGACGAATCCCGCAGCAGCCCGGCAAGCGGCTCCGACCCGTCGGTACAATGGGCTTCGGCGCAGAAGGAATAGAGCGTCTTCAATGTCCAGGCGTGGGCGGCGCCGGCGGGCGCGAGCGCGGCGGCGAGCGCGAGCACTGCGGCGAGCGCTGCCGGAACGAGATATCGCAATCGCATGAGCTTGATCCCCGATGGCCCCGTCCGAGAATAGGGCTTTATGGGGGCCGGCGGAATGCCCGGGGGCCCGGCGAAACCGGAACCATCGTCGCCGTCTCCGCTTCCCTAAGACGGGCTCGACGGCGCCACCGGCCATTTGCGAATATCGACCGATGCCTTGCCGCTGCATTGTTCTCGCGGGGGCCTTTCTGGCCGGCCTCGCCCTTGCGGCGGGCGCGCAGCCGTCGCCTCCCCGCTCGCGGCCGCTCGAGACGGTAATCGTCACCGCCAATGCGACCGGTCCCGCGATGTGGCACGCATCGAAGGACGGCGCCGATGTTGCCATTCTCGGAATTGTTGAGCCGCTCCCCGACAACTTTGTCTGGAACACGAGGCCGCTCGAGGCGCTTCTCGGCGGCGCGCGTCTCGTGCTCCTGCCGCCGAACGTCAACATGGGTGTTTTCAGCGGCGCCTGGTTCTACCTCACCGAGGGCGATCTCTTGCACCCGCCGCATGGCAGAACACTCCAGGACATTCTCGACCCGGCGGTGGCGGCTGAACTCGGGCAGGCATCCGCGCTTCTGCGCGAGCCGAACGACCGGTACAGCGGCGATTCGCCGATTCGGGCCGCCATGCGGCTGGGGAGCGATTTCCGGCACATGTATTATCTGACGACGCATGAGCCGGAGGATTCGATCGCGGCGCTCGCGCGGGCGCGGCGCGTGCCTGTACATCGGGTCGGGACGTACGATCTGGTCCAGAGCGGCGAAGAGCTTTTGAAGCTGCCGCCTTCCGAAACGGGCCGGTGTATCGATGCCGTCATACGCGACATCGATTTCCAGAGTCGCCATGCAGCGGCCGCCGCGAATGCCTGGGCGATCGGCGACGTGACCGCCATGATGGCGAACTGGTCGCCGTCGAACTACTACGAATGTCTCGTCCGGTTGTCGTCGCACGCCACCGCCATCGACGCGCGCTCGGTGGACGACACGGTTCAGGCCATCGACGACGCGCTGGCGGGAGGAGGGCAGACGGTCGCCGTCGTCGACATCGGCATCCTGCTGCGCAGGGACGGCGTGCTCGACCGGCTGAAAGCCGCAGGCGTTTCCATCACCGGACCGTGAATCGCAAGAGCGTACAGCGCTGTTGCGGATGGCCAGCCTGCCGGCTGAAGGTTGCCGTTGGCCAAGCGAGCCGGATCAAACCGGCGCTGGAGTTGCTCGCGCGCGTTCACGGGAATGTCTGGCGGATTCCGGGATATACAACCTGCGGCTGTCAGCATTTCCCGCCCACACGCATTCCGTAGTTTTGAAAAATTCCCTCAGAAATTCCCTCACTGAGGGAACTTGGAGGGTATCCGGGCCGGTATTGGGAAGCGCCCTTAATGCTTCGATCCGCCGTCGCCTGCGGCTTCGGCGGACACGAGGCACAGACCCGCCGAAAATTCAGGCATAGGCGGGCAGGCTCAAGATGAATCCGCGCTGGCCTTCCCGGGCGGAGCCTCGTGGTCTCCATATCTTGTGTTTTTTATTGGAGCGGGCGGTTTTTTTATTTTCCCTGCCTTTTTCCTTGCACCAGGGAAGATAAGGCCCCTCGGGCGCGGCCCTATTTTGTCCATATGTTGTGTGTGGGGACGGCGGGCCGTTCTTTCTAAGTCTCCCGCGAAATTCGCCGCGAATCCTGCGGCACACGCATCGGATGTCGGGCCGTTCGGCGGGTCGCGGAAGCAGGCGCGCCGCGGGGCCGCCACCAGCCAGCCCGGACGGAGTTTCGACGTTCACGGATTTCAAAGAGCCAGGCGCTCATTATACCGAATTGGTATGCATGTCAACTCCATCGGAATGGTGATAAGCTGGCCCGCCGCCGTGCAGAGCGCCGGCGCCAGGTCACGTGCCGCATGCGCCGCTCTAGGGCGTGATCCGACCAGTGAGAAACGCAGGTTGCGCGTGTCATCATGCGCGTATCCCGCTTCGCTGCTCCGCGGGCCCTGTCGCTCTCGCCCGCCGAAGCCCTTCGGGGCGAAGGGGGGTGCGCATGATCCAGATGAAAGGCGGCGAACTATAAATTTTTTTTTGTGATGCACTGGATGCTGCGCATGCGCGCAGCACGATAGCCGATCCTTTGATTCGATTTGAACTGGCGTTGCCCCGAACTTTCATGCAGCGGCGAGTTGAGTTCGGGCGGTGATCGTCCGGCCGGCGCGAACGGTAGCGCACCGTCATCCGCTCCCAGCCGATCGCTTTCCACGCCAGCCGTTGCGCGTCCTGCTCGCTAACGATCCGCGCGCCGGCAAGCCGCCGTTGAATCGAAGGTGAGAAGCGGACACGGGCACCAGCCGGAATTGCAGACGGTTACAGTCAGGAAAGGTGGCATTCGACATTCTCGCGCAACGCTCCATTGCAACGTTGCGACTATCACGGGCGGGTCAAATTCGCAGCGGTGTCGCCATGTTGAATAAATTTCTCCGGAATTGCCGAGGCAATCTCACCCTTCTGACGGCCGTGCTGATGACATCGCTCGTAGGTGTCGCCGGCCTGGCGGCCGACTACGGCAGCGCGTTGTACAGTCGTATCGAGGACCAGCGGATGGCGGACACCGCCGCCATGGCCGGCGCCGCCGTTTATGCCGAGACAAACTCCACATCGGCCGTTACAACGGCGGTCGGCAACATGGCCTCGCTCAACGGCTATGCGAGCACAAGACTCACGCCGACGCTCGTGAACTCGCCCACCGGCGACGGGAACCAGGCCGTCAAGGTGGTCGTGAGTTCGACCACGCCGATGACGTTTTCGAGGGTCCTCACCGGAACGAGCAGCGTTTCGGTGAGCGCAAGCTCCTACGCGGAATTGAAGTCCGCCAGCGGGTCGGGTTGCATCCTTACGCTCGACCCGACCGCTTCGCAGGCTTTCACCATCAGCGGTTCGGGATATCTGGACGCGCCGGCCTGCGACGTCATCGCCAATTCGAGCAACAGCGATGCGCTCGACATGAGCGGCAGCGCGAGAATATCGGCCGCGTGTACCATAACGGTCGGCGGCCAGAAAACGACCACCGGGTTGACCCTCGATCTCTGTACAAAACCAACGACGGGGGCGGCCGCGACTCCGGATCCCTACGCCGCCGTTCCTGCGCCTGCGATCAGCGGCCCCTGTCTGACATTGCCGAGCCCGCCGACCAACGTGCCGATCGGCTATTATTGCCACGGCATCAATGTTTCCAGCACCGCCACCTTCCAGTCCGGCGGCACGTATTATGTGGTCGGCAACCTCGCTTTTCAGGGCGGGTCCAACGTGACCGCGCACAACGTAACCTTCTATGTGACGGGCGGAACGGTCGCGATCAGCGGGTCGGCCGTCGTCAATCTCACCGCACAGACGAGCGGCACCTATGCCGGCATTTTGTTTTTCGGCAGCCGCGCGGGGAACACGTCGAACAACAACATCAGCGGCTCCAGCAACTCCACGATCACAGGCGCGCTTTATTTCCCCACCCAGCAGGTGACGTTCTCCGGCGGCTCGAACACGCCGAGTGCCTGTACGGAAGTGATCGGCGACAAGATCACCATCAGCGGCACCGCCTATCTCGGCGACAGCTGCGCTGGAACGGGCGTGGCGAGCATCACCCCGGCGAATTCCCTGAAGGCGGCGCTCGTGCAGTAGACATTCGGCGCCCACGCAAGTTCCGGGACGCCAAATTCGTCTTCCACTTTCACGATCGGAGTGAAGACCGGCAATTGAGAGCCCGCTGTGTACGCCGGCCATGATCGGAACGGATTCTTGCGTCCCCTGATTCCCGAATTGGCAACTGCCTCAACGCAACGGGAGGGTGAACTCACACGAGTCAAGTCCGGGCCCGATCCGTATCTCAGGCCAGCCAGCGGGGCGGCTTCAATGCGAAGTGGCGCTGCAGCATCGTTTCGGTGCGCTCGAGCGCACCTTCCGCCCAGGACTGGTAGTACGAGCTGTACGCTTCGCCGCAAATGTAAAGGTCATGACCGGGAAGGGGACTCATCACGGCATCGGCCAATTCCAGCCCGTCGACCCCCTGACGCCACAGATGCCAGCCGCCGCCATAAGGATCGACGGTCCAGTCCTGAAGACAGGCGCTAAGCGGCGCGGGCGGTTGCGCCGCATATGTCAGTCCCGCTTCGCGATGAATTTCGAGAGCGAGTCCGGAATTGCCGGGCAGCCATTGAAATCCCGCCGCTTCGCGCGGCGCCTGCGGTGCCAGCTGCTGCCAGTACTGTACATCCGGTCCGCAGCAATAGGCCATCAGCAGGCCAAAACCCTTCGCGAGCTCGCTCGCGAGCCGCTCCTTCTCGGCGCCCAGCGCATAGAACATGCGCGCCGGCATGTCGGTGACGGAGCGTCCGCCGTCGATGCCGAGATCGCGCCACCAGGGCCGCGGATAGAGCAGAAAGGCTTTGCTCGCGGGCTCGCCGACGACGGATGCAATAAGGGCGGCAACCCCAGGATCGCGCCGTGCGGGGAAGTCCTCGATCAGTTCCAGCGCGCGGCGCGGCAGCGCGAGCACCACGCGTCTTGCGGAAAGCGCGGTCGCGCGGCCTGTACGATCGACGAGGCCGAGCCTGAATGCCTGCCCGGGCAATCCCGGGACCGAAAGACTCGCGAGCCGGGTCTCTGTCAGAACTCTCGCGCCGAGGCGCCGCGACTCGGCCGCAAGCGCGAGCGGCAACTTCTGATAGCCCCCCGCGATCGTCAGGTACGGTTTGGACCGATCGGGTCCGAGCAGCCCTTCGTCGAAGTCGGCAAGCGCGTTGCCGAGAGGCACGATGTCGTAGCCCCCCGTATCCTGGAGAAAGCGGTTTTCCTCGTCCGTAAATATGTCGGCCCTCAGCGCCCAGGTCGGCCAATCCTTGAGCAGCCGGCCTTTGTAACGGATGCCCGACCGGATGCGCAGCCAGCGCGCGGGCGTCATGTGGCCGAAGCCGGGAATGATTTTCTCGACGCCCTGCACATAGCGCTGACTGTTCGGCGCCTGGTCCGATGGTGGAACGTTGTACGGAAAGAGTTTGGCCGGCTGTCCTGCTTCCCCGTATGTGAAGTTGCGGCCGCGCAGGGCGAGATGGTCTTGCGGTTCAATGACGGGAAAGTCCCGCGCGCGCAGCCCCAGATGCCGTACAAGGTTGAAAACGTGCAGGTGGGCCGGCAGAAAGCGCATGCCGCCGGCGTCACCGATCAGATTCGGTGCTCCCCGGAATGCAATGGAGCGCAACCGCCCGCCGATCCGGTCGCTCGTCTCGAAGAGGGCGACGCGCAGGCGGGGCTGTTCGCCTGCGAGGCGCCAGGCCGCGTAGGTGCCGGCGACGCCGCCGCCGACGATCGCGACATCGACATCGGTAGTCCCGCCCGCATGTACCGCGAGCGGCAGCGTCGACAATGCCGCCGCGCCGGCAAGCACGTTTCTGCGCGTGACATTCATGGCTGCCCCATCTGCTCACCGGCCGCTGCGGGAGGAGTCGACCCGGAGAAACGCTCACGCCTCCGTGAAATCGCCATTAAGCCCATCATTACTATTGAATCGTTACCATCCACGCTTTCGATCCGTCTCTCGCGCGGATCCGCGAGCGAGCCCGACGCGTCATGAGCAAGACACTGTCCATCAGGCGGACACTGGAAGCCACTACGGGCGCCATGGCGCTTGTGCTGGTGGTGATATCCGCCATTTTGGCGAACCGCGCCTGGGACGAAATGCGCATGGCACGGCGCATCGTTACAGCCTCGGGCATCACGCGCGACCTGTTCATGTCGATGCAGTATTGCAGGTTCGAACTGGGCACCGTGAGCACGGTGCTGGAATCGCCGCGCGCTGTGGACGCAGAGACCTGGGCCGACATCAAGCAAGTGCGGGCGCGTTCCACCGCCGCCCTGTATCGTGCACTGTTCGGGCTCGCGATGAACAATATGGGCACCGCGTCCGAGCGAGCCGCCATCGTCAAAGAGAGAGCCGCCATAGACGGGCAGCGGCCGGAGATTGATGCCGCGCTGCGCCGGCCCGAGCTCCGATTGGCGGCAAGAATTGCCAGGTGGGTTCCGACCGACAGAAACCCATTTGCGGCGGAGGACCGTGTGTCCGCAGAGCTCACCAACGAGATCGACCGCAGCGACGCGTTCATCGCCGAGATGATGAAGATCAAGCAGCTGAGCTGGGCGGTTCGCGAATTCGCGGGGAACGACAGGCTGCTGGTCGGTGCCGGCATCGCCAGCGGCAAAGGCTACGGCAACGCCCGGCTTGAAGTCATGACCGAGCTCACTGGCCGGGCGGACGCGCTCTGGGGCTTGATTTTGGAAGACGCGAGTCTGGGACGCCTGCCGCCCGCGCTGCACGCCGCGATCGCCACCGCAAACGAGCTTTATTTCGTGCGACTGCGCGGACTTCGCAAAACAGTGATCGACGCGTTCGCGTCGGGAAAGCGGCCACCGACCTCGGGCCACGACTGGATCAGCGCTTCCAATCCGGCAATGAAGAGCCTCGTCCAGGTGGCGAAAATCGCGGTCGATCTTTCCGACAACCACGCCCGCGAGGAGCTTGATGCTGCCCGCCGGAACCTCGCCATCCATCTTTGCATCATGCTCCTGTTGCTCGTCTGCGCATTGGTTGCGACACTGTTCATTAGCCGCAGGATCGCGCGCCCGATGGCCAGGATCGCCCAGACCATGCGGCTTGTGGCAGACGGCGATATGGCTTGCGAGGTACCTTTCGCGGACCGCGCCGACGAGATCGGAGAGCTTTCGCGCGCGCTGGCCGTATTCCGCCGCAACGCGCTCGAAAAGCAGCGCGTCGAGGACGAGCTGGTCAAGAGCCGCATCGCCAAGCAATCCGCCGAAGCCGCCAACCGCGTCAAATCCGAATTCCTCGCGCATATGAGCCACGAGTTGCGTACGCCGCTCAACGCCATCATCGGATTTTCCGACATGATGCTGCAGGGCATTTTCGGTCCGCTGGAGAAGCGGTACGGCGAATATGTCCGGGACATCAACAAGTCGGGTTTGCACCTGCTCGAGGTGATCTCCGACATCCTGGATATGTCGAAGATCGAGGCAGGCAAGTTTGTGCTTCACATGGAAGACGTCGATCTCGCCGGCCTGATCGGCGATTGTACCGCGTTGATGCGATTCGCGGTTGAGGAACGCCAGATTTTGCTGTCCACGGATGCGCCGAGGGACGGAACAAACGTGGTGGCCGACCGGCGCGCGCTGAAAAAAATCCTGATCAATCTGCTGTCGAACGCCGTCAAGTTCACGCCGAAGGGCGGCGAAGTCCTGGTCTCCGTCAGAACGGGTGCTGATATTCTGCAGATTGCCGTCCGCGACTCCGGCACCGGAATTCCCGAAGCTGCGCTCGAACGCCTCGGGCGCCCCTTCGAGCGGGTCACCAACGATCCCCACCTCGCGCGCGAAGGAACGGGGCTCGGTCTCGCGCTCGTTCACGGCCTGGCCCGCCTGCACGGAGGTACGGTGCGCATCGAGAGCACCGAACATGTCGGAACCGTGGTGACGGTGACGCTTCCCGTATTGCGGCAGGCCGCCGCGGCGGCGTGATTCCGGCTGACAGGACTTGCGTCAGACCGCAGAGAAGGCCGAGCGCGCTTCAATGATGCGCTGACGGCGCTCACGAAGGCAGCCCTTTCGGCAGAAGGTGTCAAGATCCCGCGCGTCATTTTGGGCGCGCTCGCCCGTCACAGGCGCCGTCATGGGCAGTGCAGGCGGCGATGGACAAACCGGCCGACGTGTGGAGGCGGCGTTCCGTCATCCTGAACGGGCGAGGCAGGCCTGAAGCGGCCCCAAAGGCCCGATTTCGTCACACTCGGTTCCTGTGCCCGGCGCGCTTCGGTCACGGCTGCGTCAGTCGAAAAACCACGCCGTAATCGTATTCGCCGCCATAGAGGGTCGTCCCGTAGAGCCGCCCTTTCCTGTCTTCTATCAGCGACGAATAGGCGCCGCTGCCGTCTTTTCCTCGTACAAACGCAAGCAGCACGCTGAACCGGCCGTCGGGCGTTATTTTGAATACCGTTCCGCAGCCGCCCGCGCAGGCATTTTCGTTTCCGCCATGCGTTGCCGTGCCGTACACATTGCCCTTTGCGTCGACCAGCAGCGACGCATACGGAGCCGAACCGTCCTTGCCGCAGCGGAAGGCATGAAGCACGCTCTCCTCGCTCTCCGGCGTGATCCTGTAGACCGTGCCGCAGCCATAGGTGTAGAGCGTGCTTCCTCCCTCCCAGGTCGTTCCGTACAGATTGCCGTCGGCGTCGGCGACAACCCCGGATTGCGGCCAGATCCCGTCCACGCCGCCCATGAACGTATGCAGCACCGTCTCCTTTCCCTTCGGCGACAGCCTGAAAACGACGCCGCAGCCCGGCCCGTAACTGCTGCTGCAGCCCGTCGAGCCGCCGCGCTGGGTCGTGCCGTACAGGTTGCCTTTCCTGTCCGCGATCAGCGTCGCGTTCGAGTTTGCGCCGTCGCTTCCGCCTGAAAATGTGTAGATCGGCACCGGCGTGCCGCCTTTGGCCATCCGGAACACGATGCCCGCGTTCGGCGCGCCGCCGCCATAGTTGGTCGTGCCGTAGAATTGCCCGTTCCGTTCGAGAAGAGCGCCGCCGGGATTGGCCCCGTCGCCATTCTCGCCGGAAAATTGGTAAAGCAGGCTGTAGCTGCCGTCGGAAGCGATTTCGAAGATGCCGCCGGAAAGAAATATGCCGCTATAGGTCGTCCCGAAGAGGTTTCCGTTTCGGTCGCTGATCAGCGGAGCGACCGGGTCGCCGGGTTCGGAGCAGTTGAAGATGTGAAGCTGTGTTTCCGTGCCATCCGGCGCCAGCCGGTACACGGTGCCGCAAGTGCCGCTCTGGCCCGATTCCGACGTGGTGCCATAGAGATTTCCGCCGTCACCGAAAATGGGCGCAGCTTCGGGAACGCGACCGCCGTTGTCGGCGCCGAAGGAATAAAGCGTTCTGACGTGCGCGGCAGCAGCGCCGGTTGCGGTGGCGAGAATCACGCCGAAGCAGACACTCGCGGTCACGCCGGCGCGCAGCAGGTTCATGGAAATTCCCCCGGATACCAGCGCGCATCATGTCAGCACCGCACACCGGCCGCAATGTGACCCGGTCGCGTGCGATCTGAAGGGCACAAGGGGCCATCAGGTCTGGGACCTGCAGCAGGCGCAGCCCAATTTCACGATATCCGCGTCTCCGGTGAACATGCTAATCTGCGCGCGGGTACCAGGGGAATGTCTGACAATGAACCGGATCGTTTTTGGCGCCGTTGGTGCCATGATTCTCTCTATCGCCTTCTGTGCTTCACCAGTGAATTCCGCAACGGAAACCGTCGTTTATTCCTTTTGCAGCCAGGTACACAAATCAACCTGCACGGACGGCGAGTATCCGACCGCTGTGATTGACGGCAACGGTACACTCTATGGGGCAGCGGCGGGCGGCACGTGTGGGAACGGTACGGTGTTCGCTCTCGACCCGCAGACCGGAACGCTTACGACATTACATTCTTTCTGTAAGTCGCGCCTCACCGGGGATGGGTCCGGCCCGAACAGGCCGACCTATTCCAACGGAACGCTGTACGGAACAACCGGTGCAGGAGGCCTGTACCCACCGGAGGGCTACCGAAAGGGTGGCGGAACGATATTCTCGATTGACTTGGCGACCGGGTCCGAGACGATTGATTATGAGTTCCCCAGGAGCGACAACAAGACCCGCGCGCCCGGCACCGCTCTTCTCGAGCTGTCGGGGATATTCTACGGGATTGCGTCTGGAGGTGGCGGCACGTACTGTGGCGGGGACTGCGGCACGGTGTTTGCGTTCAACCCGGGCAGCGGGACGGAATCGGAATTTTACCGCTTTTGCGGCCAGCCGAACTGTACGGACGGTACATCGCCTTTCGCAAAATTGAACCATGTAAACGGCTTGCTGTACGGCACGACCTACATGGGCGGCGCTCATTTCGCCGGAGCGGTTTTTTCGCTGAACCCTGGTACGGGTGCTGAGTCGGTTGTTTATTCCTTTTGCTCCCAAAGAACTCGCAAGATCAATTGCACGGATGGCAGTTCGCCCTTTGCCTCGGTAGTCGGCTTGAACGGTTATCTGTATGGCACGACCGCCGGTGGCGGTGCGTATGGCTATGGTACGGTTTTTTCCATCAATCTGGAAACCGGTAGTGAGACGGTGCTGCATTCATTTGGCAAGACAAGTTCCGACGGCATGCAGCCTCGCAACGCTCTGCTTAAATCGGGTAGCCTCCTGTATGGAACGACGGTGCTCGGTGGCGACCCGTACTGCGACAACGGCTCCGGGTGCGGGACGGTTTTCTCGATAGACCCGACTACCGGCGCAGAGAAGGTGCTGTATTCCTTCGGCGTCCAGCCATCGGATGGGCAGTTCCCCTATGGCGAACTGATCGAAATGAACGGCGCGCTATACGGCACGACTTCATTGGGGGGCGCTCAAAACGCGGGAACCGTATTTGCGACTACACCATGACGAAGTCCTCCGGACTCTGTCCGTCACCAGGGCCGCAAGCAGGCGCTACCAGGACTCTCTGCGGGGGTATGCAGTGTTGCCCCCAGCGGCAGCTCCAGCTTCACATCCCCGTGGACGAAACTATCCACGGGGCCGTACTTCAAGCTGAAATAGATAACGCAGCGAATTATTGTGTACATATACATGGAAAAATTGGGAACACGAAATGCGTTTCCGTTGGTGCGACTCCACTCAAGATCCGGGACGCCGACTTCGACTTCGGTTTTCATGATCGGAGTCGGGGGCCGGCGATTTGGACCTAGCCCTGGACGTCGACTATGCAGGGGAAGATCGTTCACGGTGTCAGCGGCCGAGTCCGGATGCGGCCGCTTGCTGCGGCCGCATCCGAGGTCCAGACGGGCTGAACGGCACTCGTCGTGCGTCTGAGACGCGCAATTCCAGGGCAGCACCTTACTTCAGGACATACCCGTAACCGGTGCTCGTGAATGCGGTCCAGCTGCCGCCGTTCTGGCTGGACGCCAAAAGGTATTGGTTGACATAATCGACAGCCTGATCCGCCCAGATCAGGGCGTCTGTACTGGTGTGCGGGCCAACGACGATCCAGTACTGGGTGCCTGCCGTCAGGGGAACTCGCAGTTTCGCGGTGATCGGGGTGCAACACGGCCCGAACTGCGGCGCCGCCGTCACGGTATCCGTTGCGAGCGCAGTTCCCGGCACGCCGGCGGCATCGCTGTAAATCGACACATCGGCCTGATACGTGTACGAATCTGCCGACCATGCCATCAGCCCGAGCGTCACCTTCTTCGAAGTCGTACTGAGGGGAGCGGTGAACGCCATGGCTTCCTGATAGCAGCCCGCGAACGCGCAGCCGACGAGTTGGCCGGACCACGACACGTAGGGCGCGTTCCGCATTCTGCTGAAGAAGTTGATAATGGCGGAACTCTCCACCGCCGGAGCAACGCCGCGACCCGGCGCAGTGGCATGTTCAAGGTTGAACGCAACCGGTGCGCCGCCGCCGCCTGTACCAATCACGACGCCCGGTGGAAGATGGGTCGGAGAATGGGACGGCGGAGCCGCCATCGCGGCGGTACTTACCATCGCCAAAACGGTGACCAGGAAAAACCCCTGCTTATGCATTTGATGCTTCCTTTCGAAGAGCCGGGCCGCAGGTGGTCGCGCCACCATGCGTTTTGCGGATTCCAGTCTTGACGAAACCGGCCCCCCGTGTCCTCCTAAAAAACCTTAAGGGACCTTAAATTATCGGGGCAGGTCGTCGGGTTTTCGGGTTGAATATGGCCGAGCCGTACTATTTCGACCGCTTTACAGTCGATCCGGTCGAACGGAGGCTGTGCGAAGACGGTGTACAGATTCCGCTCGGCTCCACGGATTTTCGCATTCTGCTGACGCTGCTGGAGAATGCCGGCGCGGTCGTCACCAAAGAGCAGCTGGTATCGCGCGTCTGGGGGCCCGTGACGGTGACCGATAATGTGCTGTACGTCCACATCAACGCGCTGCGCAGGGCCCTCGGCAATGACCGCATCAGGAACGAGCAGCGGCACGGCTATCGGTTCGTGTCGCAGGTGCGTCGAACCGGGCCGATCGAGCCGCCCCAACATGGCGAACGGCGCGCCGGCAATCTTCCTTCGCTCTGGACAGGCAACGACGCGGAAGGGCCGGCGCGCCTGATCGGCAGAAGCGAACAGCTTCGCATTGTGTCTGATCGGCTTGCACAGGCGCGTCTCCTGACCCTGACCGGCCCCGGTGGAGTCGGAAAGACGAGGCTCGCCCTGCAGGCAGCCAGCGAGGCTTCGTCGTCTTCCGGCGGCGCGCCGGTACAGTCGGCGTCCCTGCATTTTGGCGACGGCGCCTGGCTGGTGTCGCTGGCGACACTGAACGACCCGGATCTGGTGCCGGGTGCGATAGCCTCCGCGCTCGGCATCCAGATCGGCGCGAAGGCCGCGCCGCTCGATACGATAGCGCGGAATCTGGCAGGAAAATCCCTGCTCATCGTGCTCGACAATTGCGAGCACGTGACGGCAGCCGCGGCCCGCACGGCTGAAAGTCTTCTCGCCGCCGCAGCGGGGGTGACAATTCTGGCAACCAGCCGCGAGCCGCTGTCGTGCTTCGGGGAACAGGTTCTGGAGATTCCCCCGCTGGACGTACCGGGCGAAGATGCGATGACGCCCGATCTGATGCGCAGAGCCGCGGCAGTCGATCTCTTCATCGAACGCGCCATGGAAGCCGATGCAAACTTCCGCGTCGGCGACAACGAGCTGCCGATTGTCGCCAAAATCTGCCGGCGCCTTGACGGGCTGCCGCTGGCGATCGAGATGGCCGCCGGTTGGGCAGGCGCGCTCGGCCTGCAGATGCTCGATGCAAAGCTCGACGGATCCTTGAACGCCTGGCTGCACGCCAGAAGTACAGCGCCCCCGCGGCACTGCACGCTGCGCGCGACATTGGAATGGAGCAGCGATCTCCTGTCTGCCTCCGAGCAGGCCGTCCTCGGCCGCCTGGCCGTGTTTGCGGGCAGCTTTACGATCCAGGCGGCCGAAATATTGGCGGGCGACGGCGCCATTCCGAAAGCGCGCGTCTTCGAGCATGTCGCCAATCTGAAGCGCAAATCGATGATCGCAGTGGTCCCGGGACAAGGCGTGCCGAACTATCGCATGCTCGAAACGACGCGCGCCTTCGCGCTGGAGAAACTGGCGGCCCGCGGCGAAGCCGATTCAGTCCGGCGTCGGCATGCACATCATGTGCTTTGCGCACTCGAACTGGCGACATCCGAGTGGGAAACCACGAGCGATGCCGTCTGGCTGGAACGCCATGGCCCCTTGCTCGAGGACCTGCGCGCGGCGCTCTCCTGGGCCATGAACGAAGACTCCGATGACGCTTTGATGCTTGCCGGCGCCTCGTGGCCTCTTTGGCGCCAGCTGTCCCTTCCATCGGAGGGAAGGCAACGATTGAGCGCGGCCGCAGCCCGGCTGAAACCCGACACAGCGCCGGCGCTGGAAGCACGGTTGAGACGCGGTCTGGGAGAAATGCTTTTGAATACGGCCGCGGCGACGTCGGCCCACGAGCAGCTCGAGCGCGCAACGCATCTGTACCGCAGCCTAGACGACGCACCCTGTCTGGGCAGTGCGCTCGGCGCGCTCGGATTTTCGTTGTTCATGCTGAACCGGATCGAGGAAGCGGAACGGGCAATCCGCGAAGCGTTGCGTTTGCTGGAACCTGCGGGATGGCTGCGCACGCTTGCCATGGCCTGTTCCGCGCAATTGTGCATCGAGGCCGTTCGTGGCCGCTTCGATGCCGCGTTTGCGGCGGGCAAGAAAGCGGAACGCCTGTGCGGGATCACGGGCGCCGATCGCACCGCCCTCAATGTGGCCGCCAACCTGGTGCAGGTGCATCTGGAGAAAGGCGAAGTGGACAATGCAATTCGCGCAGGGGTTGGGCTGGTGGCGCGATTGCGCGCGACGCGTCATTCCGATCTGCTCGGATTTGCGCTCGGCATCCTCGCCGCCGCGTTTGCCAGACGAGGCGACCTGAAGGAGGCAATGGCCGCGGCTCGCGAGGCCGTACCACGCCTTCGGGACGACGGCAGGTTGTTCTGGCTGTTCGACCACCTTGGCCTGTGTGCCGCCCTTCACGGGCGCGCCAGGGATGCCGCACTCATCGCCGGCTATGCCGACTCGGTGCATCGAAAATTCGACCGGCAGCGCGAGCCGATGGGGCGCTGCGCGATGGAGCGCACAACTTTGCTGTTGCGCGACGCTTTGCCGGATCGGGAGGTCGCCGAGCTGTCCCGATTGGGCGCCCGGCTTTCCGAAGATCAGGCAATCGCCATTGCTTTGAGCGTGTGAGAATGGGTGGCTTTGTTCCGCACGGTTACGCTTTGGGAATGCGAATGCACTTCCGTTATCACGACTGTCCGTGCCCGGTCGGCCTCCTCAATCAGCGTAGCAGCATCTCAAGCTGAAATTTTCTGTCCTGCCAGTCGAGCATGATACTCGAAAGGAGTTCACGCCACTCTTCGCCGTGATCGGCGTAGAATGCGTGGGCCGATTCGTGGCAAATCACATAGCGATCAAGTTCGGACCGGCCCGTACAAGGTCAAAATTAGGAGTGATATTTCCTTCGGGCGCATAGCTGCCCCATCTCTTGGAATCCAGCGCATGATTAGTTGAGGTCGCTTTAGCCCCTTACGCAAGAACGGAGGAAGCATCGCGTCAAGTCGCAACGGAAAAAGCGAACGAGCCTCCAGTACATAGTACGCCCTCAAAAGGCGTCGGCAGTGTGCGGCGTCGGCCGGATCGCGCACTGATAATGAGACGGCCACCATCTTTTCGTACAAATGCTTCGACTGAGCGTTCGATCGATAAGCGATTATGACCTGCCGCACACCAAGTGCGGCGCCATGGGAACAATAGAAGAACGTATACGCGCGCGTCGTTCCAGCGGGAAGGTTCTTGAAGGTAAGGCTCTTGACGCGGATAAGAACCTTCCTTATAAGGCGGAAGGAAAGACAAGGAGAATGACCCATGGCCGTCCATATTGCCGCTAGCATCCAGAGCCCAAAGCTGATTTCGCTCATCAAACAGGCGGATCCGAGGGGGCAAATGCACCTCCGGGTCGTCAGTAATGAGCGGCTCGAACTTGGTGCCGACCCATTCAAGTCATCCGTTGCTATTGATCTGAAAACCGAGACCATCCAACCGCTGGATGCTGTCGCGCCGACGCAGATCATTCCACCTGCCCTAAGTCTGGGAGGCGCGCGAGCTACCGGAGATTATTGGTACGAAATCAACGGGAACCGAGTGGGCTGCCATTCAGTGAAGGCTTTATTGTTGCAGTCACTAACCGCGTTGGCCGCTGCGGACCCTCAGCTCATGGAAAATCTGTCGAAAGTTAGGAAGCGTACGAAGCGGATCGTGGCAAAGGACAAGTACTGGCTCTTCCGTGACCGAAATCTAGCGGACAAGTATTCAGTCCAACTCGAAAATGGTTGGTGGGTAGGAACTAATAACAGTTCGCCGGAAGTGAGGGCGTGGCTCGGGATTGCGGCTTCGCTGAGCCCCAACCAAAAATTCTCGACGTCATTGGGCTGAGCGATGGACGCCTTCGAGCAAGTGGTAGCCGAGATTCTCTGGCGAGAGGGCTACTGGGTACGCACGTCTGTAAAGGTTGAGCTGACAAAGGAGGAAAAACGCCTAATCGAAATACCATCTTCGCCTAGATGGGAGCTCGACGTAGTCGGCTACCGCGCAAAAGACAACCGCCTTCAGGTGGTGGAGTGCAAGAGTTATCTCGACTCACCCGGCGTAAAGCTAAGCGGCTTCGATGCGAATCACACAGACTCGACGCGGTACAAGCTTTACAACAAGCCGATATTGCGCGACGTCGTCTTTGGCCGCTTGCGGCAGCAACTTGTCGAATCCGGCGCGTGCCTACCGTCCGCAACCGTACAGCTTTGCCTTGCTTGCGGTCGCATCGCTTCCCCTGCCGATCGCGAGGGGCTGAAAGCGCGGTTCGCGGCAGAAGGTTGGGAGCTTTGGGACGAAGCTTGGCTTCGGCAACGACTCAAGGAAATGTCCGACGGCGGATACGAGAATCAGGTTTCCGCAGTGGTCGCAAAGCTGTTGCTTCGGGGCTCGTTGCCGGCGGAGGCGAACAAGCAACAGGCAAGCTAGGCCGAGCCAAGGCCGGTCCGGCGGCTCCTCCTTTAGTACGTCCGAATGAAGCGGATTGTCCTTCGCGGCAGCGGGTATGAGCGTCTAGTGGAACTGCTAGTTCTAAGTCTTTGTCCCGTTCATTAAAGAGGTCTCTCTGTCACCTTTCGAGATGTCGTGGTATTCCAGGTAACCGCAGCGTACGTATCCACATTGAAATTGAACCCACTGATATTCGCGTACTCGTTAGGGTCACCGGTACCCGTCGGGTGAAGCACCGCCATATGGTAGGCGACGTCCTGCGGATTCATGTCAATAAATACCTGCATCCCCAATTCCGGATCATTCGCAACCAGCCGGATAACGTTGCCCGATGTGTCTTTAATCACGGACGTCCCTAGCATTACGTGTACAAGGCCGCCAGTCGTCCCATGGACAATTAGCTGCTGCCCGGCTTCAAGGATGCTTTCCGCGCTAGAATCGCTCAGAGCGCCGTAAGTTCCGATTGTTACATACTTTTGCAGAGAGGATGGCCAGATTGCCAAGCCTTTTACTTTAAGATCTTTGCTATCTTCGAGAAGGCAATCGATGTGCACATTCGAAGCCAGTTCCTTCGCGTGGCAGATATTCGGAACGCCTTTATCCGGTACAACCTTGGCGTTGGGGTACACGGCTCCTACGAGCCGCGCGAGCATAGTATGAACTGTTCCGAAGCAGGCCAACTGTGCGGCCGGGTACTTATTGCCCGCGTCGTCCTCGACAGTGGTCTCCGCGTTCGCATACGAACTGTACTGAAACAGTTGCAGCTGCCCTATGGGCAAAATTGTGTACACGCCGGCGAATTTCTTGAAATCGGCCTTGCTCGCGGTAAGCTGAGCCAATGGAGGCTCGAAAAACGATTGAATTGGTGGGACTACGAGGCAAAAGAAATTGTCGCCATTTGGATCAGTGCAAGCAGGATCGAGAAGCGGAAACCCTGGAATGGTGATAGACGGCAACGTACAGTTTTCTGCCTCTGAGCCGCCCCAAGAGCAGCTAAACGCGATATTGAATGGATACGACACGCCTGAAACCTGACTCCAGACGTTTGGATCAAAACCTGTCGGCAGCCTAGACTTGAAAGTGGTTGTTGTTAGCCCCGTGACGCCCCCTACATTACCCTCACCCGTTCCATATTTTTGCCCGCTCGTTTTCTTATCCCAATAGGAGTTCGCGTAGTTCGAACCACGCTCTAGCCCAGAGAAGCCTCCAATGGAATCTCCGAGTCCGCTAACAACTCCCACAGCGTAGGCGCTTGTTATTAGATCACAGTCCCCGCAGAGATTCTCCGCGTCCTGTGCAAACCCACCTTCGTATACACGACCGCTGGCATATGAATTGGCTATCATGCCCCCATAGAAATCACCTATGAAGCCACCACCCGGAAAGCTAACCGAGGCGTTGGAACTCTCCACGTCCCCTTCGTCCATTTGCCCGATTAACCCTCCTGCGTCGCCGCCTCCTTCTATGGCGCCGTTCGAACCAGCATTCTGTATCGTCGCTTCATTCACACCGACCACGCCGCCCGTCGGCCCAACATTACTGACGACTCCATTGAAGAGGACGTTCAAGAGTGTTCCGTCGGCATTTAAGCCGTTTCTGCCGACGATCCCTCCTAAGAAATTATAGCCATTTCCAGCACTGCAATTTGGTCCCTCGCTGACACAACCACTCACGTAAACATTGGCAATCAATCCATCGTTATCGGCGGCCAGCGCTCCACCAGTGACTGAGGTTGATTCAATTGCCGTTTGAGATAACGCGAGGTTGGCAACATCCCCACCGACCCCCACGTAAGCGAATATCCCCGACGATTTTGTCGTAAGTGCGTTGATCCAATGGCCTTGACCGTCGAGCGACCCGGAGAAGGTGCCTGCAATTTGTGAAAAACCCGCGCCGCCATTCCAACTCAACGTGCAGGTAGCGTCGATATTTTGAGCCAAGATGAAAGATGATGTCGTGCCTGAGGGAATGGTTTGCAGCCCGCAAATATCGGTGACGACGTACTGGCCCTTAGCGTTTTGCTTCAGGGCGTTTCCATAGCAATCGGTGAGGGGAGAAAGGCTGGGTGGCGTGCTCGGACAGTAAGAAGAGGCGGTGGTGGGTGTAGCGAATAGTGAGACAACCATCGCGCTCACGATGCCCAACTGCCGTTGCATGATCCCTCCCGCGCAGCGAAACCATTCCAATGTAGGTCACCGCCTCAGCGGAGTGTCAAATCCTCTCGCGGGGTTGCTACGCGCCGCTCCCCCGGCGAAAACGGCCGCCTTGGGCCGTCCGCTAAGTCACTGCATTTTCAAGGAATTTTGGAGCGGGCGACGCGAATCGAACGCGCGACCCTAACCTTGGCAAGGTTATGCTCTACCCCTGAGCTACGCCCGCGTCCAAGACGGGCCGTTATCGCAAGCGCGGCTCCGGTTTTCAAGGCCGACGCACGGTGCCGGAATTTGGTGCGGACCGTCGGGCAGGTGGCCGAACCCTCATGCTTCGACAAGCTCAGCATGAGGGCCGTTTCCGGATTCCGGCTACTCCGCCGGCTGGGCGTGCGGCGCGGGGACCCGCTCGGGGCCGCGGCCGAAGCGGTGGCGAAGCGCACGCCAGGGCTTGCGGAACATCTCCGCCACCATCCACCAGAAGCCGTGATGGGTGATGCGCACGCGGTGCGGCAGTGCGAGCAGCGCCGGCACGAGGCCGAGCGTGATGCCCTTCGAGAAGGCGAGCCCGAACACGACCGCCGTCGAAAGCTGCATCCACATCATGGCGAACGGATCGCCGACGGTGACGTGGCGCGTCGCGAAATCGATCTCGACCGCCGCCATCATCGGCAGGAGGCCGAAGATCGCCGTGATCGTGGTCAGGAACACCGGGCGCAAACGCTGCGCGCTCGAACGGATCACCGCCTCGATCGGATCCATGCCGGAATCGAGCAGCTTGTGGTACGTGTCGATCAGCACAATATTGTGGTTGACGACAATTCCCGCAAGCGCAAGTAGGCCTGTACCGGTCATGATGATCGAGAAGGCTTGGCCCATCACCACCATGCCGAGCAGCGAACCGATCATCGCGAGGATGACGGCCAGGAGAATGAGGCTCGCGTGATAGAAGCTGTTGAACATCGCGAGCAGCACGACCGCGATCAGGAATAGCGCCATGAAGGCGGCCTTGACCAGGAACGCGCCCGCTTCCTGCTGATCCTGCTGCGATCCCTTGAAGGTGACGCGCAGGTCGCGCGGCAGGTTCTGGGTGGCGAGCCAGTCCTGGATTTTCTTCACTTCGGCGTTGACGTTGACGCCGGGCTTCACATTGGCGCGCACATGGTACACGCGATGGGCGTCGATGCGCTCGATGGAATTCACCTGCGGCGCGGGTTTGACCTCGACGAAGGTGCTGATCGGCACCATGCCGTTGTTGGTCGCGACGCGTACATTGTCGAGCGCGTGGATACCGCGGTCCTGGCTCGGATAGCGCACGCGGATATCGACGAGGCGGGTGGAATCCGCCGGTCGGTAGCGGCCGACGAAGATGCCGTCGGTCACGAGCTCGACCGCGGCGCCGATCGCCTGGGTGCTGACGCCGAAGCGTTGCGCCACGTCGCGCTTCACTTTCAGATCCCATTCGATGCCGGGCAGCGGGCGCGTGTCTTCGATGTCGCGCAGCGTCGACATGCCGTCGAGGTGGCGGCGGATCCTGTCCGTCACCTGCCCGAGCGCAACGTAGTCGTCGGAATTGACATCGATCATCACGTCCTTGCCGGTGGCGGGACCGCTGTCGGGCTTGCGCACCTCGACCTTGATCCCCGGCATGTTTTCCGTCCGCTTGCGGATGTCCTCGAGGATCGCGTCTCCGCGACGGCGCTGGCCGTACGGTTTCAGCTCGACCGTGATGCGGCCGATATTGTCGACCGGCGTGTTGAGGCTCGACGGATTGCCGCCGGAATTGGCGTAGATATAGTCGACGCCGTCGACGTTCTCGATCCGGCGCTCGACGCTCATGACGAGGTCGCGCTTTTCGTAGGCCGACAGATTGCCGCGCGCGGAAACGAGCACGGTCGCCTCGGTCGGATCGGTCTGTACGAAGAATTCCGTGCCGTGATTGTGGAAGACGAAGAGCAGCAGCACGGTCAGCGTCGCGGCGGCCGCCACCCCCATCATCTTGCCCGGATTGCGGGTGATCCAGTCGGCGAGATGGGCGTACCAGCCGGTGACGCCGGGGATGTCGCGCCAGTCGCCGGTTTCCGACGCCTCGATGGCTTTTTCGTGCTGCTCGTCGCGGTGCGGCTTTCGGCCGAAGAATCCGCCGAGCACCGGAAGGAAGATGAGGGCAACCACCATCGAGCACGACAGCACGACGATGAGCGTGATCGGGAAGAACCGCATGTACTCGCCGGCGATCCCGGGCCACAGCAACATCGGCAGGAAGGCGCCGATCATGGTCGCGGTCGAACTGACGACGGGCCAGAACATGCGCTGCGCGGCTTCCGCAAACGCCAGCTTGGGCGGATGCCCCTCGGTCATTTTGCGGTCGGCGTACTCGACCACGATGATGGCGCCGTCGACGAGAATGCCGACGGAGAGCAGCATCGCGAACATGATCATGAAGTTGAGGGTGAAGCCTTCGGCCTGAATGACGAGGAAGCTCATCAGGAACGAGGTCGGGATGGCGACGCCGACGAGAAGTCCGGAGCGCAGGCCGAGCGCCGCCACGACGATGATCATGACGAGCAGGATCGCGAGAACGATGGCGTCGGAGAGCGAACCCAGCTGGTCGCGGATGTCGGTCGACTGATCGCCGACGAAGGAAACGTGTACGCCGGCCGGGAAGTATTTCTGTGCCGCCGCCAGCATCTGGCGCACCGCCAGATTGTTGGCGATGACGTTCGCGCCCACGCGCTTGGTCACGTCGATGGCGATCGCGCGCTTGCCGTTGATGGTGGTGAACGTCGTCGCGTCGTAGAAGGTCGGATGGACCTGGGCCACGTCCTTGAGCGTGACGGTCGCGTCCGCATTGGCGCGGATCGGCAGATTGAGAACGTCTTCGGGATTGTCGATGACTCCGGGCACCTTCACTTCGAAATTGCCGTGCCCGGTGTCGATCGCACCGGCCGCGATCAGCGTGTTGTTGTTGGTGATCGCGTCGAACATTTCCTGCTGGGTGATGCCGTAGCTTTCGAGCTTCGCGGGATCGGGCAGGATCTCGAGCATCTCGTCGCGCGTGCCAGAGAGCTGCGCGTCGAGCACGGTCGGAATCGTCTTGAGCTGGTCGCTCAGGTCGCGCGCGAGGTGAAAGAGCGTGCGTTCGGGGACGTCGCCGGAGAGGGCGACCGATATGACCGGGAACAGACTCGTGCTGATTTCCTCGACGGTGGGCTGCTGCACATCGGGCGGCAGCTCGGCGCGCGCGGTGTCCACCTGCGCCCGTACGTCGGCGAGGGCGCGGTCCTTGTTGAAGGAGACGTCGAACTCCATGATGATGACGGCCGCGCCCTGATAGGCGCGTGCCGTCATTTCCTTCAGGCCCTGGATGGAGCGGAGGTAGTTCTCCATCGGCTTGACCAGCAGACGTTCGCTGTCTTCGGGGCTGATGCCGGGGTAGTAGACCTGGACCACGATGTACGGAATCGGGATGTCCGGATCCGATTCCTTCGGAATGGAAATGAAGGCGATCACGCCGGCGATCAGCGTCACCACGAACGCGGCCAGAACGAGACGCGTGTTCCTGACCGCCCAGGTGATGATGTTTTTCATGCCCGCGCTCCCGTCACCACCGGCTTCACATGGGAGCCTTCATTCACGAACTCCTGGCCGACCGTGATGACGTCGGCGCCGGTCGGCACCCCCGTCACCCACATGCCGTCGGGACCGTCCGACACGATCTGCACGGGGCGGAAGTGCACGATTCCATTCTCGACCACGCGCACGCCGACCACGCCGCTGTCGTTCAGCACCAGTATCCCCGATGAAATCTTCGTCGCTACGACGTTCTTCACCGGGATGTGAATGTCGGCGCTGACGCCGTCGCGAAGTTTGGCGTACGGATTGGGCAGTTCGACCTCGATGCGGAACGTGCGCGTACCGGGGTCCGCGTGGTCGGCCACGAAGCGTACGTGTCCCGCGACGGTTTCGCCGGTGACGAGCGTCGCGGTCGCCGGATCGCCGACCTTGATGTTGCCCACGTCCTGCTCGGAGACGGCGCCGACCGCGAGGAACGGCTCGGGCGCCATCAGCATCGCGCATTTGTCGCCGTCATGCATGAGATCGCCGATATTGACGTAGCGATCGTCGACGAGCCCGTCGAAGGGCGCGCGGATCACCGTGCGCTGAAGTTCGATCTCGTTCGTGCGTTCGGCCGCGCGCGCCGCTTCGAGCGCCGTCTCCGATTCGGCCAGGAGTGTTTTTGCCAGATAACCCTGCTTCTCGAGGGCCAGGTTGGCGTTGTATTTTTCTTCCGTCTCGGCGACCTGGGCTTTCGCCTGGTCGACCTTGGCGGCGCGGTCGTTCGTCTTCAGCTCGCAAAGAACCTGGCCGGCCTTGACGAAATCCCCCTTCTCGAAATGCAGCGCCTGTACGACGCCGTCGATCTCGGCCTTGACGTCGACGGAGTGCAGAGCCTGCGTGCGTCCGCGCACGGTGACCAGGGCGGCGCGCGGGCTCGCCGCGAGCCGTTGTACCTGAACGGTGGGCAGCGCGTTGGCTTTTGCCTGCGAATCGTCGGTGTGTTTGGCTGCGCCTCCGGAGAGAATGCCCGAGCCGAGCCAGAGCGCGACCAGCACCGTGATTGCGGTCGCGGCGCGATAGCTTGGCTTCATGCGGCGCCAGAACCCCGGCTGCACGCGCTCCCAGAACCCGCGCAGATTGGCAATGACGTTGCGGAACATTCCGTCCTTCCTATTCCGCGGCCTCGGCGCAGGCGGACAATCCGCTGCGATGGGCACGCAGGTAATCGAGCATGGCGGCGTAAATGGTCTGGCCCAGCCCGTTCACAAACAGCTCTCCGGGGCTGTGCACTTCGGATGCATGCGCATTCAGCCGCGCAAGGCGGGCCTCCTTGTCGGCGATGTACGACTCGAGCAGCGCGTGTACGCGTTCGCGCGGCAGGAGGTGGGAAAACAGCATCGCAAAAGCGAATGCCGAGCGGTTGCGATCCTCCTGGACGGGCCGGTTCAGGGCCTCGAGAAAGCGGGTGCGGCCCTTGTCGGTGATCGAATAGACCTTTCGGTCCGGACGCTTTTCCTGCGCCTCCTCCCTTACCGAAACCAGTCCTTCCTCGGTAAGCCGGCTGAGCGCCGGGTAAATTGAGCCGAAGCTCGCCTCGGCGAAATGGCCGAAGCCGTCTTCCTCGAACCGCTTTTTGATTTCGTAGCCCGTGGCATCGGCATGCGTAAGCAGCCCCAGGCAAATGGTGCGAACATCCATGATTCACGCCCCGACGCGTTATGTTGGCCCGATATAGGGCCGCGCCGTATATGATTTTGGAATTTGGGGATTGCAAGGCCGATTGGCCCAAAATCGCTCCGCGCCCGGCGCAGACCGGGATTGCCGCGGTTCAGGGCTCTAAAAATAGTGGTTACCGGGCGCAAAAGCTGCCCGGCGGGGGCGTGATTCTGTCGGGCGAAATCCCTTCCCAATGCTCACCATGGCCGGACAAGACCCGGCATCCAGGAAAATCGTCACCGCCCAACTGGGTGGGCGGCTTGGCCGCCCATGGCGAGTTCGTGTGATTCGAAAGGTCAGGTGCGCGATTGGTCTGGACCCCGTGGACCAGCAGCGGTGTGACAGCCGTATTAGAGGGCCTCGATTCGGTCGACTTCGACGCCTTTCATCCCCTGCCGCGTCGAGAAGCGGACGCGTTGTTCAGGCGCCAGCACGCTGAGGCCAGACCGCCTGAGGGCGCTCGCATGAACATAGACATCGGCCCCGCCATTCTCCGGCATGACAAAGCCGAAGCCCTTCTGATCGTTGAAGAATTTTACCTTTCCCTCGACCATGACACCGGGCGGCCCGGCGTCGCCGCCGCGCTCGCGATGCGAGGAAAAGCGGTCGCCGCCATGAAAGCGATCGCCGCCGCCGTACCGATCGCCGAAGCGATCGCCGCCGGCGTACCGATCTCCACCACCGAACCGATCGCCGCCACCGAACCGGTCGCCGCCGCCGAACCGGTCGCCCCCGCCAAAGCGGCCGCCGCCGCCATGACGGGGCGGGCGCGAGGGCTGTTGCTCGGCCGTGCTCGTGTCGATGCTGTGCACGGCAACCACCTGCAATCCGCGCGGCGAGTCCTGCAGGTCGCAAACCACCGTTGCGCCCGGCGGCACGTTGGTCGCGCCGACCTGGGCCAGCGCCGATGCGTGGCAGAACGCGTCGCTGCCGTTTTCAAGTGTAACGAAGCCGTAGCCTTTGGTCGTATTGAACCACTTAATCGTTCCCTTGGTCGAAGCCATCGCCAGAGGACGCGAACTGTCGTTTTCTAAATCAGCCATGAGATCGACATCGAACCCTGCCGGATAACACCTGGATGCGCCAAACCACACCGGCCATGAGGACGGCGCCCATACCGACCTATATTGCGCGCATTTCCTGCCGGACCGCAACCGGGGAAGCGCGAAAAGCGAGCGCCCGGACCGGCTTCAGCGGCTCCAGGTTGTGGCGATAAATTCCGGGTCGTCCTGCCGGTTCCGTTCCGAGCAGAGAAAATCGTAATAGCCGCAGCGACCTCCGGGATAGGTGCGGCAGGTGGAAGGCCGGGCCGTATAAACCGTGCAGCAGCGCTTCTCTGTATCGAAGAAGCGGCACACCATGCCGAAGATTTCATCCTGCTTTCGCCGCATCGCGTATTTTTCGTCGTCGCGCGCCACCGTGAATTTTTTCTTCGCTTCGCGAAAACCGAGGCCGAAATGCGCGGCAAGGCGTTCCACGTCGCGCTTCGTGAGAGGGATGAGATCGTAAGAGCAGCAGTAGCCCGGGCACTTCGCGCAATTGAACATGGGCACTCCGCCGGTCATCGGTTTCGCTTATCACAACGCCTCGCCATGCAATAGATGCGAAGCGCGAGCACCAACGCGTTGTTGGAGAAAAGAGTCGGATAGAAGGACAGGACGCGATCCTGAAGACGCGGCAATCGAAAGAGTCGCGCCACGCAATCGGCAGCGCAGTCATCCACGGACGCCGACGTTTACCCGGATGCGCGGCAGCGGTTCGAGCGCACGGTGGACATTGCCGTCGCGACCAAGCCAATCCGCAATGCAGCAAGGGCGAAACGGAAATCCTAGTTGCCCAGCTCATAAATTGTATAATCGGTTTCCCATTCACTCACGATGCCGGCGCCATATTCCGAGTAAACCATCGTTTGCAGCGTGTGCTCGCCCTGACCGACCAATGCGTGCTGGCGCGGACTGAGAACATTGTCGTCATCATATGTGGCGCACTTCGGTTTGGCCTGCGCACCATCCACAAATCCACAGGCCCACAAAAAGGCACTCCCCTCGACCAACTGAATAGAAGGCGCGAAACTGATGAGGCAACCGGAACTGCTCTTGCAGGCGAACGTATGGGGATGATCTATGGCTGTATAGCCAGCGATCAGATTCATTGAATGATCGCCGCTTGCCGAAATGACTAGCGAAGAACGGGTATGCCATCTCGCCGGCTCGGATTTCGATTGTTCGTCGCCAGCGCCAAAACTGCCGCGCGCAACAAACACCGATAAGGCTGTTACCAGCGTGAGTGCGCCAAGCCTCATCTGCGTCCCCCTGATTTGAATTGCTCTGCCACACTACAAGCCATTTCGCCAGGTCGGAGAGGGCCGCAAGGGCTCCGCCGATAATCAGCAGCAGGCCGCCGCCGATCAGACGGACTAGAAGCGGAGTCCCAAGTCGATTGCACCAAAAGTCATAACCGGGCGGCCCAGCCTATCAGAAACACCCGCTGTCATAGCAGGCGTAACCCCGAGGCTCTTATGCAGCCGCACGAAATTGTAGTGCTCGAAGTGCACGCTTACCCGCGATCTATTGCAGTGTTTTCGCCACCGTAGGCACCGGCTGCCCGACGGATACAACATCGAACGCCAGGCGCCCGATAAGACGACCATCCGCGCTGTCGATGCTGACCCGCCAGTTGCCCGCGCGCGGACCCGATTTCAGCGAGTAACCGCGGTACCCGTGTTCGCGGCCGCCCGAGATCACGAAGGAAACCTGCGACAGCGTCTGCCAGTGTTTCGATTGCGCATCCCACCGCTGCCAGCGATGCGTGATGCGCGTGCTCATTCGAATGGGTGCAAAGACGGCGCTGTAGAGGGCAAGCTTTTCACCCGGGGCCACATGCACCACGGGCCTCGCGAAACCGAATCGCACCGTCCAGGGCTGCGGCTCTTCCTGGACCTGGTAGGTCGCGCCCGTGTGGCGGATGCCGTGATAAATTCCGACATCCGAAAGCGCGAGCGGCAGCGGCGGCAGAACGCGCGTGAAGTAGAACAGGTTCATGGCGGCGGTGATCGCCACGACGCCGGCGATGATCTCCCAGCGCGACTGGCGGTAGCGCTCGCGATCGAGAACCCAGAGCAGGCGAAGAAAGAAATAATAGCCGACGATCGCACAGGCGCCGCTCGCCAGAAAGGTGCGTTGCCCGATCGCGTGGGTGAAAACCGGCACGAGAAAAATCGAATAGGAGTACAGGGCGAAGAAAAGCAGCAGCGAGACGAAGACGAGCCGCGCGTGGTAGCGCCGGAAGACTTCGTTGCCGACAAGAAATGCCAGAAGCAGCAGCAGAAACGGCCACGACGCCGCGAGAACGGCGCTGCGCGAATAAAAAACCAGGAAGCCGCTCCACAGGCCGCCGAGCGCAAACTGCGTGGCGGCCGGCAGCCACACGCGGAGACGAAACCGCCGCTCCGCCTGCGGTGTGGATTCTGCCGTCCCGTCCGGTCCCTCCGCGGCTGCGCGCGCTGCCTCGCGATCCTTTCGTCCCTGCAGCCAGTGACCGAGCGCAATCGAAACGACGGCGATGGCGAGATAGCCGGAAAAGATCACATGTGCGCCGGGACGGTCCACGCGTCCGAAGGTGAAGTTGTCGACCACATAGCCGATGACCATCGCCGCGGCCGAGAGGTGCCGCTCGTATCGCCGGACCGGCTCCGCCCAGCGCTGCAGGCGCGTCGGCGGGTGCGCGCGCTTCGCATCGCCCGTGTCTCCTTGGTCGCCACCCTCCGGGCGATGCTCCCGTTTTTTCAGCACCACCTGAAGTTCCGTTTTGCGTTTGCGACTGATTTGCAGTAGGAGGGCATGTGGGCTCCGGGATAAGAGACATGCACGAAGATACCAAAGTGATCCTGAACTTTGCGGGAATGCCCGGTTATTACAACTATATGAGTTATTACGAGGGCTATGGCGGATTCCAGTTCTTCGCCAATTTTCTGTACATGAACGCGACGACCTGGACCAGTCCGAACGGCTTTGGCTATCAATACGGCTGGTGCAACACCGGCTACCAGAACGAGACCGCGATGTCGGACGCCACCTCGCTGGGCGTGGTCTATCAGTACGGCCTCATGGAATCGGCAAGCAAGCATACGTTCACGCTGGACAGCATGAACGCAGCCTCGTCGTTCAGCAAAAACGCGACGTGGGAAGTGATGAGCTACACCGAGAAGAACCACTCGCTCTATCCCAAGGCCGACGACAAGTTCAAAGTCAGCTTTACCGGCGAATATGTGAACTTCGCCACGCTCGGGCAACCGGGTGATTTCACGAACATTGCCGCGGTCGCGTTCATCCTGCACAACTACGGCCATCCCGGCGACAAATGCACCTACGGATATCCCGTCGTCGGAGGCCAGCTCGCGATCGGAAACCTGACCGTAACCTGGTCCAAGAAAGCCGACATGCCGGACAAGGGCGGCAAACTGCTGTCGCCGTATCTGCTGCACCATCCGATGGCCGTCGTTCCGCATTTGAATGCCGTGCATCCGGGGAGCAACATCGGGCACGGCGGCGCAAATCCCGCGAACATGCATCAGTATCACCAGGACTCCGCCGGCCATGATCCCGGCGCGAGCCAATTCCACCTGCCGCCCACGGAGCATTTTTTCTGAGGTCCACCGGGTGGATTGTACCGCAGGCGGTGGAAACGGATTTCGAAGGGGCCTCGCAAGGGAAGCATCGGCAGCGTAGTGTTTTGCGCATGAGAGCATGGTTCGTCGCCTGTCTGGCGGCGCTGAGCGTTTCGGTTGTGTCCGCGAGGCTCGACGCTGCGCCGGAGTGGCAATTTCAGTTGTCAACCGTTTCCGGCCGCGAGGTGACCATGGCCGACTATCGCGGCAAATGGCTGCTGATCTATTTCGGCTACACCTTTTGTCCCGATATCTGCCCGACCACGCTCAGCGAGCTCGGCGGTGCCCTGAAGGCGCTGGGACCGCGCGCATCGAACGTGCATGTTCTTTTCATCACGCTCGATCCCACGCGCGACAAAATTCCCGTGCTTGCACGCTATCTGAAGGCGTTCGATCCGCGCATCGTAGGGCTGCGGGGCGATCCCGAGGAGACGGAAGACGCGGCCAAGAGCTTTCATGTGTACTACCGGCTGCGCAGTGTCGGTCACGGCGAATATGCGGTCGACCACAGCTCGTATGTTTACGTCTTCGACCCGCAGGGGCATTTCGTAAAGCTGCTTGCACCGGACGCCCCCGGGCACAAGATCGCGGAGGATCTGAAAAAAATCATCCGGTGAAGACGCTCGCTCTGCTGGTGGTTGCTCTCGGGATTCAGTCCGCCTCCGCAGCGGCCGTTTCCCATTTTGCCGATGCGGACAACCCCGCGCTCGTGGCGAAGGGCCGGCAGATTTACATGACGGCTTGCGCCTCCTGTCACGGGCGGCGGCTGCAGGGGCAGCCGCTATGGCAGCTCATGGATCAATATGCCGGGCGCCGCGCGCCGCCGCAGGACGCGACGGGCCACACCTGGCAGCACGCCGATGAGGACCTGTTCTGCAAGACAAAGACCGGACGTTTCCCGTCGGCCCCGCAGCACGGAAAGACGTACATGCCGGCGTTCGGGGGCGACTTGAGCGACCAGGAGATTCTTGCGGTCCTTGCCTTCATCAAATCGAGCTGGCCTGCCGGCATGCGTGCGTCGCAGGCGATGCTCAATCCCGGGCAGCGCGGCATGCCGAAGAACCTCGGCAGTACCACCTGGACTCTGCCGCCCAACTGCACCGGAACGGCGTCCTTCCTGCAATGGAACGCGGGCCGGTGACCGCGAGCCCGCCGCGGCTGGCGCGACGACCGTTTCTCCCGCACTCTGGGGCTTGACCGTTCGGGATTGAAAACTTTGCCGCAAGCCGCCTCGCCGCCCACAGGATCGCTTGCGACGGCGCTGCGCCAGGCCGTGCGCCTGCTTGCTGCGACGCCCCACCTTGCGGAAGCCCAGGCGCGCGAAATTCTCGCGGTGATCCCGGGGAATCCCCAGGCGCTGCTGGTGCTCGGGCAAGCCCGCGCCGCACAAAAGGATTGGGAGGGCGCGCGCGACATCCTGGACGCGTTATGCCGTTCGCAGAAGCAGGACGCCGCCGCGCATGCCGAGCTTGGCGCGGTGCTCGCGAGGTTGGGGAACACGACGGGTGCGATCGCGGCCCTTCAACGGGCCGTTGCACTGTCCCCGAAACTGGCCGGCGTCTGGCGCGATCTGGGGGACCTGTATCTGCTTGCGGGCGATGCCGAACGCGCCGATCAGGCTTACGCGCAGCACATCCTCGCGTCCGTCAACGATCCGCGCCTGCTCGAGGCTGCGCGCGCGCTCTGCGACAACAAACTCGCCGTTGCCGAACGCGTGTTGCGCGAATTCCTGAAACAACATCCAACCGATGTCGCGGCGATCCGCATGTTGGCGGAAACGGGATCGCGCCTCGGCCGCTACGAAGATGCGGAGCGGCTGCTCGCGCGTTGCCTCGAACTCGCGCCGAATTTTCGTATGGCGCGGCAGAATTACGCGACGGTGCTCTACCGCCAGAACAAGTGCGTCGAGGCGATCGCGGAAGCGGACCGGCTGCTCGAAGGCGAACCTGGCAACGCGGGATTTCGCGCGCTGAAAGCCGCGGCGCTCGGCCAGATCGGCGAATACGCCAAAGCGGTGGAAGAGTACGAGCGGCTCCTTGGAGACCAGCCGGCGCAGCCAAAGGCGTGGATGAGTTACGGACATGCCCTGAAGGCGCTGGGCCGCCGGAGCGATTGTACAGCCGCCTACCGGAAAAGCGTCGCGCTTCTTCCCTCGCTGGGCGAAGCCTGGTGGAGCCTCGCCAATCTGAAAACGCGCGTTTTCGACCCCGCCGACATTGCCGCAATGAAGGCGCAGCTCGCGCGTCCGGACCTGAACGACGAGGATCGCTGGCATCTGCATTTCGCGCTCGGGAAGGCGTTCGAGGATGACGCGAATTATCCGCACTCATTCGAGCACTATCGCGAGGGCAATCGCCTGCGGCGCCTCGCGCTGGACTACGATGCCGCCGAGATCGCGGACCATGTGGACAGATCGTGCGCGTTCTTCACGCGGGCCTTCTTCGACGCCCGCAGCGGCCAAGGCTCTCCCGCGCCGGACCCGATCTTCATCGTCGGCCTTCCGCGGGCCGGCTCGACTCTCGTCGAACAGATTCTTGCGAGCCACTCGCTGGTCGAGGGCACGATGGAGTTGCCCGACATCGTCTCCCTTGCGCGCCGGCTCGGGGGAAAGATGAAGCGGAGCGACCGTTCCGATTATCCCGAGGCGCTGGCGGATCTGGATTCCCATGCCGTGAGGGCGCTCGGCGACGAGTACCTTGCGCGCACACGCATCCACCGCCGGCTGGCGCGCCCGTTCTTCATCGACAAGATGCCGAACAATTTCGCGCATGCCGGACTCATCCACCTCATCCTGCCGAAGGCGAAAATCATCGACGTGCGCCGCCACCCGATTGCCTGCGGATTTTCTCTGTACAAACAGCATTTCGCGCGCGGCCAGGGGTTCAGCTACGATCTCGAAGATATCGGCCGCTACTACACGGATTACGTGAGATTGATGGCGCATTTCGACGCCGTGCTGCCGGGGCGGATTCATCGGGTCGTCTACGAGGAACTGACGGCCGATTTCGAGGGCGAGGTCCGCCGGCTGCTCGCGCATTGTGGGTTGCCCTTCGAGGAGGCCTGCCTGCGTTTCCACGAGAACGCGAGACCCGTGCGCACCGCCAGCTCCGAACAGGTACGCCAGCCGATCTTCACGAACTCCCTCGAACATTGGCGGCATTACGAAGCATGGCTCGACCCGCTGAAGAGCGCGCTTTCGCCCGTGTTGTCGAATTGCCCCGCTCCCGCGCCTTTTGCGTGAGTGACGGCGCCGGCGCCATTGACGGGGGCGGATCGGACCGCCAACATCGATTGAAGCGCGCCGGTTCGGCCTGAAAGGCAGGCAGGCGCGCGGGGGAATCGAAGGGGCAGGGGACTATGCGGGGGAATTCGCCGCGCGAGCGCCAGTTGCGGCGCGCGCTCATGCCGGGTTTGCTGGCGACGAGCATGTTGTCGGGTGTTCCCGTTGCGCTTGCGCAGGGACAGCCCAACCAGCCCGCGCCTGCGCCAACCCAGCTCGAAACGGTGGTCGTCACCGCCACAAAGCGTGCCGAGAACCTGCAAAACGTGCCGTTCAGCATCCAGGCGATCGGCTCGGAACGGCTCGAGCAGCTGCAGATCAACGGCTTTGCCGACTACGTCAAATACCTGCCAAGCGTGGTTTACCAGCCCGGAGGAGCCAGTGGCGGCGCCGGCGCCGGCAACGGCGCGCCCGGCTTTGCCAACGTCTACATGCGCGGCGTGGTTTCGGGCGGCGACGGCAATCATTCAGGCTCTCTGCCAAGCGTCGGTGTCTATCTTGACGAGCAGCCGATCACGACCATTGGCGGAACGCTCAATGTGCACATCTACGACATCGCGCGCGTCGAGCAGCTCGCCGGGCCGCAGGGTACGCTTTACGGCGCAAGCTCCGAGGCCGGCACGATCCGAATCATCACCAACCAGCCGGATACGGACGGGTTTGCAGCGAGCTACGACGTACAGGGCAATCACGTTGATCACGGCGATTTCGGTTACATTTTCGAAGGCATGGTGAACCAGCCGATTGCCGAGAACGTCGCGTTCCGCATCGTCGCGTGGGACGAGCACGATGCCGGCTTCATCGACAACGTGC